>NZ_JASJDK010000172.1 GCF_030065675.1 Mastigocoleus sp. MO_188.B34 | reverse complement strand
TCAATATTTTTGTTGATAGTTGCTATCACTAACTGTCTCCAAGCCTGATTATTACGTTAGTTCTGGCTCACAGTTAACGCTGTCCAAAACCAGACTCACAGCGTGTTGCAAATTTTCGGAAGAGTCTATAGTACAATTAATAACATGCAACTACTATGTTAATCCTAAACTATTTTAATAGAATAAATATATTTGGACTTAGTATTTGCTTTCGCTTCCAGGTATTTACAGTACAATATTGAATACTTTAAATTTGCCTTAAAATAACCAATCTCGCCAAACATGTCCCCAAACTAGCGTAAAATTAAACTCCATAACGCATCTACCAATTCGTTCGCCCCATGTTCTGCGACTATCTAGTACAAATACTCACAGCTCGCGTATATGATGTTGCTCAAGAATCACCCCTTGACTATGCCCCAAATTTATCAAAACGTTTAAATAACAAACTTCTGCTTAAAAGAGAAGACATGCAATCGGTGTTTTCTTTTAAACTCCGGGGAGCCTACAACAAAATGGCACAACTACCCCCAGATATCTTAAAACAGGGTGTAATTGCTGCATCGGCGGGAAATCATGCCCAAGGTGTTGCCCTTGCAGCCAGTAAACTAGGTACGCAAGCTATTATTGTGATGCCAGTAACTACCCCCCAAGTAAAAATCAATGCTGTCAAAGCTCGAGGGGGAGAAGTAGTATTACATGGTGATACCTATGATGATGCTTGCGCCTATGCTCGCGAACTAGAAGCAGAAAAGGGTTTAACTTTTATCCATCCCTTTGACGATCCCCATGTAATTGCCGGACAAGGTACAATCGGCGTGGAGATTTTGCGTCAGTATCAGCAACCGATCCATGCAATTTTCGTTGCGATTGGTGGTGGCGGTTTAATTTCAGGAATTGCAGCCTATGTTAAACGCTTGCGTCCAGAAATTAAGATTATTGGGGTTGAACCTGTTGACGCCGATGCGATGTATCAATCCTTGCGCTTGGGTCGTCGAGTACGTTTACCCCAAGTAGGTTTATTTGCCGATGGTGTAGCGGTACGACAAGTTGGGGAAGAGACTTTTCGCCTGTGTCAAGAGTTTGTAGATGACATCATTCGGGTAGATACCGATGATACCTGTGCTGCAATCAAAGATGTATTTCAAGATACTCGGTCAATTGTGGAACCAGCTGGAGCGCTGGCGATCGCAGGGGCTAAAGCCTATGTAGAGCGGGAAGGAATTGAGGATAAAACATTGGTTGCGATCGCTTGTGGTGCAAACATGAATTTTGACCGCTTGCGATTTGTTGCCGAAAGGGCGGAATTAGGGGAACGTCGGGAAGCTATCTTTGCAGTAACGATACCAGAGGAGGCGGGAAGTCTGCGTAAGTTTTGTGAATGTATCGGCAAACGTAACCTAACAGAATTTAACTATCGTATCGCCCATGAGAAGGAAGCCCAAATTTTTGTCGGGATCCAAATTCAAAACCGTGCTGATGGGGTAAATATTGCCGAAATTATTAAAAATAATGGTTTTGCAATCATTGACTTAACGGATGATGAACTAACCAAAATGCATTTGAGACATATGGTTGGCGGACGTTCGCCCCTCGCCCATAACGAGTTATTATATCGGTTTGAATTTCCCGAACGTCCCGGCGCATTAATGCAATTTGTCGGTTCTATGAGTCCCAACTGGAATATTAGTTTGTTCCACTACCGCAACAATGGTGCAGATTACGGACGAATTGTGGTCGGAGTCCAGGTTCCACCGGAAGAAATGCAAGAATGGCAAGCATTTTTAGATACTTTGGGATATCAGTATTGGGATGAAAATAAAAATCCCGCCTACAAGCTGTTTTTGGCTTGAGGATGGGGATTGGGAGAAATGAGTAATGTTAGCGCCTAGCGGAAGCGTACCGTAGGTATTGCGGGGCGCGTACGGCACGCGCCACAAAGTGGCGATAGCGCACAGTAATGAGTAATAAGTAATGAGTAATGAGTAATGAGAAAAAATTACCAATTACCAATTACCCATTACCAATTACCCATTACCTAATCGCCAATCCCTATTCACCAGTAATCGAAAGACCTTCAACCCAAATTCTGGGACAGACTCCTCCAGGGGTTAATTCTGGTTCTTTCTCGACAAACACAATCGACTTCATGACTTCAAGGAAATCTCCTGCGACAGTTGCAGAGTCAATACTGGTTTTTACACCTTTATTTACTAACCAACCGTCGAAAGGTAAGGAAAAAGAACCTTGCAAGGATTTTACTCCAGCGTGGAGAGCTTGCAAATCGTCAATGAAAACGACATTTTCCGCCGTCTCTAAACTAAATTCTTTTTCTGCAGGTGCGCCAGCGTAAACGTGATAGAAATTGGGACTAACTGTGACCTTCGCGCCAATGTTAGCGTTTCCTGTGGGCTTAGCATTCATTCTTTTCGCAGTACCCGCGCTGTGAAGGAAGTTTTTCAAGATTCCATTTTCAATTAAGGAAACCTTACGAGTGGGAGTTCCTTCTCCATCAAATGTTTCTGCCCCAATATTTGCTGGATGTAAAGAATCATCGCAGACTGAAAGTAAGGGGGAAGCTATTTCCTTTCCTAGGTCGTCAGCCTTTGATAAACTTTGATTGTCCAAAATGCTTTGGGCATTGTACAAATTAGAAAAAGCACCCAGCAAGCTTAAAAAAGCATCAGGTGAAAAAACAACGGTGTACTTACCGGTTTTGATTTTTTCGTAGTTCAAGTGACTGATGGTTTTATCTGCAGTTTCTTTGATACAACCATCAAGATCCAACTCGCTCAAACTTTTACTTAATCTAAAAGCACCTGCGCTCCGGGGTTTTTTCCCTTCTTCTTCGGTTTTACTGTACAAGAAAACTGAAGTATAGGAATGGGATTCGCTTCTCATCGCACCGTCGCTATTGAGATAAAACTTATCGATACCTCTTTGCGCTAAACGGTTATATGGAACGCTTTCAATCGCCGGATGAGCTTCAACTACATCCTTTTCAGCTTTTAATAATTTTTCAATCAGTTCTGAAACAGAAGCAGGTTCAGCTTTTTCTTCTTGCTTAACGTCAATTTTAACAGTAGCTTCAGGGCTGAAGTCAGGTACATTTTCCTTGACACCGAAAAAACTTGCTTCGTAAGCAGTTTGTAATGCTAGTTCCAATCCCTTGGAATTCACATCGGTGGTGCTAGTAACGCCCATGGTATTTTCATCATTCCATACCCTAACCGTTACACCAGAAAGATTTGAAGCTTTAACCTGTTCTGGTTCGCCCTTATCTACTTGAACGCTAGTTTGGTCGGTAACCGCACCATAAATATCAAACTTCTTAATTCCCAGTTTGCTAGCACTTTCTTTCGCCGCAGTTGCAATTTCTTGAATACTCGCCATAGTTTAAGTCAAAAGTCAAAAGTTATTAGCGTAGCGTGTCCGTAGGACATAAATTAAAAGTTGTAGAGACGTTACATGTCACGTCTGTACTAAAGTCAAAAACTAAAAAATATGTCTGTGTGCTGGATCAGTATTACTGAGAGTTTCCAAAAATAATTCATACCGTATTTTGTATCCGTGGGGGCGCACAGACGTGCGCCCTTAAAATCTTTAATACGTCCATCCTTAAGATTGGTATATTTCCGCTTTTGAAAACCCCTAAATTCCACACACACAAAAACACAAAAATCCTTAACGTCCACCAACGGTGATTGAATCAACCTTGATATGGGGTTGTCCAACTGTTGTATAAATACTACCGCTCACAGAACCGCAGAAACCCGGAGCCAATGATAAATCTTGGGAACACATAGAAATTTTATTCATAATTTCCTTGGCTTCCCCAATCAAAATTGCTCCTTTTAATGGCTTGGTAACTTTGCCATTTTCAATCAAGTAAGCTTCATCTACACCGAAGTTAAATTCGCCGGTTGCACCAACGCTACCGCCACCCATTTTCTTGCAATAAATGCCCTTATCAATGGAAGCGAATAAATCTTCATTCTTGTACTCTCCGGTTGCGATGTAAGTATTACGCATTCGGCTAGCTGCGGCAAAAGTGAAATTCTGACGACGTCCGCTACCAGTTCTAGGATGTCCAGTACGTACCGAACCAGCCCGATCTGCCAAGAAGTTCTTCAAAACACCCTTTTCGATTAACAGGGTTCTTTGAGCTGGCATTCCTTCATCATCCATCTCGATGGTACCAAAAGCGTTGTCGGAACGCCCTTCGTCCCAAGCCGTTAAACTTTCGTGGGCAATTTTCTCACCTTTCTTATCTGCAAAGGGAGTAGTACCCCGCTCAATTTGGGTAGTTTCTAATAAATGTCCGCAAGCTTCGTGGAAAATTACCCCGCCAAAATGATTCGCCATGACAATCGGATAATTTCCAGATTCTACGTAATCAGCGTAAAGCATTTTACCTGCAGACTCGGAAATTTCGTCGGCTGCTTCTTGATAATCCCAGGTTTTTAAGAATTTGGGATCGCTAGTGTTACCAGCACGTTGACCAATGGAAGTACGGTGAGCACCATCAGCACAAAGAAGATTGAATCCTACCGATTGGGTTAGGCGAATATCCCGAGCAAAAACTCCATCGCTAGCAGCAACTAACACTTCTTGCCAATCTCGGAAATATGAAGCACGTCGGGATTGAATGTGGGATGCTTTTTTACCCAGGGTACTTGTTGCATCAAGTAATACTTCCCCCATCTCTTGCATGGTACTGCATAAAGGTAACCAAGCATCCTTACCGCGTTTGGTGCTATAGTCCCTAAATAATTCCAAATTAATTTCTGGAATGAAAGCATTTGGTCCGGGTAATTGCAGACCCATAATATCTAAAGCTTTTTCCAAAGCAGCTTTTAAGCCAGCGAAGGAAATATTATTAGTACTGACATAACAATCAGCCTTACCGCGAAATACTCTCACACCAGCACCGGTGGAAAGGCGTGGTGTAATGCTAGTAATGGCGTCATCCTCTGCAAGGCAGCTAACATAATTAACACGTTCTAAGAAAAATTCCACGAAGTCCGCGCCTGCTGCACGTCCTAAGCCCAATAAAGTTGATAAAGGAGCTTCCCAGGTTTCGTCAAACCTCTCTGTCGCCGAGGAATATTCCAGTGTGGGGATTTGCTTGGATAGGATAATGGTATTTGTTAGCATAATTGCCTCTCAAAGATGGCTTTACTTAGGAAGTTGAGCGAAAATTTAATATAGTACTTACTCTAACAAATCCCAGAAAGTCACTGTTGAGATCGATTTGCAAACAGATTTACATCTTTACATCACAATTAATCGCGATCGCAGCTAAAGCTGCGCGTGCCGATCGCAAATTAGTTTATTTATCATCTGTAACATAACTCGAGAAATGCATTAAGTGTTGTTTGGGAACTTGCTGCAAAAGTTATAAAAGAGTTTACACAATAGTTCACTTATACAGGACTAATCTACTACACGTAAGAACAAATATACTAAAAATATGTATTACCACTGCATGGGAATCACTACCCAATCCTCCGTCGGTTCATCATCAATCTTCTACTGGTAGACCGAGTTTTTTGTGAAATTCTGGACTATATTTTGCTTTTTCCCAATTTTTGGCTTGCTTGATTTGTTCTGGTGTTATATTTCTGGCTTCATATAAGCTTTCATCCCAGAACTTGGCATCATTGAGGTTAGCATTACTAAGATTTGTATAAAGCAGGTTGGCATTTTTGAATTTGGCATCAATAAGTTCGGCCCTGCTAAGATCTGCACTGCTGAGGTCAGCACTGCTGAGATTAGTATACATAAGTTTGGCATCGGTGAGGTCAGCACTGCTGAGGTTAGCACTGCTGAGGTCAGCACTGTTGAGGTAAGCACTGTTAAGATTAGCATTGCTGAGGTTGGCATAAGTCAGGTTGGCATTTTTGAGTTTAGTACTGCCGAGCTTGGCAAAAGTGAGGTCAGCAGTGCTGAGCTTGGCAAGAGTAAGATCGGCTCCACTGAGGTCAGCAGTACTGAGATTAGCAGTACTGAGGTCAGCAGTACTGAGGTTTGCACTGCTAAGATTGGCATTGCTAAGGTTGGCACTGCTAAGGTTGGCACCGATAAGTTTGGCACTGCTAAGGTTGGCACTTGTGAGATCGGCACTTCTGAGGTCAGCAGTACTGAGGTCAGCAGTACTTAGGTTAGTACTGTTAAGATTGGTGCTACGAAGGTAAGCCCCACTAAGCTTGGCAAGAGTGAGATCGGCACCGCTAAGGTCGACACAACTAAGGTTAGTACGAATTAAATAGGCACCACTAAGATTGGTACAGCTAAGTTTGGCATAAATCAGATTGGCATCACTGAGGTCAATACCACTGAGGTCAGTACCACTGAGGTTGGCACCACTGAGGTCGGTACTACTGAGGTTTCGTTTTTCAGTTGGCTGATTAACAATTTCCCAGACTAAGCGCCATTTTTGATCGAGTTTTGTTTCAGAGTCGATGATTGTATTGCTCAGATCGGCACCACTAAGATCGGCACCACTGAGATTTGTATTGGTAAGGTTTGTATAACTTAGATTTACATTAGTCAGGTCGGCACCACTGAGGTTGGTACCGCTAAGATCTGTACCACTGAGATCGGTACTACTGAGGTTTCGTCTTTCAGTTGGTTGATTAACAATTTCCCAGACTAAGCGCCATTTTTGATCGATTTTTGTCTCAGAATCAATGATTGTATTACTCAGATCGGCACCACTAAGGCTGGTATTTCTGAGGTCAGCACCACTAATATCGGCACCATTAAGATTGGCACCATTAAGATTGGCACCATTAAGATTGGCACTACTAAGGTCGGAAGTACTAAGGTCGGAAGTACTGAGATCGGCTCTACTAAGATCGGCATTAGTAAGGTTTCGTTTTTCAGTTGGCTGATTAACAATTTCCCAGACTAAGCGCCATTTCCGGTCAAGTTTTGTCTCAGAATTGATTACTGTATTGCTGAGGTTGGCACCACTGAGGTTAACAGTACTGAGATTGGCACCACTGAGGTTGACAGCACTGAGATTGGCACCACTGAGGTTTGTACCACTCAGATTAGCATTAGTGAAGTTTGTACCACTGAGGTTTGTATCACTCAGATTAGCATTAACTAGGTTGGCACCATTGAGGTTAACACCACTGAGGTCGGTATTAGTAAGATTCCGTCTTTCAGTTGGCTGATTAATAATTTCCCAGACTAAATGCCATTTTTGCTCGAATTTTGTTTCAGAGTCGGTTATTGTATCACTCAGGTCAGCACCACTAAGATTGGCATCACTGAAGTTGGTACCGCTCAGATTGGCACCACTGAAGTTGGTATGACTCAAATCGGCACCACTGAAGTTAGTATTACTGAGGTCTGCACCACTGAATTTGGCATTACTGAGATTAGTATGACTGAGATCGGCACCACTAAATTTAGTATTACTGAGGTTAGCATGACTTAAATCAGCACCACTGAAGTTGGTATCACTGAAATCGCCATTGTCACTTAGGAGATTGGCATTACTGAAGTCGGCACCCGTGAGCTTGGCTTCTCTGAAATCGGCACCCGTGAGCTTGGCTTCTCTGAGATTGGCATAAATTAGGTCGGCTTCTCTGAGATTGGCATATCTGAGGTTAGCGCCAGCGAGATTTGCATACCTGAGGTTAGCGCCAGCGAGATTGGCATGAATCAGATCGCTATTACTGAGTTTTCGTCTTTCCGCTGGTTGATTAACAATTTCCCAGACTGAATACCATTTTTGATCGATTGTTGTCTCAGAGTCGATGATTGTACCACTGAGGTCCACATTACTAAGGTCGGCACCACTGAGGTTGGCTTTAGTCAGGTTTGTACCGCTAAGGTTGGCATTAGTGAGATCGGCTTCTATGAGATTGACATCACTCAAATTGGCTCCGCTAAGGTCCGTACTGTAGAGTTTTCGTTTCTCGGCTGGCTGATTAATAATTTTCCAGACTAAGTGCCATTTTCGGTCGAGTTTTGTCTCGGAGTCGATGATTGCACAGTTGAGGTTTGCACCACAAAGGTTAGCACTACAAAGGTTGACACCGCAAAGGTTGGCATTACTAAGGTTTGCATCTCTAAGATTGGCATTACCAAGGTCGGCTTTTCTCAGGTTGACGTTACTAAGGTTAGTAGCACTGAGGTTCGCTTCTTTGAGATTGGCATATTTGAGAGTGATGCTTTTCAAATCAGTATTCGATAAATTTACCCTTGTCAGAGAAACAGCATCTTCATTCAAATCTTGCAGAGCTTGATTTCTGGCGTAACTGCTTTTTATCCCATTAGCTGCGTCGATCACCTGCCAAGCTTCATAATGTTTTCTTTGTTTTCTGTCATCAATTTCTATAAAATAAAGAATAACAGCAGCAAAAATGCTTATACCTTCAATATTTCTTAAAGTTGTCGCCCAGAACTTTTTGATTTCCGTGTCTTTTTTGTTACCTTCTGGTATTACTAAATACATAATAAATGCTAAAGCAGTAATACAGATGGGAATGATAGAATATTTAATTATTATTTGCCTGATTTTTTTTTGCCTGATTTTTTGTTTGCGTCTTTGAAACCAATTTGCGAATCGTTCGTATACCGGTCGTTTTTCTGAGCATTTATTGTTATTAGTCATTATCCAAAACCTTTACAATGACAAATGCAAAGATGAAGTATCGTTACAGCAATTTTCAGGCGAATAGATCGCAGTGAGCGAAACAACCGATGGGATTATCTTTTATGATGTAATCCATAGTTCCAGTCATAGCCTGGTCTAGAGCTTCATAAGTACAAGTCGCCTTAGAATGTAAAAAATGCTTGAGTTTCCACCAGCACAACTCAACTGTAGATAGATCTAGCGAGTAACGTTCCAAATCTTTTGGATTAACTTCCACCTTTGTTTGATTTGTTTTCCGCAGCCACTTTTGATATTTTTTGTATTTTCTAATTCATTAAACGAAATCTGCGCACAGTAGCGGATAGGTTGAGTAATAAAAGTACTAGGCGATATTAACTGCTTGTTATTTGAAACGCTTGTATACAACGAGTCAAATTCGAGATGATAATTGTGCAATACCTTTTGGATTGCAGTTTTTAAAGCGGGATGTAAATCATAATCAGTTATATTACCAGGAATTGTTTGGGTAAGATTGGCAATTTCTTTAGTAATTTCTTTAATAATTTCTTTGATTTTAGCAGAATGGAAAAATCTAATTGAAGTTCAAGCTATTTATCCAAAAGCAGAAGCTGTTGGCAACTTCACTGTGTTTAATATAAAAGGGAACAATTATATCAGGAGAAAATAATGCCACTTTGGGGAGGGATAGAAGCTGGAGGAACAAAATTTATCTGTGGTGTAGGAACTAAACCTGATGATACACGTGCAGAAATTCGCATTCCAACAACCACACCACAAGAAACAATATGCCAAGTAATTGATTTTTTCCATCAGCAAGAAAAACTTGAAGGAACCTTGGAAGGTATTGGAATTGGTTCCTTTGGACCTTTAGATCCTAATCCTGATTCTCCTACTTTCGGCTATCTCAAACATACACCCAAACATAATTGGGTAGACTTTGATTTTGTTGGTGCAATTAGACGCGAATTCAAGATACCAATAGGTTTTGATACTGATGTAAATGCTGCTGTTCTAGGTGAGTATCGCTGGGGAAATGCCCAAGGATTAGATACTTTCATCTATATTACTGTTGGTACCGGAATAGGTGGAGGAGGAATGGTTAATGGTAAATTAATCCATGGTCTGCTTCATCCTGAAATGGGACATATTTTTATCCCTCACAATTTAACAGAGGATCCCTTTCCCGGTTGTTGTCCTTTCCACAATGATTGTTTGGAAGGGTTAGCATCTGGACTTGCAATTGAAAAGCGTTGGGGTAAAAAAGCAACTTCTCTTCCACCGGAACATCCAGCTTGGCTCCTAGAAGCAAACTATTTAGCTCTTGGTTTAGTAAATTTTATTCTCACTTTATCACCTCAGAAAATCATTATGGGAGGTGGTGTCATGAATCAAAAACAGCTTTTCCCACTTGTACGTTCTCAAGTCCAGAAACATCTTAGTAGTTACTTAAAAGTTCCAGAAATTCTCAATGAAATCGAAGATTATATCTTACCTCCAAAATTAGGTAATAAAGCTGGTCTCATGGGAGCTTTTGCTTTAGCTGAACAAGCAGTCAAAACTTACCTGTAACCATTTCCCATTCTAAAGAAGCGAGACTTTATCCCCCTCCACAAGCTACGCACAAGTAAAAAGTCAAAAGTATAGCTTAAACGTGCTTCACAGCGAATAGACAAAACCCGAACCTGTCATTGTGATGAGGAACGAGGTTAGACGCACCTGACGGTGAACGCGTAGCGCGTCCTCAGCAATCTTATACCAATTTAGAAAAACAATGAGACAAATAAATTTTTGTAGAGACGTACCAGAGCCTGCGGCGTTATCTCTACAGGGTAATCTGTTGCAATGATTTATTGAATTGGTATTACCGATTTGTTTTATTAGTGTTCCCTTTCCGTAGTTCCATTCCCCTCAGTTCTTCAGCGACAAGATCTGTTATCCTTAAATTCTGGAATAGGAAATTCTGCACCCTGTAAATACTCGTTGAAATGTTTGCGAAAATAAGTCCAAGAAGTTTCATTTTCGGCTTCAAGAAAACACCTGGGAGCTTTCTTATAAACAGGAAATCGCGAGTTAATTAATTTTTGAAGTACGGGTGAAATTTCTTCAAAATCCCGAAACTTGCTAAACGCAGCGCTGTAAACAAGTTGTCCCGGACGATCGCCCATTTTCATCCAAGGTAACCAAGGTCCAAGACGAGTCCAAGCACCAGAAAATGACTCTGTTGTAGCTTTTGATGTATCTGTCGCTTCTTCTAGGGGAACGGTAAACTTAAAAAATTCTCCAGCTTGGTATAGTTTCTGGGGACTATAATCTTTAAATTTGGGGTCGTTTCCTAAAACATTGGGATAGGTAAGGGGAATATCAAGTACAAAAGTAACATTTTCACCATCCACAAAAATGGGGTACTCTCTTCCCAAAATATTTTGTACTGGATTATTGGCGATATGAACAACCGGTACAACTTCCTGTGTCCAAGGATTTTGCCAGTGTTCCAGTATTTTATTAGTTTGGGGATCCAAGTAAAATGTAAGCTCGCGAGATGTAAGATACCATTGTCCTCCATCATCCTGGAAACAGCGAGCAACGTTCATTCCAATGATATTAAAAAGCTTCTGTTGTCTTTCCTGGGGTACAAAACTATAAACAGAACCTCGCCACTCTTTATATATATTTTTCCCATCAGTAGAACAATAACTACGTATCAGTTCTTCCGTCCCCAAACTTTGCAGATTGGAGGTTGTAGCATTACTATTGGCTTCTTTGGAAACTCTTGCAGAAGCCGTACCTGCAGCGATAAAAATTGCTAAAAAACAAAAAAAAGCTTTGATAAACTTCATGAAAAACTCGTAATTCTTATCGGATCTACTCTGAGAAATAAAATTATTTTTATTCTCAATCCTAGAGATATTACAAAAATTATCTGTTTAGAGAAAAGTACAGCAGGATATATTTGATATATTTGGCTATATTTATTTTCCACAAAACAGGGAGCAAAATGCTCCCACTAATAAAATTGAATGAACCATTAAAATACTAGGACTTAAGAGTATTGAGATTAACTTGTTGGGATTTAACTTCATTTAACAAACAGTCTGTAAATATATGAGGCATATTATTTAACTGTTTTTGGTTTTTTATTTTGATCGTTAATGAAGTAAAAAATCTATAAGGGACAGTTTCTATTAAACTCATATCACCACGCAGCACATTGAACAACTGCGGCAGATAAGCAAAAATATCATAGACGATCAAACTTAATGTATATTTGCCCTGAAGCTGTTTGGAGTTTTGAGAATTTGAGATACTATCTGCTTTTAATACTTTTGTATTAAATTTAATAACACGAAACAGCTTACCTCGCTTATCAATACGCCATTCACGGACAAATACTTGACTTGAAGAGTTTACAGTAATGAGTAAAGCTAATAACATCATTACTGGACTTAATAATATTATTAAAAACGAGGCACAAATGAAGTTAAAAGAATAATCTAAAGATTCAAAAAACCAATTGAATTGTCTCTTATATTTTTGATTTGCTGGCAGCTTTAAATATATGGGTTTACCTGCTTGTTCGCAAGCTTCAGCCCACAATAGAACCTCTTTTCCCCCTAATTTTGGATCTATACAAACTAAATTTACTGAAGAATGTTTTAAACACTCAACTAACCGTTCTTTATTATGTATAACAGGTAGATTGACTTGTTCAACTTCATCTACAGGTTTAACCAATAATTTACCCATACGCCACTTCAGCGCACAAGTGGATAAACTGTGATTTTCGAAATAGTCTATCATGGTTACTCTATTTCAATTTTGCAGGCATTATTTAGATTAGGGATACTGGTCCATTACTAAAGTTTGGAGAATTATGGCAAAATAATTTACCAAAATTACGATCTCAGATTTTAGATGAATTGAGTCAGTTAGCCCCCCTATATATGTCTTCACCTCCTGAGGTCAGTATTTATGTTTATTTTTACAAAAATAAATATACTTCGAGCGGTAGACTCTGGGATGAGATCGAAGTTCAAGATAAAAGCTGCACTGGTTCCGATCTAAAATGCGATCGCTCTCGAAGTAATTGATATTTAAAAATATCCAAATTATGCCATTTTTTCCTATATTTCCAATTATTTACCGCATTCTCCAACCCAAATTCCCTGATTGTCTTTGGGAGGGGAATAACAGTTCCCGTAACATTGCACTTACTTTTGACGATGGACCTCATCCCCAATACACTCCAAAACTCTTAGAAGTTCTTGAGTCTCACAAAATTCTTGCAAGCTTTTTTTTATTGGGAGCGTGTGTCGAACGTTCACCACATATTGTCAAAAAAATTCATGCTTCGGGTCATTGGATTGGTTTACATGGCTATGCTCATCGTAATTTTCCATTGCTTTCAGAAACAGAACTTCAGCAGAGTCTAGAAAAAACCCAGACCGTAATTTCTAATGCTTGTGGATTGCGATCGCAAGAAATACGCGATGTTCGTCCTCCCAATGGTTTTTTTACACCCAAAACTCTAAAATTATTACAAAAGTGGAATTATCGACCGGTGATGTGGAGCGTAGTTCCGGAAGATTGGGTCAGACCTGGAGTCCAAACTGTGACAGAAAGAGTTTTAAAATTAGTCAAGCAAGGCTCAATGATTGTTTTACATGATGGATTTTGTGGGGGAGAAGATGTCGCAGAAATAGCAAATATTTTAATTCCTCAATTATTAGCTCGAGGATATAACTTAGTTACAATTGATACTTTATGGCAGGATAAACTAACAGCAACTAGCGATCGCAATATTTATCAAGATTGACTATCAAGATTCAGCAATTCTCATTTTGAAAGGAGAAGAAGGCAAAGTTCTTTTATTTTTATGGAGAATTAAAATGGGATTACTATATTTATTGAAACGTCCCACTTTTTCTTTTCTACGGTTTTTACTTCTCCACTTTTGTCGTTCGCCGCTAGACGCGGAATGATATTTTTTAGAAGTCTTTATTGAATTATTCTTAAATCATATCAAAAATATCTATACTCTGACAGCAAGAAGTTGCTTATATCTGATTGATGTCGATTGTAGAATCAGCTGAGGATACTATGAGCAGCTAGATCCGGAGAACTTTGATGAAAAAGAATTAAATGAACTTGATATAAATGATTTGAATTATTGTGTTAAGTAATCTATCTAAATAGAAATATTTTCTCATTTAATTTTGCTATTTCTCTCAAAAAAATATCTTTTAAATTTATATGATCATGGCACATACAGTACTGATGCGATATGCTGACAGGTGTATTTGATGAAAGCTTATTTAAAGCTGATTGATTAATAGATTACGAGGAAAAATATATAGGAATGAATCAATATACTTTGGAT
>NZ_JASJDK010000171.1 GCF_030065675.1 Mastigocoleus sp. MO_188.B34 | reverse complement strand
TTATACGCTTAAACAATAATTCTTCTAAGTTTCAAAATCCCAGAAAGCCTCGACCAGTTATTTCTACAGGTTTCGATCCAAACTTGGATCGCAGGTCGAGAGATTTTAAAGCAAGTTTAGTTGCACAACGTTTTGGTAATTCTGTCAGAAATTTGACAATTAATATTGGTAAAAATAATCCTGGCGCTCAGGGATTAAATTTTGTTGCAAATAATCAAGGGGCTGTGCGCAGTGTCACCATCATGTCAGAAGACCGGAAAGGAAGGACAGGGTTAGAACTAAGTCATGGTGAAATCGGTCCACTATTGGTTGAAGATGTTGAAATTATTGGTTTTGATCGCGGAATTCGCACAAAAAATGGCATTAACAGTATTACGATGCAAAATATTACAGTCAAAGAACAAAATCGAGTTGGTCTTTACAATGGCGGACAGGTATTGAGTTTAGAAGGTTTTACCAGTGTTAATTCAGTTCCAGCAATTATTAATGGTAGAAATCCACATAGAGGTAAAGATCCGGGAGGAACTCTCACTTTAATTAATGCTAAATTAATTGGTCGTACAAGAAGGGCAAAAAGAACTTCAGCTATTTCTTCTGCTGGTTTTATTTATGCGAGAAATGTAACTTCATCTGGCTACAGAGATATTCTTTCAAGTAATGCGCGTCAAGCAAAGAAAAGAATTAAGGGTAATAAGATAGACGAATATACCACACGTCCAGTTCTGGCAAAATTTCCTTCTCCAAAGAAGTCACTCCAACTACCAATAAAAAAATTTCCTAAAATAGCTTGGGATGACCCGGATAAATGGGTAAATGTAGAAGATTTTGGAGCAGTTGGGAATGATGGGAAGGATGATACTGTGTCTTTTCAAGCTGCTATTGATTCTGGAGCTACAACAGTTATAGTACCGAGGAAAGGAATTTTTACAATTAATGGAAATTTACGTTTGAGAGGGAATCTTAAAAGATTTATTGGTTCTACCGGTGGTTTAAATGGTAAAGGGGAGATAGTTGCAGATAACGGAAAGCATTCAACTTTAATCGTAGAAGATTTCTTTATTACCCACAAATCAAAACTGAAGTGGACAAATGTTACCAATAGAACTGTAGTTTATCGCAGTATGTCTGATTTTGATTTAGAAAGTAAGGGAACTGGAGATGTATTTATTGATGATGTTGTAATGGGTAAATTGAGATTACTCAATTCCAAACAAAGTATATGGGCAAGACAATTAAATATTGAAGGTCATTCCCAAACTAATATTATCAATAATGGTGCAAAATTGTGGATTCTTGGTTTAAAGACGGAAGGAGGAAAAACCAAAATCGACACCCGATCTGGTGGTTCTACTGAATTACTTGGCGGACTGATTTACGCTGCGGGAAGACAGAAACCAACAGACCCCATATTCAGAATTAGAAATTCTTCTGCAAGTTTTGCTGGTGTAGCTGAAGCATTTTTTGATAAAGATACCTATAAAATTTGGGTTGAAGAAACCAGGGGAAACAAAACAAAAAAACTAATGCGTCAAAGAATTCCTGGTAGAACAACCACTAATGGTCAAGCTTTAGTTCTTTATACGGGTTATGGGGGTTAGGGATTGGGGAAGTGTGGGGAGTGTGGGAAGTGTGGGGAGTGTGGGAAGTGTGGGGAGTGTGGGGAGTTTTAGGAGTGTAGGCAGTGTGGGAGGATAGGGAAGACTAAATTACTTCTTAATTCTTAATTCTTAATTCTTAATTCTTAATTCTTACTCATTACTTATTACTTATTACTTATTACTTGTTACTCATTACACTCCCCAACGCAATGCTGGTGTCAACACTGGTGCATCCCAAAGTTTAATCATTTCCTCATCTAATTTAAGCAAAGTAATAGAACAACCTTGCATTTCCAAAGAAGTTATGTAAGAGCCAACCAAGTTTCTTACTATTTCCATTCCTTTTTGGGTGCAGATATCTGCTAGTTTGCGATAAATAATATACAGTTCGCTTTGGGGTGTTCCACCCATACCATTGACGAAGGCTAGCAGTTTATCTCCTTTAGCAAAAGGTGTATTGGTTAAATCTTTTTCGATCCATTCAGCTGTAGATTCATCCCATTCCCGAACGGTACGACTATATGAAGAATCTTCAATAATTGATATTGCTAAAGTTTCGGCAATTTCATCAGCCGATTTTAAACTCATTCTTTCTCTTCCGGGTTCCCCGTGAATCCCGATACCCATTTCTATTTCTTGACTTCCTAGTTCGAATGTTGGGGAACCTTTAGCTGGAACCGTACAGGAAGTTAGCGCCATACCCATGCTGCGTCCGTGAAGGTTGACTCGACGACACAAATCGGCAACTTGTTTTAGATCGTATCCCGCTTCGGCTGCTGCACCACAGATTTTTTCTGCTAGCACTGTAGTTCCCACACCCCGACGTCCTTGGGTATATAAACTGTCTTTGACTGCAACATCATCATCAATCAAAATATTTTGCACTCGAATACCTTCAGCAACAGCTAATTCTGTCGCCATTTCAAAATTCATGATGTCGCCACTATAATTTTTGACAATATAAAGAACACCATTACCGCCATTAACTGCTTGAGCAGCAGCTAACATTTGATCCGGTGTAGGTGAAGTAAAAACCTCTCCCGGACAAGCCGCATCCAACATTCCCCGACCGACAAAACCTCCATGCATCGGTTCGTGTCCGCTACCACCACCAGAAATAATTGCTACTTTACCTGTTTTTGGAGCATCAGCACGATAAATAAAATTAGGTTCAAAATTTACTTTAATCAGATCGGAATGGGCGATCGCCATACCCGCTAAAGTTTCCCGCACAAAATCTTCGGGTTGATTTAGTAATTTTTTCATTTTATTACTCATTATTCTTAAACCTTTAGAGATGCTGCACCGGAACATCTCTACAATTAATTTAATTAATTTTCCAATTCCTAGTCGCTAATCTCCAATCCCTAATCCCCAATCCCCATTAACTTTTGGTATTCAGCTTCAGTAATTAAATCTAAAGTACTTTCTACCCGATCTAAAAAGACTTTACCTTCAAGATGATCGAATTCGTGTTGAAAAATCCGGGCGACAAAATCAGTTAATTCTAGCTTTTGTAATTTACCGTTGCGATCGCTTCGCGCATCCCCTTTGGGGATATCGCAATATTCAACTTCAATGGTTTGATATCTGGGTACGAGACCACGAATTCCCGGAACGCTCAAACAACCTTCCCAATCCTTTGCTGTTTCTGAAGAATGACCAATAATTTTCGGATTAATAATTGCTGTTGGTTCCATATATGGTGCTTTCGGATACCGAGGGTTGGGACGAGAAGCCATAATAAATAAACGATGTGAACGAGCAACTTGCGGTGCAGCAATTCCCACACCATCAGCTTGAATAACTGTCACCATTAGTTCATCAATTAACTTTTGGATAGATTCATCTTTGATATTTTTGACTGGCTCTGCTCGTTGTCGCAAAATTGGATTGCCTAATTCAATCACATTTAATTGGCTAGTCATGGTAATTGGTAATTGGTAATTATTAATTGGTCATTGGCTATTAGATAAACGCAAATGACCAATCACAAATGAATAATGGGGAAGAAAAATAAAAATTAGCGACGACGTTCAACTGGTAAAGGTGCGGGAGTTACGTTTAAATCGACAGTTCGTCCGTTCCGTTCTACTTTTATTTTGAGAGGAACCCCTACTTTTGATTTTTCAACAATTTTTTGTACTTCATCATTTTTATTTACAGTTTGACCGTTGATGCTTTGAATGACATCACCCGCTCTAAGTCCTGCTCTTGATGCGGGAGAACGGGGAACAATTCGTACTAATAAAACACCTTTATCTGCAGAAACAGCAGGATTTCCTAATTCACTATTGAGTCTTTCCTTCATTTCTGGAGTGAGAGTAACCATCTGAATACCTAAGAAAGGATGGTCTACCCGACCTTTAGCAATTAATTCTTGAGAAATTCTTTGTACTGTATTCATGGGAATTGCAAATCCCAAACCTTGAGCGCCACGAATAATTGCTGTGTTCATTCCAATGACTTGACCTCGAGCATTTAATAATGGTCCACCGGAATTACCAGGATTAATTGCTGCATCAGTTTGAATATAATCAACGCGCTTGTCAGAAGCACCAATATCGCTGCTAGAACGACCTGTTGCACTGATAATTCCAGAGGTGACCGTATAGTCAAGTCCCAAGGGGTTACCAATTGCAACTACAGCTTCCCCTGGTTGTAAGTTCTCGGAATTACCGATAGGAACTGTTGGTAAGTTATTGGCATCAATTTTAATGACCGCAACGTCAGTAAGGGGATCTTCACCCAAAACTTTACCATTCAAACGACGCCCATCTTTTAAAAGTACAGTTACCGTATCCGCTCCATCAACTACATGAGCATTAGTTAAAATTTGACCGTTAGCATTAATAATAAATCCAGAACCACTACCTCTTTGTTCTCTACGTCGCGATGGTCGATCGCCAAAAAACCTTCGTAAAAATGGGTCATCAAAACCATCTGGTAGGGAAGATACTGTTCTAGATGTATCTATTCTAACAACTGCAGGACCTACCTGTTGGACTACATTAACTACAAAATTTGGATTTTTGGATTCGGAACCACCGCCAATAAAAGGAACCACTGGGCGATTATTTGGTTTATTTTTAGCTTGGGCTGAATCATCAAGTTTTTCATTGTTGAGTATATTTGCGCCACCTGAACAACCACCAAGGGCAAAAATTCCTATAGAGGTTAATATAATCAACGGCAAGCATTTAGCTTTATGGAGAAAGGATAAACTTGGTGTGTTAAGGTTTTTTGATTCAGATAACTCAAAATTACGATCTTTAATATTCTGTGTTTTCCTCATGTGTCTTTGCTTCTCCGTGTGATTTGGTGAATGATAGGATATAGCCTACCGGGGCGAGTCGAACCAACAATGATTACAACTTAAAAATTTACTCTGGGTCTAGAGCTCTTGAATGCTAAATTAATGCTTACTTGTATCTTTTATTGTGTATTGTGACTATTAGCAGCAGAGGTAGTGACAGTGGAAATAGCCATAGACGTTCTGTGGAGTCAAGTGCTAGAGCGCTTGCAGCTAAATTTATCCCGTCCCACCTTTGAAACTTGGATAAAAACTGCTAGCGCCCAAAGTTTTGAACACAATTGCTTGATTATTCGTACTCCTAATCCATTTGCCCGCAATTGGTTGCAAAAATACTATATAAATACTATTGCCAATGTAGTCCAAGATATTGTTGGTCATCCTGTAGAAATTTATTTTACTGTTGCTCAAGGTGACGAAGCATCTCATATCAGCGACCAAAAAGTCGATTGGGACTCACCTCCCCAAGGTAACATTTCTCCAAAACCTGTTAACAACCAACCAAAAACTTTTCAATTGAATCCCAAGTATGTATTTTCCAGATTTGTGGTCGGTGCGAATAATCGCATGGCTCATGCAGCAGCTCTAGCGGTTGCTGAGTCACCCGGAATGGAGTTTAATCCTTTATTTTTATGCGGTGGTGTTGGTTTAGGGAAAACTCATTTGATGCAGGCGATCGGTCATTACCGTCTGGAATTTTTTCCCGATTCTAAAATATTTTATGTGTCTACCGAGAAATTTACTAATGATTTTATTACAGCCATTGGCAAGAAAGATGGCATGCAAAGTTTTCGCGAATACTACCGAACTGCTGATATTCTTCTAGTCGATGATATTCAGTTTATTGAGGGGAAAGAAGGTACTCAAGAAGAATTTTTTCATACCTTCAACACGCTATATGAAGCAGGTAAACAAGTTGTAATTGCTTCCGATCGTCCTCCCAACCAAATTCCTCGACTGCAAGAACGTTTGTGTTCTCGTTTCTCTATGGGGTTAATTGCTGATATTCAAGCCCCAGATTTAGAAACAAGAATGGCTATATTGCAGAAAAAAGCTGAATATGAAAATATTCGCCTTCCTAGAGATGTAATTGAATATATTGCTGCTAACTATACTTCTAATATTCGCGAACTGGAGGGAGCATTAATTCGAGCCTTAGCATATATTTCTATTTGGGGTTTACCAATGACGGTAGAAAATATTGCTCCCGTTCTAGAACCACCAATGGAAAAGTTAGAAACTACTCCAGAAATAATATTGAAAGTGGTATCTGAAAATCTGAATATTTCCATAGAAGATCTTAAAGGTAACTCTCGCAGAAGAGAAATTAGTTGGGCACGTCAAATCGGAATGTATTTAATGCGTCAAAATACTGATTTGAGCTTACCTCGTATTGGTGAAGAATTTGGTGGTAAAGACCACACAACAGTACTTTACAGTTGTGAAAAAATTACCCAACTCCGAGATAATAACCCAGAGCTAACTCAAACACTCAAACAATTAAATGACCGTATCCAAATGAATAGCCGACCCAAAAAATAATTTAATTTAATAAAGTGTTTACCAATAAACATAAGTTATTCTGCATTAAAATGTTCTAAAGAATACACTGCTTCTTGAGACATAAATTTTCCCAAAATATAATTGTTAATCAATTCATAATTAACCTGTGGAAAAATACTTTATTTTTTGTGGAAAACTTGCTATAAATCTGTGGAAAACTTAGCATTTCTCGGGGAAAACTTTACAAATTGCAAATGCCTTGTGGAAAAAAGGTAAATATTTTCCACAAGTTTTCCACAGCAAGTGATGCTACAAGTATTGAATTTATAAAGTTTATATAGTTTTTCCACATTTTCCACAGGAACTACTACTACTTAGTTAATAATTATTTCATTTAGTTAGTAGAATTTGGGATTATTTTGTAGCGATTTTTGTTTGAGAACCGAGTAGTTTCCAGGTTGGCAATATTTACCAACAGGGTGTAATAAATATTATGGTTTAACTATCACCCTATAAGTTTCACTTCTGAGATTGAGATAGAAAGAGAAAACGAATTCAGGATTTGGAAGTTGATTGCTTGAAACTCATTACATTTTAAATTCACCATATTTGAAATTCACCATACATTTTTAGCTGTAACGGTGATAGTATGTGTGACACAAAGACGAAGTCTAAAGATAAATGTCCCGCATCGTTTTTCCTCCTCTAATGCTTATTGCCTTGAGTGGTGGTCAGGAGGGAGTTCCTCTCATGCCAAGAACGAGTGGGTTTCCAATCTCCCTAGAAGTTTTATGAAATTAGTTTGCACCCAAAGCGATTTAAGTACTAACCTTTCACTAACTAGCCGTGCCGTGCCATCGCGTCCAACTCATCCGGTACTGGCAAATGTACTGTTGAACGCGGATGCAGAAACTAATCAAGTGAGTTTAACGGCTTTCGACCTCAGCCTGGGTATTCGTACCAGCTTCACTGCTGAGGTTTTAGAATCGGGAACGATCGCACTTCCGGCAAAATTACTCAATGATATTACGTCTCGCCTCAACGACGGAGAAATCACTTTAGAAGAAGAAGCTACTTCTGTAGATGATGTTGGTGGAGAAGGTATTATAGTTACCCTAACGCCCGAAAGTGGTCGCTACCAATTGCGAGCAATGGGAGCAGAAGAATTTCCTGAACTGCCCACAATCCAAGATTCTCAAGCATTGTATCTGTCAGCAGAAGTATTAATTGAGGGGCTACGCGGTTCGTTGTTTGCGACCAGTGCAGATGAAACCAAACAGGTTCTTACAGGCGTTCATTTAAAGGTTCAAAAAGACACCTTGGAATTTGCTGCAACTGATGGACACCGTTTAGCAGTGGTGGAAAGTACCAATGTTAGTCCGGAAGATGCACCAAAAAATGATGCAGCAAACGAGTTAGAGGTGACCGTTCCTGCTAAAGCTTTACGGGAATTAGAGAAAATGTTGGCTCATAGTTCATCTTCAGAAGAAGCTGTGGCTTTATATTTTGACCAAGGACAAATAGTATTTGAATGGCAGCATCAACGTTTAACTAGTCGTACTTTAGAGGGACAATATCCCGCTTACCGCCAACTAATTCCTGCTTCATTTGAGCGAGATCTGGCTTTAGATCGAAAACAGTTTTTAAGTGCTTTAGAGCGAATAGCAGTATTTGCTGATCAGAAAAATAATGTAGTCAAAGTTAGCATTGACAGCGCTGCTGATGAAATTACTTTATCTGTAGAATCTCAAGACATAGGTAGTGGTAGAGAATCAATCCCAGCTCAAATATCAGGTGAAGATATAGATATTGCTTTCAACATTAAGTATTTAATGGAAGGACTAAAAGCATTACCTGCAACAGAAATTGTTATGCAGTTGAATTCTAATTTGACTCCAGTAATTTTTAGTCCTTTAGGCGGTTTGAAGATGACTTATTTAGCAATGCCGGTTCAGTTGAGAGAATAGGGTATTGGCGTTAGCGGAAGCGTGGCGTTAGCCATAAGCACTGCGTGCCGCCGCAAGCGGCATATAGCTATTAGCGACTGGCGATTGGGTTTTTAAGAAATCATTTAATCTGTAGGGGCGCACCGACGTGCGCTCTTATGAGTGGTATGTTGTTTGTTTGGGGGTTGTCACCTTCTTATTTTTCGCAAATACAGCCGAATAAAAACAGATTGCTTAATTTTTTGCGGTATTTATAATATTTATTGCTGTTTTTTCACTTTTCCTAGAGACTATTAGCAATAAACCTGCAAATCAATAAAATTCCTTCATGCGCCGAGACTCGATATTTTATAAATTATTTCAACAATACCCAGCTTTACTATTTGAATTATTGGCAAATCCGCCTGTAAATGCAGGTGGATACAAATTTGACTCGGTAGCTGTTAAAGAACCTAAATTTGAAATCGATGGTGTGTTCCTACCGCCAGAAAATGAAAGCCCTGGGGTTGTGTATTTCTGTGAAGTACAGTTTCAAAAAGATGAAATGCTTTATGAACGAGTATTTGCAGAATCCTCACTATATTTCTACCGTAACCGCCCCAGATTTAAAGATTGGCAAGCGGTTATAATTTATCCATCTCGCAACATCGAACAGAGTGACATTTATCCCCATCGCAATCAACTCAACGGCGACCAAGTACATCGAATATATTTGGATGAATTGGGAGACATTCGTCAATTACCTTTGTGGGTAGCACTGATGGTGTTAACTACGGTAAATGAAGAAAAAGCACCACAAGAAGCAAGGTATTTACTCGAACGTTCTTCTGTTGAACAGCCCGAAACCAAGAGTCGCGCAATAATAGAACTAGTGACGACAATAATGGTGTACAAATTCGAACAACTCAGCCAAAGGGAGGTAGAAAAGATGTTAGGAATTACGCTCAAGGAAACCAGAGTTTACCGCGAAATTAAGCAAGAAGGACGAGAAGAAGGAGAGCGTAAAATCATTCTCCGATTATTGAATCGACGGGTGGGAGAATTACCTCAAGAAATGCGTCAGCGTGTTGAAAATCTTTCTTTGGAACAATTAGAAAATCTTGGTGAAGCGTTGCTTGATTTTACGAGTATGGCTGATTTTCAGGCTTGGTTAGAAGGGCTTTAGTTAGGGTTAAGGTATTGGCGATACGCAAAGTGTGACGCCAAGGGCGTATCGCCACTAATTAATTGATTTTGAAAACATAATTTATATCAGTTGCTGCTAAGCATCCGACGCATGTTATTTATAAAACTGCTCTGGGGTGAGCTTAATTACAGAATTTAAGTTTAATGTGAATGATGTCATAGCAGTCTTTCCTGTCTTTTATTGGCGATGAATGCGATACGCCAGAAGGCGTCGGCTTCGCCTATCGCTGCAAATCTATCTTTATTTTGTTCCACCTTTCTGTTTTGAGGGGTATCCACATTATTCTTCACCCCGTAGAGATGGGCTATACACCGTTTAATTTTTCTTAATTTCTCTCAAACACATCTTTTTCTGCACGAGCTATACTCGTAATAAGCCTTTTGTAAGTAGTAAGGAGGAGGAATATGACTGAGTCGGTGATTCGCTTCATAAATCAAACAGTGAAAATACGGCTTACAGAGGTTTCTGCATTTACACAGGCTTTCTTAGATTACATCTCTGTGGGAAACAAATAATGTAGAGACGCGACAGAGCCTGCGGCGTCGGCGTTAGCCTCTGTCGCGTCTTTCTCAGGGATAAGTCGCGTCTTTCTCAGGGATATGTCGCGTCTCCACCAAATTTGTGGGTAACGTATGATTCTTTTCCCGCAGATGTATTTTGAGTTGCGTTGCAAGGTAGTAAATTACCAGATTGTTAGCTGTTAAAAGTTAACCGTCAATTCTTTTAATGCAACCAAGACTTAGGAGGATCTAAAACCAAAATACCTCTGTACAGCCATCTCTACAAAAGGCTTTACATCGAGGAAAACAATGAATTTAGAACAACTTGGCTGGAGCAATTGGTTTGCTTCTAGCTTTGAGCAATTTGCTATGGAAGGATCTTTTCTGGCTAGAGTTGCTCAAGAGTATAAAGGTGGCTATCTTTTATACGCAGAATTTGGTGAAATAGCAGGTGTACTAGCAGGTAAACTTCGACATGAAGCGACATCTTCTCAAGATTTACCAGCAGTGGGTGACTGGGTTGCTGCTACCCAACCAAATAATTCGACTCAAGCAATTATTCACCAAGTTTTACCCCGTAAAAGTAAATTCTCCCGCAAGGTTCCGGGTAGTAAAACACAAGAACAAATCATTGCAACCAATATTGATACCGTATTTCTGGTATCTGGGTTAGATGATAACTTTAACTTGAGACGGATCGAACGCTATTTGGTGCTGACCTGGGAAAGTGGTGCAAATCCAGTCATTATTCTCAATAAAGTGGATTTATGCGAACTTTGGGAACAAAAAGTGCTGGAAGTAGAAGCGATCGCTCCAGGAGTACCAATTCTTGCAATCAGTGCTTTGAGCAATCAAAGATTGGAAATTTTGCAACCTTACCTACAGCTTGGACAAACCATAGTTTTACTTGGTTCTTCGGGTGTGGGTAAATCAACTCTAACCAATCAAATTATTGGAAAAGAAGTTCATGTGGTGCAGACAGTGCGTCAAGGTGACAGCAAGGGTCGACATACTACCACTAGTAGTGAGTTACTTTGTTTACCTTCTGGTGCATTATTAATAGATACGCCAGGGATGCGAGAACTCCAATTGTGGGATGTACAAGACGGTTTGCAAGAAACCTTTGCAGACATTGAAACACTCGCGGAGCAATGTCGTTTTCGCGACTGTCAACATCAACATGAACCGGGTTGTGCTGTCCAAGAAGCACTTGCGGAAGGAATTTTAGACCAGAAGCGTTTTTCGAATTACCAAAAACTGCAAAAGGAAAAAAATTACCTCGCCAGAAAGCAAGATGAGAGAGAATCTCTCAATACCAAAGCTAGATGGAAAAAGATAACTAAAGCAATGCGAAATCATCACAAATGGTGAAGTCAGGAGTCGTAGAGACGTGACATGTCACGTCTAGGAGTCAGAAGCAAGAAGGAGTAACCCATTACTCATTCTCCATTTCCTCTTACACCTTCGCTGGTTCAGCAAAGCGGATTTTCAGATAATCTTCTTCCATTTTTGCTCCTGCAGGTTGTAATGCGGCTAAAGCTTGGGGTAGAACTAAATTGCGTCGATGATTACCAATAGTAATATTTAATTCATCGGCGCTTTTACTCAATTGCACTTGCTCTTTAGGAATCCCAGGTAAGTATAATTCCAAAGTATATTGTTCGTTATTTTGCACAACTCTGATAGTAGTTTCTTTGTAATAAACTTGGGTGGGATCTTCTGCTTTATAAAGAGTTTCTTTGAGTCTTTCTAAAGCAGCCATACCGCACATCTCTTCTGAGAATAGGGGAACTTCTTTCACCGGTAAAGGAAGGAAGTTATCGTGAATTTCCTGACGATAATGTTGCTGATTTGCTTTCCAACGTTGGAAAAATGGGTCTTGAACTTCGTCAGGAATAATCCGATTCGCAATTACTAAATCTGTTGCTACATTGTATAAACTTAAATAAGCATGGGCACGCAACGATTCTTTGATGACCATTTTTTCTGGGTTTGCAACCAGACGTACTGAAGTTTGATTGTTATCTGTTAACACTTTTTCTAGTGCTTCAATTTGCTCGTAAAATTCATAAGGAGCATCCATAACTTCTTTATCTGGTAGAGAAAATCCAGCAATCGGTTTAAACAAAGGTTCAACCAAAGGTCTGAGTGCTACCGAAATATTTTGGAATGGTTTGTAGAAACGACGCATGTACCAACCGCCAACTTCTGGCAAACTTAACAGTCGCAACGCCGTACCTGTAGGAGCGGAATCGATAATTAGTACATCAAAATCGCCTTCATCATAATGGCGCTTCATTCTTACCAAGCCGAAGATTTCATCCATTCCCGGTAAGATTGCTAATTCTTCCGCTTGTACCCCTTCTAGACCCCTTGCTTGTAAAACCTGGGTAATATAACGCTTTACAGAACCCCAATTTCCTTCTAATTCTTGTAATGCATCTAATTCAGCACCCCATAAATTGGGGCGAACTTGTTTGGGTTCGTGTCCCAGTTCAATATCAAAACTATCTGCTAAGGAATGAGCCGGATCCGTACTTAAAACCAACGTTCGATAACCAAGTTCCGCACAACGAAGTCCAGTCGCAGCAGCAACGGAGGTTTTACCCACTCCTCCTTTACCAGTCATCAGAATTACGCGCATGAATAATTTGCCTGAGATATCGTTTACATTTATTTACATTATCGACTGTTTAAGGAAAAGAAATGCTGTTTTAGTACATCAAAACGCGAACAATACCAATAATCAATATGAGAAACGATTAAATTTTCCGAATTCGTCTTTAATTCACTCCAGCCAGAAATTGAGATTCGGGGTTTCCAAGGTAAGGGAGTATTCCAGCTTAAAGTCCACTCAGTTTTAATAAAATCTTTCTCTTGGCGGATGCCATGTACGTCCATTTTGATATTTAAAAACCAAGTTTGAATAAACTGAATCATTTTTTTATAGCGTTCAAGACCGCGAAAATTGGTCATCGGATCTTGAAAATAAACATTATCAGCGTAGATGCTATAAGTTTGATCTACAGGAAATTTTTTGTAATCTGCTTTGAGGGTTTCAATAATGTCCATGATTTTGGGGATTGGCGACTGGGGATAGGGGATTGGCGATTAGGGATTGTGGCGCGACAGCGTCATATGGTAATGAGTAATTAATTGATCACTATTAATAGTTAACTGTTAACTGACAACTGATTTCAGTCCACATCGTTCCAAAGTTGTTCTAATCGACGTCGCCAAGCTCCTAATACTTGTTCTCGTTCCTGTGAAGTTTGTTCTCGATCGCCCATTAAACCTTCAGCATAAAACCGATCTAAGGTTTGCATTGTTGCTTCTAACGACTGTCCTTGGATTTTTGCAGTTGCAATAATTCGTCGGATACGGCTTTCAATCAGATTATTGAAAACATCATTTAAACCAGCCTGCTGCAAGGAAACAAGACGTGTAACAGCACTCTTAAAATCTTCGACAGTCAAATTTTCCCTGGTATGTTGAAAAACTCCCCAGATTACACCTTGATTTAAGGCGTAACGAACTTCCTGGGTATGATCGAAATTTGCTTCTAAAAACTGTTCTAAAAAAGGTTGTGCTTCCTGAAATGTCAAAATCGGTAACAGTAGTCGCAACCAACTTTCATCTTCAGAAAGCAAAACCAATAAGCGAAAACTAGGCATTTCTACTTGCCAAGAGCCGCGTTCAACTACATTGACTGTAGTTGTACCAAATAACTCTTTGAGAGTATCCGTAATTTCTGAAGGTGTCATATGCAGCAATTCTCATTTTGAAAACGTAGTACAAATAGATACAGAATGAAATATAAAAATAGGAGATTTCTTCGAGGCGATAAGCGGAGCATGCGCCTCTTTAGAGGCGATCGCCCCGAAGAAAG
>NZ_JASJDK010000046.1 GCF_030065675.1 Mastigocoleus sp. MO_188.B34 | reverse complement strand
GTATGTTTCTAATCTAAAAATCATAATAAAATATACTGTAGTATTTATATTTTTCATGACTGCTGTCATCTAGTTATTCATCAATTATAAAAAAGTTTGCGATAAACAAAAATTGTGTATTATTAACTTGCTATCAGGTTTTATTTGTATGCACTCACGACAAATAAACCTTTCCAAAATTTATTAATTATTTTTTTATAAATTTTTCTCATCAGTAATAATCTCAAGCTGACATCTAAAAAAAAATATGCCATAAATGTAACTGGATAAATAATTCTAGTCAAAAAATAGATAGCATAATCTCATAAATAATTGCCAAAGTGGCAACAATGATTTTTTAGGTTTGCTATTGATTTACTAGTTAGGATATATAGGCTAATATTTATCACGCTCATTTTGATTTAATGTTTAAACTGAATCATAAGCTAACTAAAAATAATTATTTTTAGTTAGATATGTTGTCAAAATCACGAGTTCAAATAAACTTCTAGCATTGGGCATCTGTCTCTAAATCACAATATTTCAAACATCACCATCAGGATATGATAGGTAATTTAGTAGCAGGACAGTATAAAGTTATTAAAGTATTGGGTTCGGGAGGATTTGGACAAACTTATCTTGTAGAAGATACTCTTTTATCCGGTAATCCTCGGTGTGTCCTGAAACATCTCAAACCCTCGAGCACCGAAGCTAAAATTTTAGAAACTTCCAGGACTCTATTTGAAAAAGAAGCAGATACATTAGAAAAATTAGGAAGCCACGATCGGATACCCAGACTATTAGATTACTTTGAAGAAGAACAAGAGTTTTACTTAATACAAGAATTTATCCCAGGACATACCCTAAATTTAGAATTACCAAAAGGACTAAGGTGGACAGAGAGCGAAATTATTGAAATGCTCGTAGAAGTTCTGGAAATTTTAGAATTTGTTCACTCTCAAGGAGTTATTCATCGAGATCTCAAACCGGCAAATCTAATTCGTCGTTCATCTGATAAAAAAATAGTACTAATTGACTTTGGAGCAATTAAGCAAATACAAAGTCAAACTTCTATATATAGACAGCCAAGAGTAACTATCAGTGTCGGTACTCCTGGTTACATGCCTTCCGAGCAAATTCGGCGTCTACCTCGTTCTAGTAGCGATATCTATGCTTTAGGAATGATAGCTGTTCAGGCTTTGACAGGGCTATATCCACGGGAGTTGGAAGATGACCCAAATACTGGAGAAATACTTTGGCAGCATTTAACTTCAGTAAGTCCTGATTTAGCTAAAATACTGACTAAGATGACACGTTACCATTTTAAAGAGCGTTACCAGAAAGTAACTGAAGTCTTGGAAGCACTCAGGGAACTAGAAGATTTACAAAGTAGAAACCGATTAGAAAAAGCACTTGCAGCAAGTAGTCTATACGAACTGAAGCTGGGATGGGAAGAATCCGAAGCTGAAAAAAGCTGCTTAATTGTGGAAAATCAGGACAGCAAACAACCGGGAAAAATTCGTATCGGTCGTAATTCCCACGAATGTGACATTGTCCTTTCAGAACCCACCGTATCAGGGGTACATGCAGAAATATTTTTCCATTCTCAAAAACAGCAATTTTTTCTGCGGAATTTACGCCAAACAAATCCACCAGTCATCGATGGACAGTTATTATTAGCAGGAGAGATACCTTTAACAGAAGGAAGTTGTGTGCGTTTGGGAAAGCAAAATCTTAAGGTTGATGCTATTACTTTAAAACGTTTTCCCAATACATCTGATTCATTTCCTATAAAAGCAGACCTATCATACATAGAAACAGAAATAGAGCAAAAGCAAGAAGAATTTGTTTTCACTCAAGAACCGATAGCTAAAACTTTACCTCCACAAAAAGTTAGCAGTCAGTCGCCAGTTGCTCAAGCATTTTTACTACCAAATAATTTGTTGGTACAGCTGTTATTTGGCAAAGTAAAATTCTTCACCGGTGCTGGAGGTGTTGCAATTGCTAGCGCGATCGCTCTATTAGGCTTATTGCGAGCAGAGAGCTTTGATCGGACTTCAGCAAAACAAAATTCGATTTCCCGCCAGTGGCATATGTGTCGTGTGGTTGCACCTACCGGAGGTAAATTTTCAATCAAACTACGTCCCCAGCCATATACAGAGGTTGATGGATTCAAACAGCTATCCGAAGGTGATAAAGTAATGTTTCTGCAAGTTCAAGGAGACTTTGTACAAGTCAAACTGGCTGATGGTACTCAGGGTTGGGTTTTTTGGGACCAGATACAACCTTGTAAGCGTAATTCTCAGTGATATGCAGCTTTTTTCTGGAAATTTTGTTGAAGAGAGGCAATTTTAATTAATGTCAGGATTAGCCTGTAGTTGTTTCAAATTCAAATTCAAAATCAAAATCAAATTCAAAATCATTTGTAAGCAAGATTGCTAGCAAACAAAAAATAAACTAAATCAATCTATGCTGGCTTAGGAAACAATATTTTCTTGAATTGAGTCTTTTAACTCATATCTACGTAAATCTTCGATTTTTTTACTGAAACCCTAACTAACCTCGTGTATTTTACTGAATAAAGTGTAAATAAATAATAATTTATGGCGGCAGCAGCGATTTTTTTAAGTATAAAGACTTAAGTAAATAAATACTGTCTTATACCGTAATCGTGCTGTTTACTTACGTAGCTAGTAATAGAAATTTAGCAACTAAGGAAGCAGGGAGGATCTTTTATGTCAGTCGAAAATGCCACAGCTTTTTATGAAGTTTTAGTTTCAGATCGAGATGTTTACGAACAATATTGTAAAAAATGTTCCCAGCAAGGTGTGTTTGGTGTTTGGAATTGGGACAAAACCAAAATCGTCAACTTTGCAGCTAAATTAGGTTTTGATTTTACGGAAGTTGAATTAGACCAAGTATGGTTTGAGACAGAACCAGATAGCTCCCCAAATTCTATGAGATCGCCAACTTATAGTAGTTTTTAGCGTTCAAAGTAAATACTTTTGCTTGGGATAACATTTTTGCTGCTTAATAACTTAATTTTTGATATACAAAAACTCAGGACAAATTTTTGTAAGATTCATCCCATTGAGAATTAATTAACTATTGGGATTATGGCATGCTGTTGGAAACTAACTCATTTTCTGGAAAGGGGATAAGAAAAATTTCCTAATCCAGAAAAATAGTGCTATTTTCACTAAAAAATTAGAAAATTAAATTGGAATCATAAGGACTTCCTAGGCAACATAGGAAGCCTTTTGGTATCAATGAATTAATATTGACTAAATCTTATTTCTAAAAAGAAGATCCAGGTTCCTTTAAAAATAATTTTTCCTCTGGTGTAGAAGCGCGTCCCAATATTGCATTACGGTGGGGAAATCGCCCAAAACGTTCAATGACCTCTAAGTGACGAATTGCATAATTAATAACACTTGCACTCTCTGGATCATCACTAATTTCTTTAAATAACTTTACTGCTTGCTTTTGATGCTCTAAGTTTTCACTGTGTTCGAATGGAATATAGATAAACCAACGCTGTACGGGTAGCATTGTTCGATCATACTCTTGGGCGATCGCGTGTTGTGCAGCACAAAGTGCTTCCCAGTCAGTTGCAAAGGCTTGGGGTTCTCCACGAAACATATTACGTGGGAATTGATCGAACAACAAAATTAGAGCCAGACAACTTTCAGGTAAATTTAACCAATGATTTAAATCACCGTTAATAGCTTGTTCGTAATCTGATAGAAACTCGCACCTTAATGTGTCATCAAATTCAGGTTTTTTTTGAAACCAAATTTGACGAGGTTTACCATATTCTACTGTACCTGGTTCACCAAACCAAAAAGATAATATTTTTTCTGCACGCGACATTATTTTAGTTGACCCTTACAAAGCACCTGTCGCATTTTACGCATATTTGCAGGTAACTCAAAATTCATTGCTTGTTGAATGATTAATGAAGGTATGGGAATATCTGGTGTTGCTTTTACTGCATAGGTTAGTAAAGTTCCGTCTCCACAGTCCTGCAAATTTATGTCAGCACTGAAATCTTCAAATGAGCCCTTCTCCAATCTAAAATGAATTCTTTGACCTAATTCTTCCACCACATCAAGGTAAATTTCGACCTTAGCAGTAAAAAACAAAAAAGCTTTTTGTGCTGCTTGATACAAGCGTTTAACTTCACCTCGATGAAGAACTACGCTCTTAGTTACGTCGGGGAAATAGTGAACCCAACGCGGATAATCAGTTAATTGTTGCCAAACATTGGAACGCATTAGTGGTACGTACATTGAGGCCTGTACTGCACCACCATTTCTTGTATGTCCTTGGGTTTCCACTAAAATTTCACCTTCCATCAGCAGTCGATGTTTGTTATCGTCCCAAGCTATATCCATACCTGTAGAAGCTGAATTTGAACTCCAAAACTTAGTCATAATCTTTGCTCTAAAGCCTCATTATTTTGATTTTGAAAAGAATTTGCATTGGAAATCAAACAATTGATTCTACTTGCAATTCAAAAGATAATTGTTCCGGAAACAATCTTTCAAAAGATATTATTCCCAAAATTTGTAAATATCCGTAAATGCTAAAAATATGGAAAATATTAATTGTCTAGTTATGATAATTATCTAAAATCGTATTCAAAAATTATCCTAGGTTCAGTTAAAATGACACAGGCAGCTTACTATTAATTCATATTGGTTAGTTGTAATTTTCGGGCAACAAGTAAAACTAGATACAAAAATATATATTTGTGTGATTGAGAGGAAATTATTATGAGTCAATCTTCCAAATTAAATCGCCTACTAGTTCAGGGATTCGGTATATTTCTCGGAATTGGGATCGCTATCTGGGTTTTAAGGGGATTTGGAATCCTAACATTTCTCCCTGGAGGGATTATTATGCTGTTTTTATTAACTGCGATCGTTATGGTAATTCTGAGTTACGTCCAAAAAACTTGGTGGCGTTTCTAACACTTATATGAGACGATGAAAAATACTATTTGAAATCACGTGCGAATCGGCATATTAACCTATAGTTATTTGATAATATCATCGTAATTTTCAGAAAATAATTTAGAATTTGATATTCATTTAATTTAACTGATACAAAAAATACAAATTCTAAAATAGCAAAATAAAATCGCAAATATTTTCTATCATATTCCCATGAATTGTCAATGTAATAATATTTACTTACTAAATTCACATCACACTTTCAATTAGCTTAGATCATAGCTGAATCTCATAATAATTCATAAAGAAATTCTGCTTTAATCAATTGTATTCTATCAATTTATTCCTCCATTATATTTGTTCGCAAATTTATTACCTTTTCTTTAATAAATATCATATATCTAATTTTTAAATAAGGATATTATCACAGTTAAAATTTGCGGTTTTATACAGAATGATTAAGTTTAATCAAAAAGTGTAAAATTTAGATGAAGATGAATGAATGGTAAATTGCAGCAATTACATCACAGTAAAATTTTAATAGTTGATGACAGCATAGAAGAAATGCAAATGTTGTCAGCAACTTTATCCCAGTATGGATATACAGTTAGGGGTGCAAGCGCAGGTTCAATGGCATTAAAAGCAGCACATGCATTGCCACCTGATTTAATCCTGCTTGACATCAGGATGCCGGACTTGGATGGTTATGAAGTTTGTCAAAAATTAAAGAGCGATCGAGTCACCTGCGATATCCCAATAATTTTTCTCAGTGCGATCCAAAATGTTGACGATAAAATAAAAGCCTTTAAATTGGGAGGTGCTGATTATATTACCAAACCCTTTCAGGTTGAAGAAGTTTTAGCAAGAATAGAAAATCAGCTTATAATTCGTCGACTTTCTCAACAACTAAAAGAACAAAATCATAAACTGAAGATAGAAATTGAAGAAAGACGAAAAGCAGAAAATATAGCATTTCGCGCCTACCAAACAAAAAATGAGTTTCTAGCTCGAATGAGTCACGAATTACAGACACCTTTAAACTCAATCCTTGGGTTTACACAAATTATGAGTCGCGACACAGATTTGAAGTTAGAGCATCAAGAATATTTAAAGATAATTAATAATAGTGGTGAGTATTTATTACAACTAATCAACGAAGTATTAGAAATCTCTAAAGCAGAAGCAGGCATAAATACAATAGAAGAAAAAGAATTTGACTTTTACTATCTACTGGATAGTTTAGAAGAAATATTTAAGATTAAGGCTGTTAAAAATAAAAATAAGTTATCTTTTATAGTGGCTGCAGATGTACCACAATATATTAAAACTGACGATAAAAAATTACGTATTTGCTTGCTAAATTTGATAGATAATGCATTGAAATTTACTAAAAATGGAAGCGTGAATTTGAGAGTTTGGCAAGAAAATCGCAGTTTAAAAAAAGATGATGCCCAATATTTATACTTTGAAGTAGAAGATTCTGGATACGGAATTGCGGAAGAGGAAATCATTAAACTATTTGATGCCTTTGTTCAAACTGAATCCGGCAAAAAATCAACTCAAGGAACTGGTTTAGGGTTAAATATAACTCGTAAATTTGTTGAAATGCTTGGTGGAAAAATACAAGTAGCAAGTATTTTAGGCAAGGGCTCATTGTTTAAGTTTAATGTTAAATTTACTGCTTCAGAACGCTCCCAAGTAGATACATTAGAAATACCCCAAGTCATTGCCTTAAAACCAGGCAAACAAGTATATAAAATTTTAGTTGTAGACGATACAAAAGAATCTCGTCTATGGTTATTAAAACTGTTAGAATCTGTTGGTTTTGAAGTTAGATCAGCAGAGAATGGTAAGGATGCAATAACAACCTGGGAAAATTGGCATCCTCATCTTATATGGATGGATACAAGAATGCCAGTAATTAATGGCTACGAAGCAACCCAACAAATTAGGTTTAAGGAAGTCGAACGACAAACAGACATGAAAATAGTCACTCAAAAGACTATTATTATTGCCCTTATAAATAGTATTAATTTAAATAATAAACAAGAAATTTTAGCTGCTGGTTATGACGATTTTGTTCCCAAACCACTTACAGAAGTTCAAGTATTCGACCGGATAGCTAAATTTTTAGATGTAAGCTATATTTATAAGAAAATACCTATTATTTCTAATAAAGATTTAATTGATAACAAATATTTGTCCAAAGCCAGATTTAATATAGAGGCTTTAGAGGAGTTAGCCATGATGCCCCAAGGTTGGCTGAAAAATTTATATTATGCTTCAAGTGTAGTTGATGAAGATTTAGTTAATTCTTTAATAGCAGAAATTTCCAATGACAAAAATCATTTGAAATCTACCTTAAACTATTTGATGAAAAATTTCCAATTGGACCGAATAATTGAATTTACTAAGAAAGCCTTGGGAAATGAAAAAATCAACTAAAACAATCTGACATTTTCAATCAATATGGATGAAGAAAATATCAAAATTTTATTAGTTGACGACAGAGCGGAAAATTTACACTTCTTGTCTGAAGTTTTTGCTGGTAAAGGTTACAGTCTGGTACGAGCTATATCGGGTAAGTTAGCTCTTAATGCAGCCTTTACATCCCCACCTAACTTAATATTGCTGGATATTATTATGCCAGGATTAGATGGGTATCAGGTATGTAAGTATTTGAAGTCTTACGAAAAAACCCGTGATATTCCCATTATCTTTACCAGCGTTAAAAATGAAGTTTTCGACAAAGTCAAAGCCCTTAGATTAGGTGCTGCTGATTATTTAACAAAACCATTACAAGCAGAAGAAATTTTAGTTAGAGTTGAAAATCAACTCACCATCCAAAAATTACAAAAGCAAATTAAAGCTCAAAATTTTCAACTGCAAACAGAAATAAGAGAAAGAAGAAAAGTTACATTGCAGTTAGATCACCGCAACCAACAAATAGAATCAATTTTGAATCATGCTCAAGTTGGAATTTGTCTGACTGATGAATCAGGGTATTTAGTAGATGTAAATCCAACGTATTGCCACTTGTATGGTTTTAAGAAGAAAGAATTAATTGGAAATAAATTTAAATTAAATTATCTTGAATCTGACCCACTCCAAATCATAGAAAAAATACCTTACCGCCACGAATTAGGGAATAATAACTATGGTAGGGGTAAACTAAAAAATGAGTATACAATAAAACATAAAAATGGAAATCAATTAACCGTGGAAATGGCACGGGGAAATTTTGATTCCTATGATGGAAAATCATTTGCTGTGACAACTTTAGTAGATGTTACTGAAAAGAAATTAGCAGAAGCAGCAAGGGTGTCACGAGAAGCTTACTTAGCAGGTTTAGTAGATGTACAGCGTGCTTTATTGAGTTTTGATGGAAGTCGTGAATTAGAGGCTCAAATTATCCAGATTTTAGGTAATGTAGCGAATGCTAGCCGCGCCTATATATTTGAAATTCAATATCAGGATAATGGCATAAAGTCTGTATGTGAAAAAGCTGAATGGAGTAAGGATGAATTTAAGTCAAATAATCATAATTTATTAGTCCAAAGTAGACTTAGAGAAAAATTATTTACGAGTTGGATAAAATTACTTGCTCGGGGTGAAATTATACGTGGTAAAGTGTCAGATTTAAGTAAGTTGGCGCAGGAAATATTAGGAGGGAATTCTGTTTTATCAATCCTAGTTTTGCCAATGATTATTAAAGGAGAATTATTTGGTTTTATTGGCTTTGATAATTGTCAAGAAGCAAAAGTATGGGATAATTACGAAATTTCCTTTTTACAAGCAGCAGCTACAGCAATTTCTCTAGCACGTCAACGCCAACAGGCAGAAGAAAAATTGCAGCAACAGTTAGAAAGTAGTTTATTCATCAGAAATATTACTGACAAAATTCGCTCAAATATAGATTCTAAAACAATTGTAGAGATATCTACGAAAGAAATTGGTCAAGCTTTAAATGTTTCTCGGGCGTTAATTCATACCTATACCGATACTCCCCAACCTCAGCTTACGACCTTAGGGGAGTTTATTGCACCTGGTTACAGTTCGCTACAAACAGTTCAAATTTTAACTCCAGACAATTACCATATTCATAAGGTCTTATCCCAAGATAAGGCTATTTCTTCGCAAAATGTTTATAAAGAACCCTTACTAGAAAATGTTAGGGATATTTGTCGGACATTGGAAATGAAATCCATGTTGGCTGTTCGTACTTCCTATAAAGGAAAACCCAACGGTATAATTGGTTTACATCAGTGCGAGCGCTATCGGGAATGGAAAACTGAAGAAATAGAATTGTTGGAGTCGATCGCTTCCCAATTAGGAATAGCTTTAGCCCAAGCCCAAATTCTCGAACAAGAGCAAATCGCTCGGAGCGAACTGGATCGGCAGAATTTACAACTCCAAGAAGAAATTCGCGAACGCCTTGAAAGTGAAGAACGTTTCCGCAGTTTGGTCGAAACTAGTAGTGGTTGGGTATGGGAAGTAGATAAAGATTTTATTTATACATATGCTAGCCCGAGAATATTTGACCTATTGGGTTATTATCCCCATGAAGTACTAGGTAAAACTCCTTTTGACCTGATGTCTCCCGAAGAAGCTAATAGGCTAAAGGGAGTTTTTAACTCTAAAATAACTGCCAGACATCCGTTTCAGGGTTTGGAAAAAACTAACCTTCATAAAAACGGACATCAAGTGATTTTGGAAACTAACAGTGTTCCAGTATTTGATGCTTGGGGTAAATTTAGCGGTTATCGGGGTGTAGATAGAGATATTACAGAACGCAAACATGCCAATGAAGCTATTAAATCTACAGCTATTAAGCTTCGCAATCATAATATTGTTTTAACCCAACTTGCAAAAAATCAAGTTATCTACCAGGGAGACTTAAAATTAGCTTTACGGGAAATAACAGAAGCTGCAGCTAGAAACGTTAACGTGGAACGTGCTAGCATTTGGCTTTATAACAACTCTTGTTCCGTTGTTAGGTGTCTAGATTTATTTGAGTTAAGTTTTAGACGACACAGTGAAGGATGTGAGTTAGTTGTAGCAGATTATCCCAATTATTTTCAAGCTTTAGAAGCCGATCAACCAATAGTTACCAGTCAGCCAATTCTCGATCATAGAACTCAACAACTGACTGAATCATATTTAACTCCTTTAAATATTACTGCGACGTTGAGTATTCCCTTAAGATTGGGAGGAATAACCACAGGAATTTTATCCTTAGAGCAAGTAGGTAAAGAACACCATTGGACGCAAGAAGATGAAAACTTTGCTCGTTCCTTAGGGAACTTGGTTTATTTGGCATTGGAAGCAAGATCGCGTCAAAATGCTGAAGCTGCACGCAGAGCATCAGAGGTAATGCTAGCTTCAGCATTTCGCGCTTCTCCCGATCCAATTTTCCTCAGCGCATTACCCCAAAACAGTTATATCGAGGTTAATGACAGTTTCTGTAACTTTTTTGGCTACACTCGTCAAGAAGTCATAGATAAAATCCCAGAAGAAGTAAATATTTGGGTGAATTTGAAAGAATATCATCAGATTTCCCAACTCCTAGGACAGATTGAAACTATCCGCAACCACGAAGTTGAGGTTCGGAAAAAAAATGGGGAAATTTGTACGGCTTTGTTAAGTGCTGACTCCATTGAAATTGGTGAGCAACAGCATGTTTTAGCTACTGTTCGAGATATTACAGAACGCAAACAGGCAGAAAATGAAAACCGTTTGTTATTATTAACAACTCAAGCAATTAGTCGAGCTGCTGATGTCGATCATGCTTTGGCGCAAATCCTACGTTTAATTTGTAACAACATTGGTTGGGATTTTGCAGAAGCTTGGAATCCAAACAATGATGGAGCATTTTTAGAATATAGTTTGGGGTGGTACGGGTATCAAAATGATTTAGAAGAATTTTGTCTTTATAGTGAAAGTATCACTTTGACATCCGGTATTGGAGTAGCCGGGAAAGTTTGGCAATCAAAACAACCACAATGGTTAGAAGATGTGTCTCAAACTTTTCCTCCCCATTTTGTTCGCGCCACCATCGCCGATAAAGTTGGATTAAAAGCTGGGTTTGGGGTGCCAATTTTAGCAAACGAACAAGTATTAGCAGTTCTGGTATTTTTCAAAAATGATCGCGCTCCTGTAGATATAAGATTGTTAGAACTTGTGAGTGCGGTTGCGGCTCAATTGGGAACATTAATCCAACGCAAACAAGCAGAAGCTGCTCATAGGGAAAGTGAAGAACGCTTACAACTAGCATTAGAAGCCAGTGACTTGGGACTATGGGACTGGAATTTAGTCAACGATAAAATTTATCGTGACTGGCGGTGGTGGAAAATGTTGGGGTACGACAAAGAAACGATAACCGACAACAATAATCCATCATCTGAAGAGTTGATGTATCCAGGGGATATACCAAAAATTAAACAAGCCCTAAAAGCTTATTTAGATGGGAATAGTCCTGTTTATGAAGTTGAGTTTCGGATGCGTTCTCGTTTTAATGAATGGAAATGGATTCAATCTCAAGGTAAAGTTGTCGAACGCAACCACTGGGGCGAACCGTTGCGGATGACGGGAACCCACAAAGATATTACAGAAAGAAAAACTCTAGAAAGAGAAATCGCTTTGAGAGAAGCTCGTCTCAATGCTTTCTTTAGTTGTGCTCCTGTAGGATTAACAATCCTAGATAAAGAACTGCGGTTTTTGCAAATTAATGAATTACTTGCTGAAATTAACGGTGTGTCAGTAGAGGAACATTTAGGTAGAACTATTCATGAAGTATTACCTCAGATTGCACCTGCGATCGCACCGGTATACAAACAAGTAATGATCGACGGTCAACCAGTTTTAAATTTAGAATTGAGTGGTACTTCACTTGAAGAACCAAATACTCTACGTCACTTTTTAGTTTCTTATTTTCCGATCCCTTCAGAAAATGAACGCTGTGTTGATGTTGGTACAGTTTTATTTGAAATTACCGATCGCAAACGTGCAGAAGCCGCCTTACAAGAGCGAGAAGAAGAATTTCGGGCGATATTTGAAAATGCAGCAGTTGGGATTGCTCAAGTTGCACCTGATGGATTTTTTATTAAAGTTAATCAACAATTCTGTCAAATAGTTGGTTACTCCAAAGCCGAACTATTACAAAGGACATGTCAGGAGATTACTCACCCCATTTCCTTGGAAAAATACTTAGATTACGCTTGCTTAGCTGGAAAAGGTGATATCGATGTGTTCTCCATGGAAAAGTGCTTTATCCGTAAAAATGGGGAACCAATTTGGACAAATCTAACAGCTTCTGTTGTTCGAGAAGCATCAGGAAAACTCAAATATTGTATTGGTGTTGTCGAAGATATCAGCGAACGTAAAGCTGTGCTGCGGGAACGCAAACGGGTCGAACAAGAATTACGTTTAGCTTCAGAAAGACTGCAATATTTGCTCACTTCTAGTCCTGCAGTCATTTTTAGTAAGAAACCATCAGAAGACTTTGCTAATACCTTTATTAGCGAAAATGTTAAAGCGATGGTGGGCTACGAAGCGCGAGAATTTCTCGAATATTCTAACTTTTGGTTCTCTCACATTCATCCCGATGATATCGAACGCGTCCATTGGGAATTATCAAAACTATCTCAGCAAAAATATAGTTCTTTCGAATATCGTTTTCTACACAAAAATGGAATTTATCATTGGTTCTACGAACAGGTAAGATTAATTCATGATGATGCAGGAAACCCCATTGAATGTGTGGGATATTGGGTAGATATCAGCGAACGCAAGCAAGCAGAGCTAAATTTGCAAGCCAGTCAGCGACGCTATCAAACCTTGGCTGAAGCTTCACCCGCATGCATCTTCCACGATGATGCCGATGGTAATTGTTTTTATATCAATCAACGTTGGACAGAAATTACTGGGCTACCACAATCAGCAGCCTTGGGTAAAGGTTGGTTAGAGGTGATTCATCCAGACGATCGCGAGCGCGTTTTTGCAACTTGGCAAGAAGCCGTTGATCATAAAACAAAATACCATTGCGAACATAGAGTTTTAGGTGCAAATGGCAAAGTTATTTGGGTGATTTATCAAGCCCTAGCCGAATATAACGAAAATGGGGAAGTAAATAGCTATATTGGCACAATTACTGACATTACCGAACGCAAAGAAGCAGAAGTTGCTCTAAAAGAAAGTGCTGAAAGAGAAAAAGCAATTTCCCAAGTGATTCAAAATATGCGTCAAACACTAGATTTGGAAAGCATATTTACCACTACGACCCAAGAATTACGTCAAGTTCTTAACTGTGATCGCGTAGTAGTTTATCGCTTTAACCCCGACTGGAGTGGCGAATTTGTCGCTGAGTCTGTGGGTTCTCCTTGGGTCAGGGCTATGATGAAAAATAAAGGTAAAAATAGTTCTGGGTTTGTGGGTGATACCCTAGACAGTGAAGGTTGTGTGGTACAAATGCTCGATGGTAATGACGAGCAGTTAGTAGATACTTACTTACAAGAGACCCAAGGTGGCGCTTACAGTCGCGGAGTTAGTTCCCTTTCTGTTTCAGATATTTATAACGCAGGTTTTGAAAGCTGTTATGTAAATTTCTTGGAGCGGTTTCAAGCTCGGGCATATATTACGGTACCGATTTTTTGTGGGAGCCAAATATGGGGTCTACTTGCAAGTTATCAAAACTCCGGACCTCGCCATTGGAAAAAAGGAGAAATCAACATTGTCGTTCAAATTGGTAACCATTTAGGGGTCGCACTCCAACAAGGACAATTACTCGCCCAGACCCAGAAACAATCAGAAGCACTACAACAAGCTGTGATTGCTGCTGATGCAGCAAATAGAGCAAAAAGTGAATTTTTGGCTAATATGAGCCACGAACTGAGAACGCCACTCAATGCAATTTTGGGCTTTACGCAAATTATGAGTCGTGATCGCTCCATCCTTAACGAGCATCAACAAAATGTAGAAATTATTAATCGTGCTGGGGAACATTTGCTCAATTTAATTAATGATATTTTAGAAATGTCAAAAATTGAAGCAGGAAGGACAACACTTAATGTTACTAGTTTCGATCTAATTGCTCTTTTAGAGAGTTTGCAAGATATGTTGCAGGTTCGTGCCACTTCTAAAAAGCTACAATTAGTATTTGAATACGACGATCGCCAACCCATCCGCCACATTCAAACCGATTCGAGTAAATTACGTCAGGTGCTATTGAACTTATTGGGGAATGCAATTAAATTTACCAAAACAGGTAGTGTAACCCTCAAAGTTAAATTAAATACTGATGAGCCCGAACTTCCGAAGGAATTAGAAAACAATACACCCACTCGAAAGCGATCAGAACGACGAATGGATCGAGCAGAGAATACAGTAGGGGATCCATCCCAATCAATTAATAATCAATCCGATATTCCTTCACAATTTTTGATATTTGATGTCATAGATACTGGAGCGGGTATATCTCCAGAAGAAATGGACTTGTTATTTGAAGCCTTTGGACAAACTGAAACAGGAAGAAAATCCCAACAAGGAACGGGATTAGGTTTAGCAATTAGTCGCAAGTACATTAAACTAATGGGCGGTGATATCAGTGTCACTAGTATTATTGGTATGGGAAGTACTTTTTCTTTCTATATCCCTGTAGAATTATCCTGCTCTCAAGAAATTATTCCTAGCACAAATTATTGTCAAGTTATTGGTTTAGTAACAGGCCAACCCCAGTATCGGATCTTAGTGGTAGATGATGCTACAGAAAGTCGCCTTTTACTCGTAAAGTCACTTTCATCTTTAGGATTTAGTGTTAAGGAAGCAGTAAATGGAGAAGAAGCAATAGCTAGTTGGGAATCATGGAAGCCACACTTAATTCTTATGGATATAAGGATGCCCGTACTTGATGGTTATGAAGCTACCAGAATCATCAAAAATAAACAAAGTCAAGTTAAAGTGGGTGATACAAACAATTCAGCATCCAACTTGCAAACCTTTATTATTGCTCTGAGCGCAAACGTTTTTGAAGAAGACAGAAAAGCAATGATCGAGGCTGGTTGCGATGATTTTGTTAATAAACCTTTTCGAGAAGAAGTATTACTCGAAAAACTCAGATACCATCTGGGTTTGGAATATGTTTATCAAGAAAATAGTCATCAAAAATCAGCAGAGAATCAAACAACTCCAGAAGAAGTATCAAACCTACTTGCTCAAATGCCCCAAGAGTGGTTACAGAAACTGAATTATGCTGCTGCTCAAGGAAGCGATCGCACCATTTCCAGTCTACTAAAACAAATTCCTCAGACTAAAGCTTTATTAGCAGAATTTTTAATCGATCTGAATCATAATTTTCAGTTTGAAAAGATTATGGAATTAATTAAATTAACCAATATTACTAGCGAGCACTACAGTCATACCTCATAAATTGCAAGCATCATAATATTTTTGTTCTTTATTTCTTCACAGTAGATGATTTAGTGCTTTTTGCTACTTGCTCTCTGTTGGGCTAGTTAAGTATATTAGTTGAATAGAAATTAAATAATCAGCTTAACTATTTTTGGTGTTGTAGAGTAATAATTATAACTCATGTATTTTTGCTCGCCAATTGCTGATTACTCAATCACAGTTGATCCATAAATTTATGAGTTTGTGGTACGACCCGCACTCTATCGAGGAACAGCTTTAATGAGGCTTGCCAATTTAAAACTTGTTCAGGAAAAGGAGCAAATACTTTTTCATCTGCAAATACTTTATCCGGCTCCAAAGGCGTTACAGGCTGTAAAAATACTAGAATTTTCGGATTGATATCTTTAATCAATAAAGCAGCTTGTTCTAAGTCAGACCAACTGGTTTGTTGCGAAATAACTATCTTCACAAAAACTTCTAGTTGAGCGCGGTTACAAATTTTAAGAAACTGTTTGTGCGCTTGCCAATGAGATTCACCGCTGGTGCTGGGTAATTTCAAATCCATTCCCACAGAATCAAGATATGGCAAAATTTTGGTTAATTGTTCTGGACGATGTCCTCCAGTTTCTAAGTATATTGGTAGACTAGTCACAGAGCGGACTTTAGGTAAAAAATCTATTAAAAAATTAGAGTGAAGAAGTGGTTCACCACCAGTTAAGCTAATGCTATCGTGTAAACGATGTATATTTTGCCGCTTTACCCATTCAATTAATGTAGGTAATGAAACTGGATTAGGATGTATTTCAAATTCACGGGAGCCTGGAGCTTTCTCAATACGACAAGTATTGGGTGCATTCCAAGTGTGAGCGCTATCACAATAGTGACAGCGTAAGTCACAAAAGGCAAAACGAATGAAAATCTGGCGCGTCCCGACATTTAATCCTTCTCCTTGAATTGCAGAAAAAACCTCAATCAGGCGTGCGTTTGACTTAGTTGTTTCAATATTCATTGGATAATTGGGAAGTAAAGTATGCGTGAAGTCAATATAAAGGTAGAGAAATTTTTGACTTCTTATTCTATTGTGAATCGAGAAAGGTCGTCTTCGGTCTTAAATTCATTCTCAAATTAGAGAGATTAATATTTATTCAGTGCCGTTCACAGGTCAGAAATAACTTAAAACATAAAAATGTTTAACTTTATTGAATTTATTTCTATAGTAAAAAAGAGCAGGGTTTCATGAGCAGACAACCCACAGAGGTAAACTTTCCTGTAACGTTATCCAAAGATGAGGCGATGGTAGAAGTACCATCTCGCCTGAGCGTACTTGAGGCTATCAACTTCAAGCAAACTTGTGAAAATTTGACTCAGCAAAGTAATACACCCGTCACACAAATTACAGTTGATTTTCACCAAACAACTTTTATTGATAGTAGTGGCTTGGGTGCTTTGGTCAGTAACTTAAAAACTACACAAGAGAAGGGGATTGATTTTAAACTCAAAAATGTTACCCCCCAGGTAATGGCTGTGTTAAATCTTACTGGATTAGATGTAGTCTTTCCAATTGAGGTGGCAACAGAAACTAGCCCAGTTAATAATGCTGTTTTAGAAGAACAGTTACCTACCACTCACCCTTCAATACGATCTTGGATGAAGCGCTCCATAGATATTCTTGGTGCGTTAGTTGGTCTATTAATTACAGCTATTTTATTTCTTCCGATCGCGATCGCAATTCAAGTTGACGATCCTGGTCCAATTTTCTTCGGTCAGATTCGTTGTGGTTGGATGGGCAAGCATTTTAAAATTTGGAAATTTCGTTCGATGTGTGTGGATGCAGAAGCAAAAAAAGCTGAGTTGCAAAAGCACAATCAAGTCGAAGGTGCTTTTTTCAAAATTGATAACGATCCCAGAATTACTAAAGTTGGAAGGTTTTTGAGAAAAACTAGCCTTGACGAATTACCACAATTTTGGAATGTTTTAAAAGGGGAAATGAGTTTGGTGGGTACAAGACCGCCCACACCCAATGAAGTAGAAAGCTATGAAGTCCCAGAATGGCAACGTTTAGACGTTAAACCTGGTATGACTGGAGAATGGCAAGTTAATGGGAGATCTAGCGTTCGAAAATTTGAAGATGTTATCCGCCTTGATTTGCAATATCAGAAAAATTGGAATTTATTCTACGATCTAAAGCTCATTGTCAAAACAGTAACAATTTTATTTGATAAAAATAGTGGTGCTGTTTAATATTTTTTTATTTTCCTAGAACCAACTATATGTAGTTATGAGACACTATAAAGCTGTTTCGCGATCGTAGTATCCATGGCGTATGTAACGCCAAACAGTCAAAAATAGTTCAATTATTTAGTTCGTACTGTAAATCTTAAAGTAAACAAATCGTTCGTCATCTTACTTTGTCAATCAAGTCAAACTATTGGCAAGGTAATAGGCGAACGATTGTTTTGTTATGTACTTCATTTTAGATAAAAATCTTTGAATGCATTTTGACTTCAGATTTTTCTGAACTTATCAATAAACCAAGTAGTATTGCTGTTGTTTGAAATATCTAATGTATCTATTTTTAATGTATACATAGTATAAATAAAAATTATTTTTATCTTTGATACTGATATTTATACTTAATTTTTGCAAATAAAAATTTGTTTTTACTACCAAAATCATTTGGTGTCCGTAAAAAACACAATTTAAGATTAACAACCTTCTAAATCATCAAGTTTAAGCTCCACAAAACAAGCCAAAAATATTGCATTACCTACTTGAGGTATTCAAGTGAAATTTTACTCAATATTCAATGAATAAGAACTGACATTAAGTGTTTCTGAAGTGAAAATTCAAATAGAGGTATGAAGTAAAACCTCTAACTGAAATAAAACACGAATCAAAAATACGCGGTTTAAGAAGAGTCAGATTCTTTTGAATTATTTATTATGCGAATTTTAATTTACTCTTATAACTATCATCCAGAGCCAATTGGTATTGCACCCTTGATGACTGAATTAGCAGAAGGTTTGGTTAAACGGGGACATCAAGTGCGTGTAGTCACAGCTATGCCTAATTATCCAGAACGTCAAATATACGAAGACTATAAAGGAAAATTCTTTTTAACAGAATACAAAAATGGGGTAAAAATTCAACGTTGCTATGTTTGGATTCGCCCCCAGCCCAAGCTAATAGATAGAGTTTTGTTAGACGCCAGCTTTGTTGTTAATAGCTTCTTTCCTGCATTAATGGATTGGCGTCCAGATGTAATTTTAACTACTTCTCCATCACTACCTGCTTGTATACCTAGCACATTACTAGGATGGTTACATGCTTGCCCTGTAGTTCTAAATCTTCAAGACATATTACCAGAAGCTGCAGTTCATGTCGGCTTACTAAAAAACAAGTTTTTGATTCGCTTATTTTCGAAATTAGAAAAATTTGCTTACGGTTCTGCAACTAAAATAAGTGTTATTGCTGATGGTTTTGTGGACAATCTGTTAGAGAAGCACGTACCAGCAAATAAAATGGTACAAATCCCCAACTGGGTTGACGTGAATTTTATTCGACCTTTCAAAAAAGAAGGTAATTATTTTCGCGAAAAAAATAATTTAAATGGTAAATTTGTTGTCTTATATTCTGGAAATATTGCTCTGACCCAAGGATTAGAAACCGTTATTAAAGCTGCGGCAAAATTAAAAGAAATTAAGGATATTGCCTTTGTCATTGTTGGAGAAGCTTCGGGTTTAGAACGGTTAAGACAAGAATGTACGAATTGTGGTGCAGATAATGTTTTACTACTACCATTTCAACCCCGCAAAGATTTACCCCAAATGTTAGCTGCTGCAGATGTGGGTTTGGTCGTACAAAAGAAAAATGTGATCTCTTTTAATATGCCATCTAAAATCCAAGTTTTATTGGCCAGTGGAAGAGCAATTGTAGCCTCTGTTCCGGATAATGGAACTGCAGCTAGGGCGATTAGACAAAGTGGTGGTGGAATTGTAGCCCCACCAGAAGATCCTCAGGAACTAGCTAATGCTGTGTTAGACTTATACGAACATCCGGAGAAAGTCAAAACTTTAGGCTACAACAGCCGTAAATTTGCCACAGAGCAATACAGTTTTGAACAAGCGTTGAAAAATTATGAATCACTATTTTATTCTGTAACCGCAGACAGAGAAACAATCAATCCGGCAATTGCATCCAAACAAGAAGTTTAATTCATTGCTTGATATCTTTAAATATTACGCTAGCATTTAAACATGGGTATCAGCTGCCATGTTTGTCTGATAATTTTAATTAACTCTTCTGACAAGTATGGCTTGATAATTTTAAAGTAATAAACTGATACATTCACTATAAATAGCGGCCAAAAGTCCTGATGTTAATGAAAGAATTTTAATTAACATCAGGAATGTTTTTTTTTGAGATAAGCTGGAAATAAATCAATAATTCAACAATTTAAGTAATGAAATATTTTGTTTTAAAGCTAGAAACCCATGAAAAAACAGAGTTTAAAGTATCTACCTTTAATTTTAGCGAACAATTAATAATGTGATACTTGTTACATCTAATCGAAGTGAAGAAGTATTACAGGAAATTACCAATCATACTCTGGGTAGACCGAGTATCAGTTTACCATCTTGTATTGTATATGAAGGCAGATATTTAAAATCAAAAAAACATTTTCACACTTGTTGCAAGCTTTAAGGATATTAAGTCATATATACATGTGTTGAACTGTTAATTGAATTATGGTTATACACTTAAAGATTTGATTATCCTTAATAATTTACTAAATTGGGATCCGAGTTGCGACAAATTGTAATTTGTTATTCGCCCTCGTGAAAGTAATCTCAAATAATTGTTAATTCATTGTGCATAAAAACCTGTTTTTTTTGTTAGTATTCAAGATAACAAACAGCAAAGGTTGCAGTTCCATGAAAGCTTGTCAGTAATCGTGAAAACTTTTGACGAACAAAAAAATAAGTTGAGGTTTAATGACTGATTATTTCCAAGCAAATTTTCCATCACAGTCCACCACCACTACTAAGAGTGAAGTTGAGAGGCAGCAGCTTGAAGACAGAGAAAACATTGAAAAAATAGCTGTAAGTATTGCAAATGCTGCTTCCGAGCGAAAAGCAGGGGATATCTTGTTACTGAAAGTCGCAGATGTCTCTTATCTGGCAGATTATTTTATTCTCGCAACGGGCTATTCCAACGTACAAGTGAGAGCAATTGCAGATGCCATAGAACATACTCTCAAAACTGAATGGCAAAAAATTCCTTTACGCACAGAAGGAAAAACTGAAGGCAACTGGATATTGCAGGATTATGGTGATGTCATAGTACATGTTATGATGCCATATGAACGGGAATTTTATAACTTAGAAGCGTTCTGGGGTCACGCCGAACGCATTGAGTTGCAATTATCAGATGATGAGATGGGGTAAGTCGCCATGATTAGGTCCTCAGTTTCTAACTGTCCAGTACCAACAGAGCAACAGCCCCTTAATGAGTATGAAGAATTAAAGTCATCTTGGTTATTTCGCGATTGCACTTTAACGTGGCGAGAATATTTGACCAAGATAGTTTGGGCTTGGGGTTTGTCTTTGATTTTTGCTGCCCCTGTTGCTGCTACCAGCTTTCCTCTACACAAAGATCTCTCACATTTTCTCTTATCCAGTGCTGCTGGTGGAAGTGTAGGGATTATATTCCTGCTAACGAGGTTATATCTGGGTTGGTCTTATATTCGCTCCCGTCTTTATAGCCCGATAATATTTTATGAAGAATCAGGGTGGTATGACGGACATAACTGGGCTAAACCTCAAGATATACTCGATCGCGATCGCTTAATTGTCAGTTACGAAATCAGACCAATTTTGCAGCGCATAAAGCTTACCTTTGTTGGCTTGGTTGGATTATTCATTGCTGGTAGTATAGTTTGGCAATTACTATGAGTAGTTGGGATTTCCAGCGTTAAGAAGAACTAATTCGTAACTTTGGGGTTCGCAGCTAAATATTGACGATGGCAAAAAGAACTCAAGCCGTACCGCTAGAAGTAAGATTATTGCGGGAAGGTATAATCGAATCAAGGCACATAGTTCAGGCTGTTGTCACAGATGAACGTGGAAGAATTTTATCTGTCGCCGGAAATGCAGAAACTGCTAGTTTTGTGCGTTCGGCGCTTAAACCATTTCAGGCGCTAGCTGTAACTGCAACGGGAACTTTAGAGCGTTACAACCTGAGTGATCGCGATTTGGCAATTATTACTGCTTCCCACAAGGGTAGTATCGAGCACGTAAGACAAGCATTTAACATCCTTTGGCGTTCTGATATCGACCCATTATTGTTACAATGCCCTCTTCCAGAAGGTAAAAGTAGTCGTCTAGAACATAATTGTTCTGGAAAGCATGCTGGGATGTTAGCCGTATGCAAACAAAATAATTGGTTATTTAATAATTATTTTGAGCGCAAGCACCCCGTACAGCAACTAATTCTAAATAAAGTTGCGGAACTATTGCGAATGCCGGCAGAAGAATTCATTAGCGCCCATGATGATTGTGGTGTGCCAACCTATCTGATGCAAATTGCTCAAATTGCCACTTTATACGCGAAATTGGCAACGCGAAGTACTTTAGATATGGAACGTATTGTTCGTGCAATGACCCATCATCCAACAATGGTGGCAGGAGATGGGCAGTTTGATACAGAATTGATGCGTTTAACTCCGGGAGAATTGGTCAGTAAATCTGGTGGAGAAGGCATACAATGCATCGGTCGTCTTGGTGAGGGTATGGGTATGGCAATAAAAGTCATAGATGGAGCAAGACGAGCAAAATATGCAGTAGCCATTCATTTATTGCAACAAATGGGTTGGATCGCTCCGAGCGTTGCGGAAGCCCTATCAGAAAAGTTCACAATCCTAGATAAATACAAGCGTTTAGAAGTTATTGGAGAATTATCAATTTTGTAGTTGCCAAATCGTTATCTGTGTGCTTTAATGATTAAAGTTAAGAAAGCGGCGCGGGATAGAGCAGCCTGGTAGCTCGTCGGGCTCATAACCCGAAGGTCAGTGGTTCAAATCCACTTCCCGCTACCAAACATAGAAAATAATCTCTTATGCTTTACTACAAGTGTAAGATTTTACTTTTTTATAAGGGATAGGGAATAAAAAATCTCCCAACTAGGAAGTTTCAGTCCATAATTTTTAAAAAATATTGGATTGTAGCTAGGTAAAATAAATTCATAGCGAAAGCTAGGAAAGTGGCGCGGGATAGAGCAGCCTGGTAGCTCGTCGGGCTCATAACCCGAAGGTCAGTGGTTCAAATCCACTTCCCGCTACCAAATACAGAAAATAAAGTCTTACATTCTAGTTTGAGTGTAAGGCTTTATTTTTTATACTTAATAGATAACAGAGAATAGAAAAATATCTTAGGAATGAGAATTTAATAACCTGTAATTCTAAAATTTGGAATGGTGCGTTACGCGATGCTAACAGCACCCTACTTTTGTATTTTATTTAATCCACATTCCTTAAGCAAAAATTAGCGCCACAACTATAAAAAATAGTGAATTGCAAGTGAGTCAGGTACAGCTAAAAAAATAAAATCGAGGTTATGAAGAGTAATTGACTTCTGACTTCTAACTCCTGCTCGTCTGTCAAGACGCGGTCTGTTCTGACTTCTGACTCCTGTTAGCATTTAGTTTTGTTCTGTGTGCTTTTTTCCACCTACAATTATTGCAACAGTATAAAAACCATCTAAAAAATAAGGTGATTTATGGTTGTGAAATTAAAGCGACCTATTTTAGTTGGAGGATTGGGAATCTCATTTGGGTTGTGGGTTTTACAAAGTTGGCAAGATTCCATAATACAGATTGGAGAGTTTAGCCTATTAAGTTTAGCTGCAGTTGGTGGTGGTTTGTGGCTAATCAGGCAAAATAATGTTGTGGAGAACTCCCAAACTCAAAGTATCATACCCGTAGATCGACAAACAGCAGTAGATGCGATCGCTAGTTCAGAAATAGTAATAGAAAGATTAGCTCAAGAATCGCAAAGTCACTTTGCATTAGATAATCTGCAGGAGCGACTTGCTCAATTACAAGTCGAATTAGACAGACAAGAAATTAAGTTACTTGTTACGGGTGGTAAATCGGTAGGGAAAACAACTTTAGTCAAAGAACTAAATAGTGTTTTCGAGAATTTTCCCCAACTCACTGTTGATATTCAGGAAACATCACCTTTGTTTTCGCAGGTTGATGAGCAAGCAGGTGAAGCAGATAATGATGAGAAAGTCCTTCAAAGTGGCGACGAATATGATTTTGTATTGTTTGCGATCGACAGTGATCTAACTGACTCAGAATTTCAGGCTTTGGAACAACTTAAAGCCAGGAATCAACAAGTTATTTTAGTTTTCAACAAGCAAGATGGATATTTAGCAGATGAGCGGGCTAGTATTTTGCAATCTTTAAAGCAAGAAATATCTTCCCCCGTAGTCGGAATAGCTGCATCCCCCTTACCAATTAAAGTGCGCAAACATCATCAAGATGGTTCTTTCCAAGAGTGGATGGAACAAGTAAAGCCAAACTTGGAAGAGTTAAATACTCAACTAAGTGAAATGTTGGCAAATCAACGACAGAATTTAGTCTGGGCTACTACAATGCGTAAAGCCTTAGGATTAAAATCTCAAGCTAAAGATTTGTTAAATGAAATCAGACGCGATCGCGCCCAACCAAGCATTGAGCAGTACCAGTGGATCGCAGCAGCAGCAGCATTTGCAAATCCTGTTCCAGCCTTAGATGTTATTGCAACAGTGGCAATTAATGCCCAAATGATTGTAGAGTTAGGTGAACTTTATCAGCAAAAATTTTCCCTAGAACAAGCACAAAATGTAGCCAGTACAATGGGTAGCCTAATGTTAAAACTGGGCTTAGTAGAACTTTCGACTAAAACTGTAAGTACTATCCTAAAAAGTAATACTGTAACTTTTGTCGCTGGAGGTGCTGTTCAGGGAATTAGTGCAGCCTATCTAACAAGAATTGCTGGTCTAGCTTTAGTTGAATACTTCCAAGAGCAAGAAATTGTTATCAATTCCGGTAGTGCTTTAAATTTGGGTAAATTACAACAAACTCTACAAAGTGTTTTTGAGAATAACCAACAAACAAAATTCCTTCAAGGATTTGTTCAAAAAGATATTAAACGTTTGTTACCGGGAACTGAGACAGATAAATTAATTACAAATCAAAAAGCTGCAATCTAACTTTTCCATACTCTAATTAAAATTAAGAAAGATGGAGTCATCTTTGGTATCTCCATCTTTTTTATTGAGGATTGAGGATTACTTGTTCGATAGAGATGAACAGAAAATGATAATCTTATAATCTTTATTGATGCTAATATTATCTTTGCTTAACCTATATTTGTTTAATATTTAACAAACAAAAGCAAAGCCAAAGCAAAGTAAAATATTTTATAGTACTTCCTCATAATTATTTATGTTTGGAGGTTTCAATGAATGAGGAATGGAAATTTTCTCGAAAATTATTCTATTTCTAGTCTATTCTAGAAGAATAGTCTTAAATTTTCATAAATGTTAATAATTGTTAACTAAAAAGCAGAAGCAATGGCAGCAGGAGTAGACTATTCAGACATTGATATTGCGCCATACATCGAACATGCCTTATTGATACCAACAGCAAGTCCGCAACAGGTTGAGCAATGGTGTGAAGAAGTAGATAAATTTCATTTCGCCACAGTTTGCATCAATCCAGTACATGTGAAACAAGCAGCGGAACTGCTCCATGGTAAAACAGCCAAGGTTTGCACGGTGATTGGATTTCCCATGGGGGCTACAACTTCAAGTGTTAAGCTTTATGAAGCGCAAGAAGCAGTTGAAAATGGAGCAACCGAATTAGACGTAGTGATGAATTTGGGTTGGTTAAAGTCTGGCAAAACTAATGAAGTACATCGAGAAATTGCGGAAATTTGTGAAGCTACAGGACAGGTTGTTAAGGTAATTCTGGAGACAAATTTACTTACAGATCCTGAAAAACGACTGGCAGCAGAAATTATTTTGGATGCTGGAGCAGCTTTCCTTAAAACCAGTACTGGTTGGAATGGTGGCGCTACAGTTGCAGATGTGAGATTGTTAAAAGAAATTGCTGGAGAAAGGGTGGGGGTAAAAGCTTCTGGAGGTATTCGTACCGTTCAACAGGCTTTACAACTTATACAAGCCGGTGCGACGAGGTTAGGTACATCCCGGGGTGTAGAATTACTTCGCGAACGTACTGAAAATAAACAACAGGGCTCGGTAGTTTACTAGTAGTTTGTATATGATGTCTTTGCTCGCTACTATGTAGCTACCGACTATTGACTAATGAGTAAAACTTTTAAAGCCACTGGTATTAATCTCAAAACCCAGGTATTTGGTGAGTCCGACCGGATAGTTACAATTTTGACTCAAGAGCATGGTTTAATCAGAGTCATTGCTCCTGGTGCTCGCAAACACAAATCCAGCTTGGGTGGTAGGAGTGGAGTGTTTGTGGTTAATGAATTATTGATTGCGAAAGGTAAAAGTCTTGGTAAAATCACTCAGGCTCAAACAGTAAAAACATATCCTGGGCTTGCAAAAGATTTGGGAAAACTTGCAGCAAGTCAATATTTAGCAGAAATTGTATTATGTCAAGCACTCAGCGAGCAACCTCAAACAGAACTTTTCCACCTATTTAACGAGCATATCGGTCGTTTAGAAGCGATCGGTTCGGACAGCACTGTTGGTAGTCGTGGAACGTCAAGTAAATTGGATTCAAATAAGTATAAAATCTTGGCTCATTTAACCCATGGGCTTTTTCAACTTTTAGCTCTAGCAGGGGTAACGCCACAAATTGATATTTGTTGTTTGAGCCAAAGTTTTTTACTTCCCAATTTTAATGAACCCGAACCACAGGTAGGATTTAGTATTAATGGAGGTGGAATAGTTTGTTTAAAAACTTGGGAAAACTTACACCAGCGACGCAAAGCCACTGAAAATAAACGAATTCAGGATTCTGTATCAGTTCAGAATTCTACACCAGTGCAAAGTTCTGTACCGAAAGTAGTTCTGTCCAACTCAGTTTACCGATCGCGAATCTCTTCATCACCAGTCCCTTCATCGGTTACAGAAGAAAATTCCGAAATTTATAAAACAATTAATCATACTCAAGAAATCCCAAGAGTTTCCCACAGGTTGAGCGCTAGAGAACTAGAAATGTTACAACAACTATCACGGTCGGAAATAGCTACAAATTTAACTATACATCCAATCTGGTTATCAATCGAAAAAATTCTACGTCAGTACGCGCAATACCACTTAGGCTTATCTATTCGTTCTGCTACTTTGATTGACTCTTATTTTGCAATTAATTATGATGCAACCGTTTGAAATTGATGAAAAAATAAAAAATAGTACTTGTTACCCAACAGATGATACAAATAATCTGTATGATTCATCTTCTACGTTAAATTATTATGGACCAAATTTTCAAACCATAACTAGTAAAATTTCTTCCCAAGAGAAATCTAGTAGTGAAGAAATTTACAGCTTTCCTGATGACCCCGAACAGCCAAATCAGTGGATTAATCCAGATTGCTCCCAACAAAAAAACAATAATTCAGAATCAACCAGGTCAGAAGTAATCGAAAACAATAACAGCGATCGCGACAATCATACTTCTTCGCAAATTATAAATCGCGATGATAACCACAAATCTGACGACCGATCTAACAATAAGTCAGACAATACATCTGATAATAATTTATCTAATAATAATTTATCTAACAATAATTTAGAACTAGCATCAGGCTCATCAAATGGTATCAATGATATACCGATAAAAGACAACCAAGAAGGTTTTCTAGCTGTATTCAAAAACCGAAATTTTTTAGCACTTTGGTCAGGTCAGGTTTTCTCCCAATTAGCAGACAAAGTCTATTTGGTACTGATGATTGCCTTGATTAATGCTAATTTCCAGTCAGGATCTGGGACAATCAGTGGGTGGGTATCAGCGCTAATGATGGCATTTACCTTACCTGCAATTTTTTTTGGTTCTTTAGCTGGTGTGTTTGTAGATCGTTGGTCAAAAAAGACGGTACTAGTTGCTACTAATATTCTACGAGGAGCTTTAGTTTTTGTACTACCACCTTTATTATGGTTGACCCATGATTGGCAATCATTTAAAGGAATAATTCCATTTAGTTTTGCGATCATTCTTGGCATAACTTTTTTAGTATCTACACTTACGCAATTTTTTGCTCCAGCAGAACAAGCTGCAATTCCTTTAATTGTTAAGGAAAAAGATTTGCTAAGTGCCAACTCACTTTACACTACAACAATGATGGCTTCGGTGATTGTTGGTTTTGCAGTGGGAGAACCTTTATTAGGCACTGTTGAGCATTTGTGGCAAAAATTTGGTGGTATTGCTGGACTAGGACAAGAAATTGTTGTTGGTGGAGGTTATGCTGTCGCCGGGTTAATTTTACTGCTTTTAATCACTAATGAGAAATACCATCAAACAATCGAAAAGCCGCATATTTTTGCTGATTTAAAAGATGGTTTTATTTATATTAAGGCAAATAACCGTTTGCGTAATGCTTTAGTGAGATTAATTATTCTTTTTTCTGTATTAGCAGCATTGACTGTCCTTGCAGTAAGAATGGCAGAAATAATCCCAAATCTAAAGGCAGAACAGTTTGGATTTCTTCTCGCATCTGGAGGGGTAGGAGTTGCAGTTGGTGCAGGAATATTAGGTCAATTTGGGCAACGTTTTGCTTATGCTCGCTTAAGTTTGTACGGTTGTTTGGGAATGGCTGGATCTTTGGCTGGTTTATCTTTATTCAGCCGACAGTTGTGGATAGTTTTGTTATTAGTAACTTTATTAGGTGCTTTTGGAGCATTAGTTGGTATTCCCATGCAAACTACAATTCAAACTGAAACACCACCAGAAATGAGAGGAAAGGTTTTTGGATTACAAAATAACTTAATTAACATTGCTCTTTCTCTACCTTTAGCTTTAGCGGGAGTAGCAGAAACTTTTTTCGGATTACGCACAGTGTTTTTAGGACTAGGTGCAATTGTTTTTGTGGGTGGTTTACTATCCAGTTATAGCTACTATGAATAAATGTTAGTTAACGTTTGTTAATGGGAATAAATAGTGAATTTTATCAATTAGGTTATGATGATTGTCATTTAAATAGAATATTTAATACTTATACGGGATTGTCATAATCATAAATGCTTATAAATTCAATAATTTATAAAGACAATAAACTAACTAGAATATTATAAAAGTTAATCATTGATGTTCTGAATTTAACTGCTGTTTCAGATGTAGGCAGTAAATTTATTAATAAAATTATAAATACTCAATTATTGTTAAAGTATTGTATAGGGTTTGATACAGGTATTGGCTAAATTGTATGATAGCCAGGAGCCATAAGTAAGTTAAGGCGAAAAAAATACTTTACGAAAATAAAGCTCATATCAAACCTACTTTCCTGATAGCTAATAAAGAATGCGTATAGCCTGGATTGGAAAAAAATCACCCTTTTGCGGTAATGTCACTTACGGTCGAGAAATAACAAATTCCTTACTAGATCGGGGATACGAAGTTAGTTTCCTCCACTTTGCCCAAGAAGAAGCGCAACGGGATGATTGGCCTAATTGCCCAGAAGTTCCTCTTCCTTGTATTTACAAGTCTCAGGTTTACACAATTCCTAGTTTTAAAGCGACAAAGGTTCTGACTCAATCTTTACAGCAAATTAAGCCAGATATTGTTCATGCTTCTTTGACTCTTTCTCCTTTAGACTTCGTTCTCCCAGAAATTTGTGAAGAATTAAATTTACCCCTAGTCTCGACTTTTCATACTGCTTTTGCAGCGAAGGGAGCAAAAATTGTTTCCGGGACACAACTTTTGGCATACCAAGTGTATGCACCTTTCTTAGGAAATTACGATCGCGTAATTATTTTTTCTCAGTTACAGCGTGATTTGCTAGTCCGTTTGGGTGTTCCCCAGGAGAAAATAGCTGTTATTCCCAACGGAGTCGATCCAAATAAATATTCTCCTGGTCCTTCAAATGTCAAAGCTGAATTTGGAGCAGAACGTTTATTTGTTTATCAAGGGCGAATTTCACCAGAAAAAAATGTGGAAGCTTTACTTCGTGCTTGGAAACAAGCAGATATGGGGCCACAAAGTAAGTTACTAATTGTTGGTAATGGACCTCTAAAACCTTCGTTAGAGTCGTATTTCAATGAGGAACACGGCATTATTTGGTTGGGGTTTGTTGCTGAAGAAACTAGGCGAATCGAAATTTTACGCGGGGCAGATGTATTTATTTTGCCTTCTCTTGTTGAAGGTCTCTCTCTATCTTTATTGGAGGGAATGTCTTGCGGGGTAGCTTGTTTAGCGACAGATGTTGGTGCTGATGGTGAAGTTTTAGAGAAAGGTGCAGGTGTTGTTATTAACCCTAAGCAGGTAAGGGCACAATTACGCACTCTTCTACCTTTATTTCAAGACCATCCAGAAATAACAACTTTACTAGGTCAAAAATCCCGACAACGAATTTTAGAACGTTATACCTTAGATGATAATATCACTTGCTTAGAGAAGCTGTATGAAGAAGTTTTGTCAAACACACACGTACAGTTGAGTCGTAAGACTTATGGTTGGCGATCTATGTGACAAATTTTTCCAGTTTTAACTTGGTATCGATCGCTTGGTAAATTACTCAATATTAATGATACAAAGTTAGAGATGAGATATTTACGTACATGCCATAAATAATAATTAGGGCGGTGTAATTTAAACGAGATAATCAAGATTGCAAAATTCTTTATCTTCCTAAAACTTTCTATTAAAGATTTGATTTGTTATTTTCTGAAGCTCTCCTTTTTTAGGGGAGCTTATGTTCAATTTACGCAAAGAATTTTACGGGGAAGTTTGAATCTTTCTCTCTACAGGCGGGAAAAACGGAGGATGTGAGCAAAGTTGGTATCTAAAGTCAGATATTTCTTCTCTGTACTGTTGCTCAATAATACAAGCTTCCGATAAATGTGAGTTGGGATTAAGCCTTTAAATACAGAAACATAAGGCTACCGATTTATTTTATCTTGAAGTCTTTTAATAGAAATGGCATAGTTGCGCCAGCTACCAGGCTAGAGATAGTAATCGGAATAAGTAGTGGTAATTTAAGTAATTCCAGTGATACTAGTAAAAATAAACCTGTACAATTAGCAATAATAACCTTTAAGGCAAAATCGACTGGGTCGCGAAATAGTTTACCTTTCATAAATAATTTTGCAGAAAACCAACCAAGGTCAAACATAATTTTTCCTAGTGCCACTGCACGAGATTTAAAAGTCGAAAATGAGTTATTTTGGTGAAGATAATTCAGTTAAAAAATCTCTCAAGTTAATACTTAAAGTACTCGCAATGATCAAAAATAAAAAGTATTGTATTTTCTAGCTATGAAGATTGATAAAGTTGATAATAAATAGGCCTAGTATGAGTGCAGGAATTACACCAGCTGGAGCGAACATACTGCCTAGCATAGCAGAGAACTGATAACCTATATCTTTCCCGGCTATAACCATGCCACTAATTGCACCACCAATCATAGATATAATAGTCGCAATTACTAACCATATGATTGCTGTCATCAAAGTAATGTTACCAAAGAGCAAATTTGTTAGTGTATCTGCCATGTTTAAGTTGTGAACTATGAGTTATTAGTTATCAATTATCTATTATTAATAATGATTTATTTAAACATTTGATATCCAGTCTGTATTTATATATAGAGGAAATCATTAATTACATCCTAGAGCAAAATGCAATTATTTACAAATAACTATTGAGATAATTGTTAATGTTATTAAGTTACTTTTTAGCTAACATTAAAAGTTATAAAAATCATAGTTTGTAAGTTTTATCTAATTTCATTTCATTTATTAACAAAAAAGATAAAAAATACATAAAATAAAAGAACGAAATTTAAAATTAGATGAAGCTCTGCAACGTAAGTCACCGAAATAGATTGTAATTAACAACCGTAAAGACTACCGATGACTAACGTATTATGGTTACAAGGTGGTGCCTGTTCTGGGGACACCATGTCATTTCTTAATGCCGAAGAACCTACTGCTTGTGATTTGATTGCTGACTTTGGTTTCAATATTCTTTGGCATCCATCTTTAGGATTAGAACTAGGGGACAACTTACAAAGACTTCTATGGGATTGTATTTCAGGAAAAATTCCCGTAGATATCCTAGTATTTGAGGGTACAGTTATTAACGCTCCTGATGGCACTGGAGAATGGAATCGGTTTGCTAATCGCCCCATGAAACAATGGTTAACAGACCTGGTCAAAGTTGCTAAATTTATTGTCGCGGTGGGTGATTGTGCCTCTTGGGGAGGAATTCCAGCGGTGGAACCAAACCCCAGTGAATCTGAGGGCTTACAATTTTTCAAGCGGAAAAAAGGAGGCTTTTTAGGGAAAGATTTTGTTTCCCAAGGGGGATTACCAGTGATTAATATTCCCGGATGTCCTGCTCATCCTGACTGGATAGCCCAAATATTAGTGGCGATCGCCACCGGACGCATTGGAGATGTTACTTTAGATGAGTTACATCGTCCGAAAACCTTCTTTAGCACCTTTACCCAAACAGGTTGTACTCGCAACGATCACTTTGCCTACAGAGCATCTACTCAGCAATTTGGCGATCGCACAGGATGTCTTTTCTATGATTTGGGTTGTCGTGGACCTATGACCCATTCTTCTTGTAATCGAGTATTGTGGAATCGCGTTTCTTCCAAAACTCGTGCTGGTATGCCTTGTCTTGGTTGTACTGAACCGGAATTTCCTTTCTATGACCTCCAACCAGGAACGGTCTTTACAACCCAGAGTGTGTTAGGTGCTCCCAAAGATTTACCTACAGGTATTGTTAGTAAGAAAGACTATGCCTTAATGACATTGGTAGCAAAAAATATTGCTCCTGACTGGACAGAAGAAGAATTCTTCACAGTTTAGTTTGTAGTGAGTGCAAAGGGTTTTTCCTACAAACAAATAAACAATCACGTAATGTGTAAATTTATCTTTCAGTAGAAACTCTGGGTCTACTGACAGAAGCTACTTCGTATCTACCAGTGTTTCTAAGGTGCAAGGGATAGGTGCTTGCTGATTTGAGCAGTTTTTTCCAAGGGTAACAGCACACAGCTAAACAATAGGAAAGAGCGATGGGAATTAAAACATTAAATATTTCGCCCGTTGGTAGAGTCGAAGGTGATTTAGATGTTCGAGTAGATGTAGAAGATGGCTATGTAGTTAATGCTTGGACTCAAGCGGAACTTTTTCGGGGATTTGAAGTTATATTGCGGGGAAAAGACCCAAAAGCAGGTTTAATTGCCACGCCTCGGATTTGCGGTATTTGTGGAGCTTCTCACCTCACCTGCGGATCTTGGGCATTAGATACAGCTTGGGAAAGCGAAGTACCTCGTAATGCAATTTTAGCTAGAAACCTTGGTCAACTGGTTGAAAGTATTCAAAGTATACCCCGTTACTTTTATGGTCTATTTGCCGTAGATCTAACCCATCGGAATTACAGTAACAGTGTTTTCTATGAAGAGGCTGTACGTAGATTTACTGCCTTTACTGGTAAGCATTATGAAGTTGGTGTGAGTATTTCTGCTAAACCCCTAGAAATTTATGCCCTTATGGGTGGTCAATGGCCTCATTCTAGCTACATGGTCCCTGGTGGGGTAATGTGTGCCCTTACTCTCACAGATATCACTCGGGCTTGGTCAATTCTGGAATATTTTCGTACCAATTGGTTGGAACCGGTATGGTTAGGTTGTTCTTTGGAGCGTTATGAAGAAATCAAAACATATGATGACTTTATGGCTTGGCTTGATGAAAGTCCCAATCATCGGGATTCCGATTTAGGATTTTACTGGCGGATGGGTTTTGATATCGGTCTAGATAAATATGGTGTTGGTGTTGGTAAATATATGACCTGGGGATATTTACCTCATGAGGATAAATATCAAAATCCTACTATTGAGGGGCGAAATGCAGCTTTAATTATGAAGAGTGGAGTCTATGACAGTTCCAGCGATATGCACACCTTGATGGATCATACCTTTGCTCGAGAAAATACAACTCATTCTTGGTATGACGAAGGTACAGCAGATGTGCATCCCTTTGATCGCACCACTAAACCTACCCATCATAATACAAAAGACTTCAATGATGCCTATTCTTGGTCAACAGCAGTACATCATATCAATTATGGGCGTTTAGAAGTAGGACCACTCGCTCGTCAATTGGTCGCAGGTGGTACACATGGCGAGTCTTGGCAACACTATGATGGCTTTATACTTGATGCTTTTAAACAGATGGGTGGTGCTAGTGCTCACCTGCGTCAGTTAGCCCGGGTTCATGAAATTGTCAAATTGTATCGTCAAGCAGAACGTTGTTTACGTGAATTTAAACTTAACGATCCTTGGTATATTCAACCTCAAGAGAAAGATGGTAGGGGTTGGGGTGCAACAGCAGCAGCTCGTGGTTCCCTTTGCCATTGGGTAGAAATTGAGGCAGGCAAAATAAAGAATTATCAAGTTATTGCCCCTACGACTTGGAATGTAGGACCCCGTGATTCTCAAGAAAGACTTGGTCCTATTGAAGAAGCTTTAATTGGTACACCGGTTCATGACGTTACCGATCCTGTTGAGGTTGGTCATGTTGCCCGTTCTTTTGACTCCTGTTTAGTTTGTACTGTTCATGCCCATGATTCCAAAACTGGTGAAGAACTTGCACGCTTCCGCACTGCTTAGCTGAAACGACGTAAGCCCCACATCTTAGTCGTAAGGAAAGTGTGGGATTATACTAAATCCGGGTTAATTACCCCTTTTTAAAGTGAGAGAGGGAAGTGTGGGAGGTGGGGGGAAATCCCAAAAAATATAAAGGGGTTGGGTTTTAAAAATCGGATTTGGGATTAAATCCCCTCCTAGTCTCCCCAAAGGGAGGAAGGCAAATAAAAATAAACAGTATTTGCCATAATCTGTCGTCGGTTTGCGACAATACAAGTCATAAATTTACTCTGCAAACAAATTCTCCAGTTACGGTAAAGACCATCCTAAACTTGTAGGTTGCTCATAAACACTCTTCAAAGTATTAATATCCCTAGGGGAAATAGGCGGTGGATTGCGAACTTGGGAAAAATAAAGAGCATCACTTTCCATTGAACTGTGACCCCAAATTCCTAATGCGTGACCGAGTTCGTGACGGGTTGCTGCAAGTAAGTACTTTCCGGTTTGACTGGGACTCAATAAAATAGTAAAGCGATGATATAAAGTATTATTTTTTGTATAAAGCTTGTAAGTGGCTTGTGCCGATCGCGCCCGGGATAATTTACGATTGCGATCAAACTGAAGTGGTGGTGCTTTACGTTCGATAGTAATATCGGCACTATCTGCTTGATCTACTATTTCTAAAGGTAAATAGTTTTGCCACTCACTAACAACTTGGGAAACAGTTTCAACCCAAGTTTGTGCTTGTTTTTGTGGCAGTTTATTTAATGTAGTAATGTAGATTTTAACCGGAAATTGGGACCAAACTAAATAACCAACGGGAGTTGGATTAATTTCAGAAAAATAATCCCCACTGTTACTAACATCTTGCCATTTTCTTAAAGTAGAAGCCAAAGGATGAGCTTTTAAAGCGGGTAAAGATTGTTTTCGAGTTATATACAGAGGTTTCCGGTTGAGTTTATTACATTTTGTAGAGACGTACCATGGTACGTCTCTACGGTATGGAAATGTAAAGTGTATTTTATTCAAATAAAAACCGCTACATTGGCAATCCAGTTTCTTATCTATTAATTGTTTGCTAACTACATCTTTGCTAGCTTCTGGGAAAAAACTCGAGGAATTTTGAATTTCTATATCTAAATTAGTTTCACTTAATGCTGGCGATCGCAAATTCATTAGAGCAAATAAGCCAGCTATAAGAAGTAGATTTAAAACTAGAAATAAACTTTTAAAAAATAATCTTTTAAAAAATAAACTTTTTAGAAACAAACTTTTTAGAAATAAACTCTTTAGAAATAAACTTGAAAATAAATTGCACCTTGATGTTTTCAGAGTATTTTTATTTCTAGAGGTTTTACTTCGAGAAGCTTTTATCCGAGGGGTTCTAGGTGGAAGGTACCTGGTGAATTTTCCCATTAGCCAATCTCCTATTTCCCCTGCTGTTGTTAGTTCAACCACCCTGCACTCAAAACTACAGTTAAACCGAGAAAAATTACTACTAACGCCCAAGTAACTCGATTTAATGTGTTTTCTGCACTTTTGGTGCTGCTGAACAATTGAGCTTGTCCACCGATTGCTCCAATACCGTCTCCCTTGGGGCTGTGTAACAAAACCAAAACAATTAAAGCCACAGCGGAAAATGCCCAAATACCTTGCAGGATAGTAGTAACTGTCATGATATCAGTCTCATTAATAATAAATTTTTAGCCAGAAAAGTTAGGAGTAGGAAGTTATTTAACCCTTAACTCTTAACTCTTAACTTTTAACTGATATATATTTTACAACCCGACTTGCAAAGGAGCACGAGACATTTGTACTTCGTACTCAGCTGTTCTCAACAGAGAAGTCCCTGTCATTTCAGGTGGTTGCTGTAGTTGTAAGATTTCCAAAATAGTTGGCGCAATATCTGCTAATTTGCCATCATTTCGCAAAATCACATTTGTACCATGTCCGGGGATTCTTACCTTTTCTCCTTCTATCAAAATAAAAGGAACTGGATTCGTTGTGTGGGCTGTCCAAGGATTTCCTTCATTATCCAGCATACGCTCTGCATTTCCATGGTCAGCGGTAATTATCGTTGTCCCACCAACTTTACTGACGCTTTCTAATAATCTTCCCAAGCAACTGTCTACTTCTTCTATTGCTGTGATTGTTGCTGGGATTTGACCAGTATGCCCTACCATATCTGGATTTGCATAATTAACAACTACCAACGAGTAAACACATTTTTCAATTGCTGAAATTAGTACATCAGTAACTGCTTGTGCTGACATTGTTGGTGCAGAATCATAGGTTGCAACCATTGGGCTTTCGATCAATTCTCGCTCTTCACCTGCAAATGGTTCTTCTAGACCACCATTGAAAAAGTAGGTCACATGGGCATATTTCTCTGTTTCTGCCGTGCGAAACTGCTTGAGATTATTGTTTGCAAGTACTTCTCCTAGGATATTGGTCAGATTTTGGGGTTCAAAAGCGACTCCAACTGATAACTCCGGATCGTACTGGGTAAAACTGACAAAAGATAATGGTTTAATTTGCTCTCTAGGAAAACCGTCAAATTTTTCGTTGACAAACGCGTGGGTTATTTGTCTGGCGCGATCGGGACGGAAATTAAAAAAGATTATCCCATCTCCTGCCTCAATCCCACCCGGTGCAATTCTGGTTGGAATAACAAATTCATCGGTTACATCTTCTTCGTAAGATGCTTTTAAAGCTTCTACAGCCGACATACCATTTCCTGGACCATCAACTGTCATTACTTCGTAAGCTTTTTGAACCCGATCCCAACGTTTGTCTCTGTCCATGGCATAATAGCGACCACTGATGGTCACAATACGCCCAACACCAATACGATCTGTGTAATTTTGGATTAAACCGATGGAATTTAAACCTTCTGTAGGTTTAGTATCACGACCATCTGTAATTGCATGGATGCAAACTTCTGAAATTCCTTGAATTTTTGCTAGATCAAGCAGTCCGAATAAATGGCTTAAATGCGAGTGGACGCCACCTTCGGAGCAAAGCCCAATTAAGTGTAATTTACCATTGCGACTACGCACTTCTTGGCAAATTTTCTCCAGCGCCGGGTTTTTGTTAATGGAACCATCTTCCACCGCATCAGAAATGCGTACTAACTCTTGTGGAACTACTCTTCCCGCACCGATATTCAAATGACCAACTTCTGAGTTACCCATTTGACCTTCCGGTAATCCTACAGCTTTTCCTGATGTACGGATCAGGGTATGAGGATAAGTAGTCCACAAACTTTCAATTATCGGCGTTTGAGCTTTAGCAATAGCGTTTCCTTCTGTCTCCTCGCAGTAGCCCCATCCGTCTAAAATGACTAGCACCACGGGAGCAACAGGTGCCTTGGTCATAATATATCGCCCTTTACTTTTTGTAATACCCGAATGATACCACTGCTGTTAGCAACTGCAAGTGAATTTCTGCCTATTACCTTTTTTGCTTACAAAATGCTGTTTTTTTAGACACTTCTTAAATTTTAGTAATTTTACTTAGCCTCCATTATCAATCTTTATTTCGTATAAAACAATGGCCATCTTGATACATTTTGCTATTTGACAACAAAGTAGTTCATTTCTTTTTCGCCGCTGCTTTAGCTGCTTTAGCTGCTTTTTTAGCTGCTTTTTGGGCTGCTATTGCTGCTAATCTTGCTTGCTCTTTTTCTTCGGCAATTTTCTCCAAGTAATAGTTATAATCTCCCAAGTAAACACGGAATTCCCCGTCACGAATTTCCACAATTTTATTAGCGACTTGGGATATAAAATAACGGTCGTGGGAAACAACAATTACTGTGCCATCATAATTTTGGATGGCTGATTCCAGCATTTCTTTGGCGGGAATATCTAGGTGGTTAGTCGGCTCATCAAGCATCAATAAGTTTACTGGGCACAAAAGCATTTTTGCTAGTGCTAAACGGGCTTTTTCACCTCCACTGAGGGCTGAAACTGCTTTAAAAACTGTATCGCCAGTAAACAAAAATCTTCCCAAAAGAGTCCGGACTTCTTCATTTTTCCAATCAGGAACTTCATCATGGATGGTTTCCATGACAGTTCTGTTTAAATCTAAAGCCTCTGCTTGGTTCTGTTCGAAGTAACCGGGGATCACGTTATGCTCCCCCAATTTGACAGAACCATCTGTGGGTTTTTCTACGCCTGCTATCATCCGTAGAAGGGTTGATTTACCGGCACCATTGGGACCTAAAATTGCAATGTGATCGCCCCTTTCTATCAGTAAGTTGCCTCCCAAAAATAAAATCTTATCATCATATTCATGGGTAAGCTCAGTAATTTTAATTACTTCCCTGCCACTACGGGGAGCATCGGGAAAACGAAATTGGAGAGTTTTGAGATTACTTGTTGGGGCTTCGATACGTTCAATTTTATCTAGTTGTTTTTCTCGGCTTTTTGCTTGGGTACTGCGGGTCGCACTAGCCCGAAATTTTTCCACAAAAGCCTGTTGCTTCTCTAATTCTTTCTGTTGACGTTCAAACGCATTTTGTTGTGCTGCTTGATTTTCAAATTTTTGTTCTAGGTAACGGGAGTAATTACCCAAATATGTGGTGGATATACCTCGTTCTGTTTCCACAATTTGAGTGCAAAGGCGATCCAAAAATTCCCGGTCGTGGGATACTATCACCATTGGCGTATTTAAACCTTTGAGATAGTTTTCTAACCACTCAATAGTTTCTAAGTCTAAATGGTTTGTCGGTTCGTCTAATAGTAATACATCTGGCTTTTGCAACATAATTTTGCCCAAACTCATGCGCATCTGCCAACCGCCACTAAATGCACTTACGAGACGCTCACCATCTCCACTTTCAAAGCCAATTTCTGGTAGTATCTTATCTATACGCGCTTCTAGAGCATAGCCGTCCAGTGCTTCAAACTGTCTTTGCAAGCGATCCATCTGCTTGAGTAGTTTATCCAGTTCAGAAGGATCTGCTGTTTCCATATCTCGGTGTACAGTCGCCAAAGATTCATTAACTGTGTTCGCTTCACCAAAAGCCCGCCATAATTCTTCTTTGACTGTACGACTGGGATCGACCTCAAATTCTTGATTGAGATAAGCAATATGTAAGCTGGAAGGACGAATTATTTCTCCCTGGGTGGGTTCAATCTCTCCAGTAATAATCTTTAACTGTGTTGATTTACCCGCACCATTTACGCCAACCAAACCAATGCGATTGCCAACTTTAACTTCCCAATTAACATCCTTGAGAACTTCGCCAGTTGGATAAATTTTACTGATATGTTCTAGTCTCAGCATTAAGTATCTCCAAGGTAAGGGATGGTTACAAAGGTGAAAAGATGGTTTATCGTGTCCAATCTTAACAAAATTTAACTACCTTTTCCCTACAAAAAATTCCTTGAAGTACTCAAAAATTTTTCAAATTAAAATACAAGCCAAAAAATACAACTATTTTTTTAGAGTGATTGTACTTTTTAAGACTTTATGTTTGAACAAATGAGAAACTAGCAGGAAGGGGTATATTTTGAAATTAAATAGAGGTTAATAAATAACTAACAATTACCAATTACCAATTGCCAATTACCAATTACCTCTAAATAAAATTTTAGGTTATGAAAGAAAATATTTAATTAAAAGGGGGATATCAATAGGAAATTACAAATTATTTACTATAAATTTGTCCTAACCGCTCCCTATCCCCAATTTAAAGTTAATTTCCTGCAGCTGTGGAAGCAGCTAATTCTGCTAAACGTTCTTGTTGATCTTGGGATATACAATCTTGAATAACAGGTTCTAAATCACCTTCTAAGGCTGAATTTAAGGAATAATTTTGACTTAAACGGTGGTCAGTAACACGATTATCTTTATAGTTATAAGTGCGAATTTTTTCCGAACGAGAACCGGTACCAACCTGAGAACGACGCATAGAAGTAACCGCTTCTTGTTGTTCCCTTAATTTCATCTCATATAATTTTGCACGAAGGATTTGTAGCGCTCTTTCTTTGTTTTGTAATTGGCTACGTTCTTCCGTACAAAAAATTCGAATACCAGTTGGTTTGTGGAATAAGTCAACCGCCGTTTCCACCTTGTTAACGTTTTGTCCGCCAGCACCACCAGAACGAGCCGTAGACATTTCATAATCTTTGGGATCGATATGAATTTCTACATCGTCAACTTCTGGCATTACTGCGACTGTTGCAGTGGAAGTATGAACCCTTCCGCCAGCTTCAGTAACTGGTACCCGTTGTACTCGATGTACTCCCGCTTCAAATTTTAATTTGCTGTAAACGCTATCGCCTTGAATCTCCAGAACAGCTTCTTTAAAACCGCCCATTTCAGCGACAGATTCACTAACTAATTTTACTTTCCAACCTTGGCTGCCAGAATAACGTTCGTACATCCGTACTAAATCGGCTGCCCAGATGCTAGCTTCTTCACCACCAGTTCCGGCACGAATTTCCAACATGATATTTTTATCATCGTTGGGATCTCGGGGAAGTAGCAATATTTTCAGACGCTCTTCTAATTCTTCTAGTTTTTGTTCGAGTTCTTTTACTTCTAGAGCCGCCATCTCTTGCATTTCTAGATCCCCTTGGGTCTCTTTTAAAACCTCTCGAGCACCTATCAACTCTTCTTGGGAATTTTTCCAGATTTCGTAGGTGTTAACGACTTCTTCTAACCCAGAACGAGATTTTGCTACTTTTTGAAATTCATCGGGATTCCTTGCAGTATCCGGATCTGCAAGGCGACGAGTTAATTCATTAAACGTTTCTTCTACTGATTTCAGTTTCTCCAGTAAATATTTTTCAGCCATGACGAGTACTTTCGCTCCTAAAAAATAACAAGTTGGCAAAATACTATAAAACGGACTCAGAAGACTGAGCCGTCCAGAAAGCTTATTTGTGCCAACCAGCTATTTTTGTTCTTGTTCTTTTTTGCCGGAGCGTCTTCCTTGTAACATACCGTACTTACGACGGAAGCGTTCTACTCGACCTTCAGTATCGATAATCTTTTGTGTTCCGGTGTAGAAAGGGTGGTTTCCAGACCAAACATCTACATGTAATTCTGGCTTAGTGGAACCAACAGTCATTACAACTTCGCCGTTACAATATACTTTGGCTTCGGGGTACCACTCGGGATGAATATCAGGTCTTGCCATTGCTCTGCTTGCAATTAATCTATATAAATTATAACTTTCAGACTTTTTAGTGATGTAAATTTTAGATTTAAGATTTTACGATTTCGGTTTATTGTTCGCGAAACAAGCGTCCAAAATCAAAAACCCAAAATCCAAAAATCCATCCATATTAACGTTTGGAGTACTGAGGAGCTTTCCGTGCTTTGTGCAAACCGTACTTTTTCCGCTCTTTAGAACGTGGATCGCGGGTAAGATAACCTTCTGTTTTTAAAGGTGAACGATTTTCTGGGTCTAACTGACATAAAGCCCGTGCAACTCCTAAGCGTACTGCATCAGACTGTCCGGTTAAACCACCGCCTTCAGCTTTGACTAAAATGTCATACTCGTTTTCTAGACCAAGAGTTTCTAGGGGAGCTTTAATGATTCCCAAATAACTAGCATTAAATTGGAAATATAAGTCTCCAGGCTTACCATTAACAATTAATTTTCCTTCTCCGGGAACTAGACGTACTCTAGCTACTGCGGATTTACGACGCCCTGTTCCCCAGTAAACAGCACGACCATCATCTTTTTTATCTACTGCTTGCATTATTTATTTGCTCCTGGAATAGTATTAATTTTTAACTCTTTTGGTTTTTGCGCTGCATGGGGGTGAGTAGGTCCAGCATAAACATTGAGTTTGGTAAATAAATGCCGTCCCATTTTGTTTTTAGGTAACATTCCTTTTACCGCGCGCTCGATAATTCTCTCAGGTAAACGCCCTTGGAGGTGAGCAAAAGTTTCAGTTTTCATCCCACCAGGACGACCGGAGTGACGACGATACAGCTTTTGAGCTGGCTTTTTACCGGTAACTAAAACTTTTTCGGCATTGATTACGATCACAAAATCCCCAGTATCCATGTGTGGAGTAAACTGAGGTTTGTTTTTACCCCGAAGGATTGTCGCAATTTCAGTTGCTAGCCGACCTAAGCGTTGCTCTGCAGCATCTATTACGTACCATTCACGTTCTGTGTCTTGAGGAGGAAGATATGTTTTAGTCTGAGTCATGGATTTTGCTGTTTTGCGGTTGATAGTTACTACTCGAACTTTAATAGTTCATGAATAACATTATGACCATTAGGCCTACAATTTAATAATTTGAATTTTATATCCAAGGATTTCTTGGGAAACTTTACTTATTGCTTGAATTACTTATAAATCTAAACTTTACTAAGCTGTGAAACTTTTAGGATGATCCAAAATTTAAGAAGACAGATTTAAGAAGATCGAAAATTTCAGCTTCTTCAATCAAGAATACTTCTACTAAACAGTTATTTCTTCAGATATATAAGTTGGTAAAAGAAATTTAGGTTGGGTATCAAACCAAATTTCTGGAGGAAAGGGAAAATTTTCGTAGCCTACTCTAAGCAAACATAAACCTTGGGCTGGAGCTGCGTACCTAACTTCTTGACGACGCTGATTTTTCCATATATCAGTGAAACTAGCTAGGCTTCTTTCACCAGAACCTACCTCTACAAGCATACCGACCAATAGTCGCACCATACCATATAAAAACCCATTGGCTTGGATCTCTATATGAACGAATGGATCATTTCGATAACATTGTACGTCTTGAACATTAACCCAAGAGTGAGCTCTTTTCGAACCAGCTCTTTGGAAAGCACCCAAGTCGTGATATCCCACCAAAGTATCTAAAGCTGCTTGGATTAAATTCTCATCAAGGGGATAGTGATAATAGTGCCAACTCAAGGGTCGTGCAAATAAGTTTGGGCGAGCTTGGGTATACAGAGTATAACGATATCTCCTGTAGGTTGCGCTAAAGCGAGCATGCCATTCTTGGTCTACATTCGCTGAGGCTCGAACTAATATATCTTGAGGTAAATAACTATTTAGAACGTTTGCCCATCGGTGACCGGGTATTCTACTGTTAACGTTAAAATGAGCCACCATTGCTGCTGCATGTACCCCAGAGTCAGTTCTACCCGCACCATGAAGGGTAACGGCTTCCCCAACAATTGTTGATATGGCTTTTTCTATTTCTTCCTGGACGCTGATGTGATGAGGCTGCCTTTGCCAACCGTGAAAATGAGTGCCCAGGTATTGAATTACCAAGGCAACTCTTTGACTCAGTTGTGAGTTTCGGCATTCTGACATCTAATAAACCGTATATTTTTCTCAGTCATTACGTCGTTTGTTATTGATTGCGAGTCATAGTTTACGATTCAAGGATCTTTTTTATTTTCATATCCTGAATTCCGACCCTTTACTCCGGTACAGACCTAGCGTGCTACATCTATACAATTATGACTCCCGTACAGACGTAACATTCTACATCTGCGACTCCTGACTTCAACAACGTCCAATGCAGCAACTTAAACTAGCTCAAGAATTGCCATTTCGGCATTATCTCCACGACGGGGTATGGTATGCAAGATACGAGTGTAACCACCATTACGTCCTGAATATCGGTCGGGAGCTTGTTCAAACAGTGCTTGAACTAATTCTTTATCGTACAAATAACCTAAAGCTTTACGACGTGCTGCAAGAGAACCATCTTTTGCTAAGGTGATCATTTTATCTACTTCCGATCTAACTACCTTGGCTCGGGGTAAGGTAGTAGTAATCCGTCCATGACGAATTACTTGTGTCGCAAGGGCTCGCAATAGGGCGCGACGCTGGTCAGCTGGTTTGCTGAGTTTTTTAACCCGACAACGGTGACGCATAACAATAAACTGATGGATTGTGATATGGAATAAAAATGAATATTTGACTTGCTCGATGCTAATTGCCAATAGTTAATATTTTTCGTTATCTACTCGCAATTAGCTACAAGCCAATTTCAGGTATGCTTAGAACTTCTTTCTGGAGGTAGAGTAATTCCCAAACGTCTTTGCAGGGCTTCCACAACTTCCTCAGCTGACTTCTGACCAAAGTTCTTAATTTCCAATAGGTCTTCTTGAGTATAATCAAGCAAGTCTGCTACTGAGTTAACCTGTGCCCGCTTCAGACAGTTATAAGCCCTAACAGAAAGCTGCAATTCTTCGATTGGAATTTGAGCGGTAGGATCGTCTGGAATATCGGAGGTAGTGTCCGTTGGTTCCAAGGAAATATCTTTCAATGGATTGAACAAATCTACCAGTAGACCGGCGGCGGAGGATAGTGCTTCTTGGGGAGTCAAACTACCATTTGTCCAGATTTCTAACAGTAATCTGTCTTTTGGTATCCCGCTTTCTCCACGGGCTTCTTCCACACTATAGTTAACTTTTTTGACCGGCATAAATACCGAATCAATTTGCATGAAGTCTAGAGATGTCGCTTCTTCTCGACCCCGTTCTACACTGCGATAACCTTTACCATTTTCAATCCTAAATTCCATCTCCAATTTTGCTCCCTCTGCTAAGGTTGCAACATATTGGGTGGGGTCGATTGTATCTACTTCACCAGGGAGATCGAAGTGTGCTGATGTAACTGTTGTCGGACCATTGACAACTAATCTACCAATCTGAGGTTGGGGAGAGTAGCTCTTGAGAATTATTTCCTTCATATTCATGAGGATTTCGAGCACATCTTCCCTGACTCCAGGTACGGTGGCAAATTCGTGGGTTACGCCTGCAATACGGACTGCTGTAACAGCTGTTCCTTCAAGGTTAGAAAGTAAAACTCGTCTGAGAGCATTACCAACAGTTATTCCCTGACCTCGCTCCAGAGGTTCTAAGACAAATTTACTATAATTATTCCGAATTTCTTCAGAAATAGATTCTACACATTCAATTTGAAACTGCGCCACGGAGTAGCCTCCCTCGTTTAAAGGTTCTGCTAGCAGGGTTTTAAATACCTGCTGTCAAATGTTTGCACTCTACTTGTTTATCGTTGATTCAACTTACTGTGATCGTTTTGAGATTGAGTAAGTTAAGATGCTCGTATACAAATAGCAGGCACTTAATTCATTTTTCGTTCTTTGAAGACAGAAAACTTCTTGGCAAAAAGCTTTTAAGCTTAATCTATGAGAAGTTATGAAGCTTCGCTAAACTACTTTTATGACTGTTACGTCAAAGTTACATGAACAGTCATGATGTGAGTGAGGAGAACCGAAAAGGCAAATGCAAACGGCAAATATTCCACTTTCTAAAGCTTTGTCGCCGACATTGCTTGACAATAGCCGGATAGTTTATTTGTTGGTAAATCGTTCAAATACCTGCAACATACAGATATATGGCAATACCAAACTTTATTTAGGATAAAAACCCCACTATGACAAAGAGAAATAAATAATATTCTTTTTCCTAGGGAGGTTCGCTTCGTCCTTACTCCCACACTTGATGCTGCACATTGAGCGCGATAAATTCTTTACAGAATCTAATATTAGATAAATTTAATCTTGGATGAAATTAATTTTGGATTAGATTGGATTTGATTCAAATAATCTGATTCAAATAATTTGATTCAAAATTAAACTCCCATAATTCACCCCATACACAATATCTAAACTCGACGACGCTTCGGTGGACGGCAACCATTATGAGGGATAGGTGTAATATCTCTGATCAACGTAATTTCTAATCCTGCACCTTGTAGAGCTCGGATTGCAGTTTCTCTACCTGCTCCTGGACCGCTAACCATTACTTCGATTTGACGCATCCCTTGGTCCATAGCACGACGCGCTGCACTTTCTGCTGCAGTTTGAGCGGCAAAAGGAGTACCTTTTTTCGCTCCTTTAAACCCACTTGAACCTGCACTAGCCCAAGAAATCACATCTCCGTTTTGATCGGTAATGGTGACAATGCTATTGTTGAAAGTAGACTGGATGTAGGCCATCCCATTTGGTACGTTGCGCTTTTGCTTTTTACTGCCGCCTTTTTTGTGTGTTGGTTTAGCCATATCAGTTTATATGAATAAAGGTAAAGTAACTTGCCAGGTAGACAAGTTTTGGTAATTTTTATTTACCTGGTGCTTTTTTCTTGCCTGCTACTGTTTGTCTCCGACCGCGACGGGTTCTGGCATTAGTACGAGTCCTTTGTCCCCTTACTGGTAAACCCATTCTGTGGCGACGTCCTCTGTAGGTTCCAATATCGGCTAAGCGTTTGATATTCATCGCTTCCCAACGCCTTAGGTCACCTTCAACTTGATAGTTGCTTTCCACTTCGGCGCGCAAGGCTGCAACATCGCGATCGTTTAACTCTTTAACACGGGTATCTGGATTTACCCCTGTAGCTGCTAAAATTTTCTTCGAGCTTTGTAAACCGATTCCAAAAATATAAGTCAGACCAATTTCTATACGCTTGTCGCGTGGTAGGTCTACTCCGGCAATACGTGCCATTGGGCAGTCTCCCTAATAGTTTTCCTTAAAGACAGTTAGTGTGTATGTAACTTGGGTGATTTTTGTATTGTGCTGGTCAGTATTTTCAGGGGAAATAAATAACTTATTCCCACTTACCTCCAAACTTTTATCCCTGACGTTGTTTGTGTTTGGGGTTGGGACAAATTACCATGACTCGACCGCGACGACGAATTACTGTGCACTTTTCACAGATCTTCTTAACTGAGGCTCTTACTTTCATTTGCCGATTTTTTAGACTCCAAATCCAAATATTAAATTATAACATTTATTGAAATTTTATTCAGTTAATTTTCTGAACATTACCACTAAAAAATGGCTTTATGGTAAAATATAGAACATTAAGCTACTTTTTGCGCAAGCGGTAAGTGATTCTACCTTTGCTTAAGTCATAGGGCGTTAACTCTACTTTGACGCGATCGCCAGGTAAGATTTTGATATAGTTCCGGCGAATTTTTCCGGAAATGTGGGCTAGCACATTAAATCCGTTATCCAAATCCACACGAAACATGGCATTGGGTAGCGATTCGGTTACTGTGCCTTCCATTTCAATTAAGTCTTGTTTGGACAACTTACTTATTCCTCAACTCAGTGAAAGAGATTTATATTTAGATTTTTCGACTACAGCTACCAGCGGCAGCTAAACATATTTTGGATAATATATCAACAGTTTATTAATATATCTTATTCAAAAGTTAAATGCACCCCAGAAAAAATGGAGGTTAAGAGTAGAAGGTGTCGGTGTAGGTTAAAGACACTGAAACTACCCCAGCCTCCCAAACTATTAGTCAGCAGAAGCTATCGCTTCTTCCAGTTCAGTTGTGACATCTTCAAGAGACTGGTTACCATTTACCACCACAAGCTGGTTTCTAGTGCAATAATAGTCAATCAACGGTGAAGTTTCCGAACGATAAATTTGCAGGCGACGACGGATCACATCTTCTGTGTCATCTTTACGTCCTCTTTGAAGTAAGCGTTCGATAACAACTTCATCAGGTACGTCCAAATTGACTACTCTCTCTCCCCCCTGACTGAGGTTTTGCAGTAATTTTTCTAAAAAAGCTGCTTGCACAACGGTACGCGGAAAGCCGTCAAGTATCCAGCCAGACTTGGTGTCACTTTGGTTTAGCCGCTCTTCTACCATTGCTTCTACTAGGCGATCTGGAACCAATTCTCCTTTATCCATGTAGGTTTGAGCTTCAATACCCAAAGGAGTTTGTTCGCTTAATGCCTGACGCAGAATGTCACCTGTAGAGATATGAGGAATACTCCAATGTTTTGCTAGTGCCTTAGCTTGCGTACCTTTTCCAGCCCCAGGTGGTCCCAAGAAGATTATTCTCGTCACTATTGTTTCACCATTCCTTCGTAGCGCTGGGATATAACATAAGTCTGAATTTGCTTAGATGTATCGATAGCTACGCCAACTAATATCAGTAAAGAAGTTGCACCTAAACCTCTAAAGGTAGGTACATTGAGAGCCCTTTCTACTGCTGTAGGAATAATTGCAATAAATCCTAAGAAAACAGCACCTAAAAGAGTTAGTCTATTTAAAACACGCTCAATATATTCACTAGTTGCTTTACCAGGGCGAATGCCAGGAATACTAGAACCCATTTTTTTCAAGTTTTGAGCCACATCTACTGGGTTGACAATCAACGAAGAATAGAAGTAACTAAAGAAAACAATGGAAACAAAATAAACTAGCGCGTAGACCCAAGAACCACTACCTGAAGGGTTTAAGTAAGTATTGACAATTCGAGAATAATCTGCATTTCTAATGAATTGTCCTACTACTATGGGTAAACTCAAAATAGCAGTAGCAAAAATAATTGGCATTACGCCACCTTGGTTCAGTCTCAAGGGAAGAAAGCTTCGTTGCTCAGCGAACACACGTCTACCGACTTGACGACGAGCAGAAATAATTGGAATCCGACGCATTCCCTCTTGGACAAATACAATTCCAACGGTGGTGAACAAAAACAGAAGCAACAGTACGATCACGCGACCCACCGTTTCTCGGTTACTGTTCTGCACGAAATCAATTGTATCCCCTAAGGATCTTGGCAGCGAGGCAACAATGTTGGTGAAAATCAATAAGGAAGCACCATTACCAATTCCCCTTTCTGTAATGAGTTCCGAAGCCCACATTACAAACATCGAACCTGCTGTTAGTGCTAGTGCGGTTTGAGCAATAAAGAATATTCCCGCCCCATGTCCGCCTTGTTCTGGAGTTAAAGCAAACCTACTCAGGAAAAATGCGGAAATACTGGTACTTTGAAAAATTGCTCCACCCAAAGCCACGTAGCGGGTAATTTGGGAAATTTTTCGCCGTCCAGCTTCGCCTTCATTTTTTTGTAAATTTTCTAAAGCAGGGATTGCAGCTGTTAGTAATTGAATGATAATTGAGGCATTGATATAAGGCAAAATACCTAAGGAGAAGACTCCCACAGCGGAAAGTCCACCACCGGTAAAGATATCTAGCAAGCCGAATATTTGATTATTACCGCTAGATACAGCAGCAGCAATGGCACCTCGGTCAATGCCTGGAATGGGTAAATAAATACCCAAACGAATCAACATTAAAATACCAAGAGTGACAAGCAGCCGACCTCTAAGCCCAGCTGCTTGTGCCATCTGCATAAAGGTTTCTTGAGCCGTTGGGGCTTTATCTCGACCGATCATAAATGGCTACCTTGAAGTGTGAACCAGGCGCTGGTGAGAGTAAACGAAGACTAGTTTGCCTGGTTTTTCTTTGCGTCTATGACTTCGCAACTCCCACCTGCAGCCTCAATTTTGTTACGAGCGCTTGTAGTAAAAGCCACCGCCTTAACATTGAGCGGAGTACTTAATTCCCCATTCCCCAGAATTTTCAGGGGTCCTTTAACAGCAGTAACGATTCCTGCTTCTTGCAAAGAAGCAAGAGATACCTCTGTATTAGCAGGAAGGGAACTTAGCTTCTCTACATTAATCGTAGTGTAAATTTTGCGATTCACTAAGGGAAAACCCTTTAATTTTGGTATTCGGCGGTACAGGGGCTGTTGTCCACCTTCAAATCCAGGTCTAGTTCCACTACCAGAACGGGCATTTTGACCCCGCATTCCCAAACCACAACTGGCACCTTGACCAGCAGCTATGCCACGACCAAGACGACGGGGGCGTTTTTTGGACCCTTTTTGGGGTCTGGCATCGTTTAGTCTCATAATTTTCTATGATATTTTTGTGTCGGCTTAAATACAGATAATATTACTTTTATCAGTATTATTACTGCGCGTAGAGATTCTCGATTGGGACACCGCGATCTTCTGCTACTTCCATAAATGTACGTAGACCAGAAAGAGCGTTTACTGCAGCTCTGGCATTATTTAAAGGATTATTTGAACCCAATTGTTTAGCTAGGATATTTTTAACTCCAGCTAGTTCCAGAACAGTACGAACTGCTCCCCCGGCGATTACACCTGTACCAGGTGCTGCGGGACGCATGATGACCTTTGCTCCACCACCAACACCATTGGTCGGATGGGGAATCGAGTTAGACTTAGTTAGGGGTATATCAACTAAATGCTTTTTACCGTCAGCTACACCCTTTTTCACCGCGCCAATTACGTCTGCGGCTTTACCAACTCCAACTCCAACTTGACCGCGTTCGTTACCAACGACAACAATGGCACGGAAGCTGAGTTTTTTACCGCCTTTTACTACCTTGCTAACACGTCGGATTTGAATGACACGCTCTTGCCAATTAGTTTCTTCTTTTTTGGCGCGACTTGTTTTACGACGATTATTTGCCATATAAGTATTGTGTTTTTGGTTATCAGTTAATGCGCTTACGCGCACGCTACACTAACAGTTTATGACTGACGCCACGCCCTTATGGGCTACAGTTTATGACTAAGGTTGACTCTTAATATTTAGTTTTATTTAGGGTGTGTTACTATCAAGCTCTCGTTGGCAAAGATAAAATCTACAACCACTACACGAGAAATTAATAGTGACTAACGACCAATAACAAACTTGATTGAAAATCTAAACCTAAAAATCTAAACCTGCTTCTCTTGCAGCATCCGCAAGTGCTTTAATTCTACCGTGATAAATATTACCACCACGGTCAAAAACCACTTTACTAATGCCTTGCTCCTGAGCGCGCTTAGCAACTAATTTACCTACTTCGGAGGAAGCCGCACAGGTGTCTCCAGAGGATGATTTTGACTTGACTTCTGCTTCTACAGTAGAGGCTGCGGCCAGTGTGTGTTGTTTAGTATCATCAATCACTTGAGCGTATATATGCTGATTGGAGCGAAAGACTGCTAAACGAGGGCGCTCTGGAGAACCATTGACTTTGCCCCGGATACGTCTGTGACGACGTTGTTTTGATTCTTGACGAGTAAGTTTCATAGTTTACTTCTTACCACCTTTACCGGCTTTACCAGCTTTACGTCTGACTACTTCATTCGCGTAGCGAATTCCTTTTCCTTTGTAAGGTTCAGGAGGGCGAACTGCACGAATTTTCGCAGCTGTATTACCTACAATTTCTTTGTCGTAACCACTAACGACTACTTTTGTGTTTGCTTCAACAGCAAATTGAATGCCTTGGGGGGGCTCTATTTGGACTTGGTGAGAGTAACCGATGTTCAAAACTAAATTACGTCCCTGTACCTGTGCCCGGTAACCAACCCCTTGGATTTCTAAGCGTCGCTCAAAACCTTTAGATACTCCCTGAACCATGTTGGCAACTAAGGTTCTACTTAAACCATGCATTTGGCGAGATAAACGGGAGTCATCTTGACGTTTCACCCATAGTGTATCGCCATCTTGCTCTACACTTACGTTGCTGGAAAGTTCGCGGGACAATTCCCCTTTTGGTCCTTTAACGGCAATTTTTGTACCGTCGAGAGTTATCTGAACTTTGGCAGGAACGGTAATTGGTTGTTTACCAATTCGAGACATATTATTTTGTCCTTTGTTCTTTGTATGACTGTCTTTTGTCTGTCGCCTTTCGCATTTTGTCTATGTTGCTCATGAAGTTTCTCAATTAGTTATGAGAAAAGACACAAATGTATGACTAATGAACAATGGCTAATGACAAATTACCAGTGATTACCAAACGTAGCAAAGTACTTCACCACCAACATTTTGACGTCTCGCTTCTCGGTCAGTCATAATGCCGGAAGATGTTGAAATAATGGCTATGCCAATACCACCAAGTACCCTTGGTAAATCTTTTTTATTGGAGTAAACTCGCAAACCTGGTTTGCTAACTCGCTTTAAGGTTGTAATTATAGGCTGACGATTTTTACCCTTATATTTAAGAGAAATCACTAAGTTGCGCTTTACACCTTCTCCCGCTTCCTCAAATTCGCCAATATAACCCTCTTGTTGCAACACGTGAGCGATGCTACGAGTCATTTTTGTGGCAGGCACATTTGTAGTCTGATGCCGAGCCAAATTGGCGTTGCGGATGCGCGTAAGCATATCTGCGATTGTATCGTTTGCCGCCATCGTTTCCTCTTTCTTGTGAACTTAATTATCCCTAAAGGGCATTCCCATTTCTTTTAGTAAGGCACGACCTTCTTCGTCATTTTTAGCTGTGGTAATGATAGAAATATCCATCCCACGGATTTGGTCGATACTGTCGTACTCTACTTCTGGAAAAATTAGCTGTTCCCTTACACCAAGGGTGTAGTTTCCACGACCATCAAAGCTTTTGGGACTAATACCCCGAAAGTCACGGATTCTGGGCAGAGCTAAGTTTATTAAACGCTCCAAAAAAGAGTACATTCGGTCACCTCGAAGGGTAACCATTACACCAACAGGCATTCCTTCACGAATTTTAAAACCCGCGATCGCTTTTTTCGCTCTGGTAACTACGGGTTTTTGACCGGTAATAACTGCAATTTCACTTAAGGATGCCTCTAACGCTTTGGCGTTTTGAGAAGCTTCTCCTAAACCCCGGTTGACAGTAACTTTAATTACTTTCGGTGCCTGATGAATGTTCGTGTATTCGAACTGCTTAATCAGTTTGGGGACTATGTTTTCTTCGTACTTTTTCTTGAGTGCTATTGGCATAACTGTTCTTTATCTTATCCCTGGGCTTGGTCAGAGAAGTTTTAGATTACTTAAACTGGACTTAACACAGCTAAACAATGAATTATGAATTTAAATTATGAATTTAATATTTAGTAATTGGATTCATAATTGACTACCCACTATCCACTATTTATTTATCGATAATTTCACCAGTCTTTTTAAGCATTCTGACTTTTTTACCTTCCGGTGTAAAGGTATAGCAAACGCGAGAAGTAACGTTTTGCTTGGTGGAATAAAGCATAACGTTGGAACTGTGAATCGGATACTCTTGGGTCGCAATGCTTCCTGATTCACCTTCTTGTTGGGGTTTAATATGTTTAGTTTTAATATTTACCCCTTGAACAATGATTTTGCTATCCTTGGGAAATGCTTGTGTTACTTCCCCTACTTTACCTTTATCCTTACCGGAAATTACTTGTACGGTATCCCCAGTCTTAACATGCATTTTGTAAAACTTGGGCTTTTGTTTCTTTACTGACATTAGAGTACCTCCGGAGCCAGAGAAACGATTTTAGTAAAGTTTTTTTCGCGTAATTCCCGTGCTACAGGACCAAATACGCGGGTTCCTCTGGGGTTTCCTTCTTTATTGATAATTACTGCCGCATTATCGTCAAAACGGATGCTCATACCGCTGTCGCGACGAATGTTGTGACGGGTGCGGACAATTACTGCTTCAACCACATCTGATTTTTTAATTGCCATGTTGGGTTGAGCATCTTTAACAACGGCGATAATTCGGTCGCCGATGAAACCATAACGACTATTACCAGCTCCCAAAACCCGAATACACATTAGTTTACGGGCACCGCTGTTATCTGCGACATTAAGGTAAGATTGGGCTTGAATCACAATTTCTTCTCCCTAAAAATGTTGTTAGGTTGCGAACAAAAATCAAGAACTAACAACAACAAGTACTAACAAAAAAATTTATATAAAAAATTTTATTTATTAGCCTTGGTTTACTATTTGCTCAAAACTTCTTTGACTTGCCAGCGCTTGGTTTTACTCAAAGGTCTGGTTTCTTGAATTCGGACGCGATCGCCGACTTTACATTGGTTGTCCTCATCGTGAGCTTTGTAGCGTCGGGTTTGAACAACGATTTTTCCGTATTTAGGGTGGGGAGCGCGGTTTTCAACGGCAACAACTACCGTTTTTTGCATCTTATCGCTGACCACCATGCCTACTCTTTCTTTTACTGCCATGTTCGTACTTACTCTGATTCGCTAGTATTTTGCTCGGCTGCACGTTTGCGCTCTGACTCTACTGTGAGTAACTGAGCAAGGCGATGGCGGGCGTGTCTGAATTCGTGAGGTTTTTCTAACTGGCGGGTACTTTTTTGCAAGCGTAATTGGAAAAGCTGCCTTTTAACCGCACTAATTTCCGAGTTCAGTTGTTCGTCGCTCAGTTCCCTTGCTTCGGAGATTTTTGGTAGGGGCATATCAAGCTACTCCTTAAGTTTCTTGAGGACGAGTAATAAACTTAGTTTTAATGGGTAATTTGTGAGATGCCAGACGCATTGCTTCGCGAGCAGTATCTTCTGGTACCCCAGCAATTTCAAATAAAATTCGTCCTGGCTTTACTACAGCAACCCAAAATTCTGGAGAACCTTTACCGGAACCCATACGAGTTTCTGCTGGACGCATAGTAACTGGCTTGTCGGGGAATACTCTAATCCAGATTTTCCCACCCCGGCGAACATAACGGGTCATTGCACGTCGGGAAGCTTCGATTTGACGAGAAGTAATCCAGGATGGTTCTTGAGCTTGAAGGGCAAAATCACCAAAGTTAATTGTGGTCCCACCTTTCGCCAAACCCTTCATACGTCCGCGATGTTGTTTGCGGAATTTAGTTCTTCTTGGACTTAGCATAATTTGTCTTCTGTCACTTTTGTTTTGTTATTTGTCTTTTGTCACTTATTTTTTGTCCTGATTTTTGGACTTTTATCTCATTTGTTTTAGTCTTACGTTTTCTTCAATAACCTGTGACTTAAAACCAAGGAGAGGTGATCAATGACCAATAACGAATGACCAATAACTAACGATTATTCTTCATTAGAGCGGTCTTCAAACTGTTGGCGGCGACGTTGTCCGCGACGACGACCGGGTTCCCGATCGCGAGTGGGTTGTGAGGATGGAGCTTCTTCTTGTCCGGGAATTACTTCTCCTTTGAAGATCCAAACTTTAATACCCAAAATTCCGTAGATGGTTTTAGCTGTACAGTAAGAGTAATCAATGTTAGCCCTTAAAGTATGTAAAGGTACTCTACCTTCACGAGTCCATTCTGTTCGGGCAATTTCTGCACCGTTCAAACGACCGCTAACCTGGATTTTGATACCCTGAACCCCAGCTCTTTGAGCTCTCTGGATTGCTTGGCGTACTACTCTACGGAAAGATACCCGTCGCTCTAACTGTTGGGCAATATATTCGCCAATTAATGAAGCCTCAGCATCCACTCGCTGAACTTCAACAACGTTGATGCGAATTTGTCGAGCTCCCCCCAACAATTCTCGTAGTCCATTACGCAAGGCATCAATACCTTGTCCGCCACGACCGACAACTACCCCAGGACGAGCAGTACGTATTTCCAGATCGATTTGATCTGCTTTACGCTCAATCTTGACTTCCGAAATTCCGGCATTATTTTGAGTGTATCTGCCGAGTTTGCTGTCAATGTACTGACGGAGTTTGTGGTCTTCTTGTAAAAGCTCTGGATAACGCTCCGGTTCAGCAAACCATCTAGATTGGTGTTCTTGGGTTACTCCCAAGCGAAATCCTACTGGATGAATTTTATGTCCCACAAAATCTTCCTCTAAAACATTCCTGATTGGGGTACTATTCGATGCTTTCGTCTGCAGCCACTGCTATTGTGATATGGCATGTAGGCTTACGAATTTGATAAGCCCGACCTTGTGCGCGTGGCTGAAAGCGCTTGAGCACAGGACCTTGATCGGCGAAAGCTTGAGTAATTATTAATTTTGCTCTATCTAAGCCAGCATTATGCTCGGCATTTGCTGCTGCACTTCTAAGGACCTTTAAGATCGGTTCGCAAGCGCGATAGGGCATAAATTCTAAAATAATTAGCGCTTCACGATAGGAACGTCCTCTGATTTGATCTAGTACGCGACGTACTTTCAAAGGGGACATTCTGATAAATCGCGCTTTTGCTTTGATTTCTTGAGTATCAACTGCCATGATTTTCTCCTTTGCTGTCATTCGTCATTTGCTACGTACAAATCACAAAGGACAGTTATACACTCATTAACTATCTGCCCGATCTTCTATCTTTGGTATGACCTCTAAAGGTACGGGTAGGAGCAAATTCACCCAATTTATGTCCGACCATTTGGTCGCTGATAAAAATTGGTACATGCTGGCGTCCGTTGTGAACAGCGATAGTATGTCCCACCATGTCCGGCAATATTGTTGAAGCTCTAGACCAGGTTTTAATTACCTGTTTTTCGTTATTGTCGTTGAGCTTTTCAATTTTTTTTAGTAAGTGGTCGGCGACAAACGGACCTTTTTTTAGAGAACGACCCATAATTTAAATAGATAGGAATTTTTAATTTGTCAGTTGCGGGTAAGTATTGAGTATTAGATTTTGAGTAAAGTTCTTATGATAAATAACTTTTTACTCATTACTTCTTACTCATTACTTCTTACTTAAGAATCACGACCGCCACGACCGCGCTTGGAAGACCTACGACGGCGACGAACAATTAATTTGCTGCTAGCTTTCTTGGGCTTCCGGGTCTTCTTACCTAAAGCTGGTTTACCCCAAGGTGTCATTGGACCTGATCTACCAACAGGTGCGCGACCTTCACCACCACCATGTGGGTGATCGACTGGGTTCATTACGCTACCTCTGACCTTAGGACGACGACCTTTCCAACGGTTCCGTCCAGCTTTACCCGCACTGAGGTTTCTAAATTCTGAATTACCTACCTGTCCGATGGTGGCGTAGCATTCGCGCCGAATCATGCGGACTTCCCCGGAAGGTAACTTGATACTGACGTAATTACCCTCTTTTGCCATCAATTGGGCGTTAGCACCGGCTGCACGTACGATTTGTCCGCCTTTACCGGCAATCAATTCAACGTTGTGAATGCTGGTACCCAAAGGAATTTTATATAGAGGTAAAGCATTTCCATCTTCAATTGGTGAATCAGGACCAGCCATTACGGTTGTTCCAACTTTCATCCCACTGGGTTGAAGAATATAACGCTTTTCGCCATCTTGATATTCTAATAATGCAAGTCTGGCATTACGGTTGGGATCGTATTCAATAGCAATGACGGTAGCAGGAATATTCCTTTTATCCCGCTTAAAGTCAATGATTCGATATAAACGCTTGTGACCGCCACCCCGACGACGGCTGGTAATTACACCGCGATTATTCCGACCTTTACGGCGATGAACATAGGTCGTCAGAGACTTTTCTGGTTCTGTTTTGGTAATTTCCGAAAAGTCGGAAACTGTCACCTGACGAGTACTGGGGGTATAAGGACGATAAGAACGAGTACCCATAATTTGCTAAGTTGGAATTTTAGTTTTTGAGTTTTGAGTTTGGAAGACGCGCGGCTGCGCCACGAATGAGTTTTAAGTTTTGGGCGATGAATTACCCTAACGTCATTCAAAACCCGCAACTAATTACACATCTGGGAAGAGAACTTGTCTAATCTTTTCCTCATCCCCTGGAGCCAATGTAACAATGGCTTTTTTATACTGGGGTTTGTAACCAATAAATCTACCCACCCGCTTTTTCTTGCGTGCTGGCTTATGGGTGTTGATTTTGACAATTTTCACATCAAATAAACTCTCAATTGCTGCCTTAATTTCCGGCTTGGTTGCTTTGGGAGTTACTTCAAATGTGTATTTATTTTGTTCCATCAACATGGTCGCCTTTTCGGTAATGAGTGGGCGACGCACCAGATCTGGAAGGTCACGAGTCTGAGTTCTAACCATTGTAGACCTCCTGAATCTTTTCTAATGCTGGGGCACTTACAACTATTTTGTCGGCGTGCAACAAGTCGTAAACGTTTAGTTGATTAGCTGCAATTAATTTCAACTTTTCAACATTACGAGCCGACAAATATACGTTTTCGCTGGGCTCAGACAAAATTAATAAAACTTTCTCTTCTGCTGTTGCACCCCAACGTGACATCGCGCCCATTAACTCTTTAGTTTTTGGACGCGATAACTGAGACGCAAATTCTTCTACCACAATTAGATCGTCAATTCGAGAGGCAAAAGCTGTTCGCAATGCCAAACGACGTTCTTTGCGGTTCATTTTCAAGTTAAAAACTCTGGCGTTTCTGGGTCCGAAGATAACACCACCACCACGCAATAGGGGCGAACGAGTAGAACCCGCACGGGCGCGACCTGTACCCTTTTGTCTCCACGGTTTGCGACCACCACCTCTCACTTCTGAGCGGGTTTTTGTATGAGCATTACCCTGACGGGCGTTGTTCATTTGTCTGACTAAGGCGCGGTGCACGACGTGAGCCGCCGATTCTTCTTTGGCAACACGTAGGTCAAAACTTTTTTGTCCGACCTGTTCTCCTTGCCAATTTTTTACTTCACACTCAAACATGTTTTTGTCCCTTGTCCTTTGTCCCTTGTATCTGTCCTATGACTTAACCCACTTAGCAGGCGTAATATCTAGCAAGGAACCAGCTTTACCAGGAACAGCTCCTTTGATTAATAGCAGGTTACGTTCTGTATCTACCCGCACCACAGTAAGTTTGCGAATAGTAACACGCTTGCCTCCCAAGCGTCCTGCCATCTTTTTACCGGGATATACACGACCGGGAGTAGTACCTGCACCAATCGAACCTGGCGCTCTGTGGTTTTTAGAACCGTGGGACATTGGTCCTCGACCAAAGTTATGCCGTTTTTGGTTACCAGCAAAACCGCGACCGATACTTTTGCCGCTTACGTCTACTAATTGACCTGCACTAAAAATATCAGCACTAATCTGTTGTCCTAATGAATAATCACTGACACCTTCGTGACGATATTCATTGAGATGACGTAATGGGGATGCTGATGATTTTGCTAAATGACCAAGTAAGGGTTTATTTAATGCTTTTTCCTTTACTTCGTCATAGCCGACCTGAATGGCTGAATAACCATCAGTATCTTTAGTTTTTATCTGTGTAACTGTACATGGTCCCGCCTGAATAACGGTAACAGGGATAGCTGTTCCCGCCTCATCAAAAATTTGGGTCATGCCCAGTTTGGTGCCGAGAATGCCTACAGACACAGTAACTGGCTCTCCTTTCTACTTTTTTGACTGACCGACTTCGATCTTCAAATAAACTGGCGCGTATTATATCAAAGCGGTTTTGCAACTAGCTAGACGCGATGACTATCGAGTATTCGTAACGTATGAACGTTAATCCGCAATTTACACCTAAATCCTGCACCAGAGGAGTTTAAATCCTGTTCCCTGGAGGGATGATTTAATCAATCGGTGTAAGGAATTACCTTTTGGCTTTTCGTGCAGTAACTCTTAATCTTTGAACTTTTAGCTTTAAACCTTTAAAGGTCAGAAATCAAGATATTACTATGGCACTCATAAGTCAATTGGGACTTAAGCAGTTATTTCCGCTCAGTATCCGTTCGCAGAGACTAATTCAATGCTACACGGTGACTCTACTTAGCAGTCTCTACTTTACCGAAGAACCTCAAATCACACATAAAATATATATAATTGAGAGGTAAATTCAGGTTTTAAGAGTATACGGCACAGTTTGGTTATTCATCTCTTGGGTCGCCCTGAGTTTTGTATTTGAGCCAAATCTACTCGTCGAAGCCCAAGGACTCCTAATTATATCAGCTCTTCTTAAAATCGAGCGAAATTATTTTATCTTTTATCATTTTTGCCAGAGCACCGTGATGTTTGAAGTCACGTTGTATAGCTATATGAATGCGAACCAATTTTTTTGTGGTCACAACCTCAGACTATAAAACATTTGTTTACTTTTGTCGAGGGATTGGGGGAGAAGTAAGAAGTAAAAAGTAAAGAGTAAGAAGTAAGAAAGTAATGGCTGTGGGGTGGCAACGCACCATAATGATTCCTATAACCGATCTCTGTCTCATTTTTTCCTGTTTACTTTTTCGTGTCTTGCGACTGTTTTTCATTCTGCAGAGTGGATGTGCTTGATCGCACTGATGAATTAGCACGGAGTTGTCCGACTGTTCGCCGTTTCCTATTCTCTTCATTTCTCAAAACATATAGCTTTATGTAGAAATTAAAGTTAAATAATAGATATGTTTGAGTGGTATAGGACAAGAAACTAATTTATGGCACTACTAACCACCGGTAGAGGATTGATTCGCTGTTTGCAAAAACATGGCGCTGCGGGAGTTTATGCTCCTCTCGAAGGAGGATTTGAAGGTCGCTACCGCCGCAGATTAAGGGCTGCTGGCTACACCACTCTGAATCTTACCGCTAGAGGTTTGGGTGACGTTGCTGCTTACTTGACTGGTATTCATGGTGTTAGACCGCCTCATTTGGGTAAAAAGAGCACTGGTGGTGGCGCTGCTGTTGGCGAACGCTACTATCTACCCCCACTTGTTAACTATCACTTAGAAAACTTACCACCTAAGTCTAAGGGGTTAGTTTTGTGGATTATTGAAGGATTTGTTCTTGATAATCAAGAAATCGAATACCTGACAAATTTACCTAAAATTGAACCACGGGTAAAAGTTGTGGTGGAAAGAGGTGGCGATCGTTGTTTCCGTTGCCAGCCTTTAGAAAAGACTTTACTGGCTAGCTAAGGTTTCGTTTGATACAGTGCAAACGTTACATTCGCGGTTTGCATGGGTTTTTGTAAGGAATAAAAGAATACTTGTAGGGACGCAC
>NZ_JASJDK010000045.1 GCF_030065675.1 Mastigocoleus sp. MO_188.B34 | reverse complement strand
TCGGACGCGGTCGCCGACAGTGGGACCATAGGTTTCAGCGTAAGCACGACGGGACATCCGGTAAGGCATAGAAAATAAGCTCAGTAAAATCGCTTTGAATATTTTTGAGCATATTCAAGGATATAGTGAAGATTTTTTGTATAAATTTATAATTTTATAGTATAGATATTCTAACTACAAGATTCAATCTTATAAGATTTAAATCTTTGTTATTTAGACTATATAATTTATTTTTAACACTTTCTCAAAATTCAATAAAAGCCGAGTCTAGTTAATACTAATAGGGATTATTCACTAACAAATTATTTATTCAGAAATGCAGGTATTTACTAAATTAATACCTAGTTCCTCTCTCCACTCAGACAAAGGCTTCTCCCAATTTTCTTCCCACTTTTGAGCAAATAGTGGTTTGACTTTGGAGCCCATTGTATATCCAAAGGTAACCTGCTCTAGTAAATTTCCCAGTAATTCTGGACTTTGAAAAATAGTTCTAAACAATCCTCCAGCTAATAATATTACTGGCATAGGTAAACGGGTTTGAGCAAGACTAAATGATTGAATTCCTAATTCTCCCATCTGACTTGTATCAAATCCTGTTACTAAATGCCATATATCATGAGTTTGCCTCATGCGAAAAAGAATATAGCTGATGTCATCTTCAATTTTTATTTTACGGTAGGAACCCGGTGTAAAACCCATTTTCTTCATGTGAGAAGCATATATATAACCTAAAGAGTTTTCCGGATATTCAAGCAAAATATCTAAATTTGGGATTGCTCCTACATAACGTTCGTTGATTATTTCCTCAACTTCTGGTTTTGATTTAAGGTAATTTGCGGCTAATTTAGTCGCATTGGTATATCGCATTCCCTCAACAATATCAAATACAGATTCTACTTGATTCAGATTCATCCAAAGAGAAACAAATCCTCTGATTACCATCAAAAATCTCAAGTTTAACCGTGGTAAGGCGACTAGCAACATATGGCACTTCCAAGTACATTTGTATACTATTCAAACTGGAGTAAAATGCACCAGTTGAAAATCTGTAATGTATAAATACTCTATGGGAAATGCAAATTTCGAATTTTTTGATTCTATTGGAGAATATTATTTTCAATTTTCAATAATTTGAAAAATGGCAACAGAAGTTATTGCGGCATCATACAAGTATCGCTACATGTATGTTAGTACTTGTATGTTAGTGCTTAGTTTAATGCCATGCTACGTCTTGGAATCACACTTCTAATTCCACCCTTGCTGCCGATAACATCACTCTTGTAACGCGGGATAATATGAATCCCGACATGCATAACATTTTGTCCCGCATCCCGATTGATGTTCATTCCTACATTAAATCCATCAGGTGCAAATTCTTTACCGATTAATTCTTGCACTTTATTCACCATCAACCAACAAGCAGCTTGCTCTTTAAATTCTAAGTCAAAATAATTACTAACATGCCGTTTAGGAATAACTAAAACATGACCTTTACTTGCAGGGTAACCATCATACATTGCGTAAGCTGTGGCTGATTCGGTCAATAGTTTGAGATTTTTACGTGGATTACAAAATATACAGCGTTCGGGTGAATTAATTTGTTGATTATAGTGAGTATATTCATAAAACTCACAATTATCATTTGAATATACACTCTTAAAAGGAAGCTTAACGATACATTGGTAGGTTGGTTTTTTATGAACGTAATGTTCTCGAAAACCTTCTCTGATAATATCTCTTCTCACCGCGTAGTAAGCTTTACCTCCAGGTTTTAATAAATGTGATACTTCCATTAAAACATTCGCTTGTTCCTCAGGGAATAAAACGTTTAAAACATAAGAGCAAATTATTGTGTCAAATTTACCATATGGATACTGAGGAAAATAATACGGGTCGTATCCGAAGATATCTAAGCCTTTTTCTTTTAATAGCTTGACGTCATTTCCAAAGCCACAACCAAAATCTAAAATTCTACCTTTTAGTAGTTGTTTTTTTGATAAAAAATTAGCGGGAAATGATATTTTAGTCCTTTCTATTGCTGTAAGGTGGCTGAATTTATTATTTTGGTTTTTCATTTCTTCTTATAAGTAGTTACTAATAGGTTATGAATAGTAGATAAATTTCATACAGATTAGTAATTACTCGACATCACTACTAACAACATCAGAAATATGTCATTCTTTATAATCTCGTCCAAAATATAGCCTATGATGATACTTAAAATACTCAGTAAATTTTCGGCGATTTTATGATGGATTTGTTTTAACATAAATCCATGCTGCGGGTATTGCTGAATATACATCTCCTAAATTGCAAGTATTATCAAGATTTTATTGTGGTGAAGATGGCAATCAAAGCCGATGATGTTTCGTTTATCCAGTAAAGTCTTTAAAAGTATCAAAAATTCTTGGATTTAAATAGAGCCCTCTTTTAAAAACAGTTGTGACAAAATTCTGGGTATCTGTGTGATTATGTAATATCAATTCCTCACAATTTCCCATATTTCCTTACTGCAAAGACATACTTTTTATCACAGATTTAACTTTGAATATTTAGTTTACTGATTGAGTGTTCCAAAAATAAAAATAGGTATGAGAGTATATCCTCTAGAAAGTAAAAAATCTTATCAACTAAAAGCAACATCTATGATACGTAAAATTACTGCGAGAGAACAGCGTCTAATTTCACTGTATAAAAACTGGAATTTTGGCATGACACCAAAGCAGTTCTACACAAAATGGGGTGTTACTTATAAGGATATTGCTCAAATCTGTGATCGCTCTGATTCTACGGTGAGAAACTGGTTTAGAAGTAATTCTGATAAGCATTATCCAACAAAAAATGATTTACTCCACCTCGCTTTAATGGATTTCTTGTTGGAACATTTTGAAGAAGTTCCCGAAAATATTTTGCAGTGGTTAAACATAGATAAATTACCACATACTTAATGGGTGTTATGGGGAGTTATCTGGTTTGAGTTTACATAATTTTAAACGCTTACAAGCATATAATACATAGAAGCAAAATTCTTTCATGATTAGTAATTTAATCAATTCATGGTAAATTCTAATACATTTATACCTGTGCTTGTACTATTGGGGAAAAGATTACAGAATCAAGCGTAATATATACTAAAAATTATATTCCCATAAATTATTCCTCGCTAATTTTGTCAGCTAATTACTACTTAGATATTTTTTTATTAATATCAATATTTCAACGCAGAATAATTTATTGGAAATAGTTTTAATTTTTGAAATCATAAGTTATGCACTTATAACTTATGATGTATTTGGTTGAATGTTCTGATTATTTTACAAGTTAAGAAACAAATACTCTAAGATTAGAAAAAAAATACTCTTTAAATGCAAATTTAAACATTAAATAAACTGAAACTGAATTTAGGAAATGCATAGTAGTATCAATGAAAAAACTGTATTACGTCAGATAACAAAATATATCCGTCAAAAGTTAGAATTAAAAGTCATTTTGACTGCTGCGGCTGCAGATCTGCGTTTATTCCTGGGAATTGATCGAGTAAAAGTCTGTAAGTTTAACCAGGATGGAAGCGGCGAAGTAATTGCTGAATCTGTAGATGATGATGGTTTACCATCCATGCTGGGATTACATTTTCCTGGTGATGAAATTCCGGCTGAAACTCGTGAGCTATATCTTAAAGTACGAGTAAGGTCAATTGTAAATGTTGACACTAAAGAAATAGCTCAAAGTGCATTATATGATTTGGAAACGGCAGAGATACTTTCTGAAGAAATTCGTTATCGTGCAGTAGATCCATGTCATTTGGAGTATTTGACAGCCATCGGTGTCAAATCATCTGTTGTCTTACCTATCCTATACGATGGAAAACTTTGGGGTTTATTAGCATGTCATCACAGCGAACCACGTTTGATTTCAGAAGCAGATCTGGAATTAGTTCAGATGGTTGTCGAGCAAATGTCAGTAGCAATTGCTCAAAATACTCTTCTTTCCCAAGTACCGGAGAAAAAACTCAGGGAAAATAGTATCAAGCATATTGTCACTCTACTACATTCATTGTCTACGGTAGAATTACAAGCTGCTTTGGCACAAGTTGTTGTTGCATTTGGAGGTTCTGGAGGTAGGCTTTGTATTGCTAAAAGAAGTGAGGGAAACAAAATTGACAGCTTTATAGACCGCTTGGAAAATTCTAGCGATAGTCTCAAGCTTTATACCCATGGCAAACAGCCTGTAATGCCAAAACTAGCAAAATATCAATTGATGGAACAGTATAGTGTTTGGCAAGAATATTATAAATCTGGTGATTATGATATTTGGGCAATTTCAGATATATATCAAGTTCATAAATTACGCTTTTTGCAGGTTGCTTTTCAAGGTTCTAAAGTTCGTAGTCTCTTAATGATTCCACTTCAGCATCGCCAACACTTGTTAGGATATTTAAGTATTTTTCGCAACAAATCAGAGGAAGAAACTTTTTGGGCAGGAGAGTTTGAGTCAGATCAAAGACAATTATACCCCCGCCAATCCCTTAATGCTTGGCGAGATACTACTAAGACTCTATCTTGTGAGTGGAGTACAAAAGAAATTGACTTAGCCCGGGAAGTTAGTAAACAATTTGCCTTTGCAGTTCAAGAATATCAACTACAGCAAGAATTCGATAAGCAAACTGATAACTTGCAGAATGCGATGCAAAAACAGCAGGAATTAGTCAAAGCTTTGACTAAGATGCGACAAATTCCTTGGGGTAGATAAAGAGCAGAAGACAGGACTTAAGAATTGAATAAGCTTTACACCTAAATTTTAGCTATTTATCTATACCTTACTTACCTGCTATCTGCTATAAGATCCTTTCAATATCAACAATAGATATTGAAAGGAATTTATTAGTTTTTATTATTGTTTATTTTCAATAAAGATTCAACATCTAAATCACTTTGATTAGTTATCTACAAAAGTGACGAAAGACAAAAATACCTCAATCTTCTTGAATTAAAATTTGTTTGTCTTATGTAAATTACCTGACATTTATTGAAATATTTACTTGTTCGAGTTTAATACTACATAAATTAGTTCAATGTCTGTAATTTTTGCTAGTATTACATGTTGTTTGCCAAGTAAAAATAACTCGCATGACTGGTAATTTTCCCATCTCAGATAAAGAGGCACCCTTTGATAAGACGTAAATTATTACTTTTGACTATTTCTTCTTGTCTAATATGTATATATTTGTATAATAACAAGTCAAAATACTGATTTTATAAGCCTTTACTTGACTTAGATATAGCAGTTTGATTTAAAAATCAAGGGTTCTTAAGTACATAGTGTTTCACTTTTATAGTTGCAAATCAGAATACAACTTTTCTCATTGATTGCAGCGAAAATTAACTGCCGAATTTTTCCGCTTTTTATAAAATAGCGTTAAATTATAATGACTATAGAAGATACGTTATCTATTCTAGACGAAGTTTTTCACCCCGACCGTTTAAGTGTTGTTCAGGAACAAGTATTCCGTAAATGTTGGGAAGGAAATACTTACCAAGAAATTGCTAACACTTGTGGTTATGATGCTGATTACATTAGGAGTGTTGGCTCTCAATTATGGCAAAAGTTATCTAATGCTTTTGGGGAGAAAATTACCAAAAATAACTTTCGTTCTGTTCTCAGACAACAGTTTCAAAATAGATTAGTACCGACACATGAAAAAAGAGAACTGGAATTTCCTAAAGGTATAGTACCTTTAAACTCCCCATTTTATATAGAACGCGTTCCTGGTGAATCGCTTTGTTATGAAACTATTTTACAACCGGGGGCTTTGCTACGAATAAAGGCACCTTTAGAAATGGGTAAAACCTCATTGATGGTGAGGATTCTGGAAAAATCTAGACAATTTGGGTATTACACAGTTGCATTAAGTTTCCAGAAAGCTGACGCCAAAGTTTTTACTGATTTGGATCGGTTGTTAAAATGGTTTTGTAGTGCGATCGCTCACCAATTGGGTTTGGAAGGAGAGCAATATCAACTCGAGCATCATTGGAGTTCGATTTATGGAAGTAAAAGTAACTGTACTCATTACTTTCAAGAGTTTTTATTACCAGCCCTAAAAAGACCTCTTGTGTTAGCCCTAGATCGAGTTGATGAAGTATTTCGTCACTTGGAAGTTGCTGATGATTTTTTCAGCATGCTGCGTTCTTGGTATGAGGAAGCTTCCTATGGAACCCAAGGGAGTGAGGTATGGCGCAACTTACGATTAATTATCATCCATTCTACAGAAGTTTACATTCCTTTAGATACTAATAAATCTCCCTTTAATGTAGGAGTTGCAATTGAATTACAGACATTCAAATCCGAACAGGTCTATAAGCTTGCTCGCTTACATAATTTAGAATTATCACCACAAAGGCTAAAACAGTTTATGCAATTGTTAGGCGGTCATCCCTTTTTAGTCCGCCTAACATTGTACAATTTGGCATTAAGACATATAACCTGGGATTATCTTGTAAAATCTGCAGCCACAGAATCAGGTATTTATCGCAGTCACCTACGTCAACTTTTAGGATATCTCCAAGAAGATATAGAACTGATTCTGGCATACGAACATGTTCTTAAATGCACGGGACCTGTAGAATTAGAACAAATGCTAGCTTTCAAATTAAATAGTATAGGCTTAGTATGTCTTCAAGGTAATGCTGTAATATCTAGATGCGAACTGTATCGCCAATATTTTCGTCAGCATATTAGAACTTAAAATCGAGCCAAACCATTGAGATTTAATGTGCTAGCCATAAATAGAAAAGCTTCATAGAAATTACTGGGTAAACAAAATAATGATAATCTTCCCTTACAAGGGGGTTTATTTAATATTTTTGCTGATACCAAGCCGCGGTCTATTTTGACTCGACTTTGTAGTGCTATTTAATTAAAACTTACCTTGAACTAATGGCTACCGAAAAGTTGACAAATTACCAATATCAAGTAGGTGGACGTTTACCAATTGATGCTCCGAGCTATGTAATACGAAAAGCTGATAAAGAACTTTACCAAGCTTTAAAAGCTAAAGAGTTTTGCTATGTACTCAACTGTCGTCAAATAGGTAAATCCAGTTTACAAGTGCGAGTAACCCAGAGGTTAATGAATGATGATGTTGCTTGTGGTGTTGTTGATTTGTCAGGTCTTGGTAGTCACAATACAACTGAGAAACAATGGTATGCTGATATAACCCTATCTTTAGTTCGTAGCTTAGGACTGAGTCAAAAGTTCAATTTGCGTAAATGGTTGGAGAAACGTCAATATATTTCACCAGTCCGTTCTTTGGGTGAGTTTTTGGAAGATGTTCTACCTACTTTAATTACACGACCAATAGTAATTTTTATTGATGAGATTGACAGCACCCTAAGTTTACCTTTCAACACCGATGATTTTTTTGCACTGATCCGTGCTTGCGTTCAAAACAAAATTATTACTTTCACTTTGTTGGGAGTTGCAACACCTTCAGATTTAATTGCGAACAAAAGTAGAGCTCCTTTTAATATTGGTCGGGCGATTGAACTAAGTGGCTTTACTTTTGAAGAAGCCCAACCATTAATTAGGGGTTTAGTAGGAAAAGTAAAAAACCCTCAAGAAGTACTCAAAAATATATTAGCTTGGACTGGCGGACAGCCATTTCTAACTCAAAAACTATGTCGCTTAACTGTTGAGCACTATGCCCAAAAAACAGGAACTTCCGATATCATTTCAATTGCTGAATTAGTTAAAACTTATATTACCGATCAGTGGGCATCTAAAGATGAGCCACCTCATTTACGTACCATTAGCGATCGCTTCCAAGTCAATACTAAAAAAACTGGACGCTTATTAGGACTATATCAGCAAATCATAGACATAGGTTCGATTTCAGCCAATAAAGCAATCGAGGAACAAGTTGAATTATTGCTCAGTGGATTAGTTAAAAGACACAACGGGCGAATAAAAATTTATAATCGCATTTACGAAGAAGTATTTGATCGAAACTGGGTAGAAAAGCAATTAGCAAAACTCAGACCTTACTCCGAATCATTAAAAGCTTGGTTAAATTCCGAACGCAAAGATGAGTCACAATTATTACGAGGATTGTCTCTAGAGGAAGCCCAAGCTTGGTCAAACGAACATAGTTTGAATCATTTAGATTATCAGTATTTAGCTGCTAGCCATGTAGTAAATAATCGGGAAATTCAAAAAATTGAAATGGCTCGTACTAAAGAAGCTGAGGCGCGATTGGCAAAACAGCGAGAAGTTTCCAAACTACAGAGAATTTTACTAGCTTCAGTAAGTACTGCCTTAGCTGTTTCTGCGACACTGGGGATAATAGCTTTCTTTCAGTTCCATAGAGCGCTGGTTAACGAAATCAAAGCAACAATTGCTTCTTCAGAGGAATCCTTTGCTTTGAATCGAAGTTTAGATGCTGCGATCGAAGCTTTAAGAGCAAGGCAAAAATTGAAAGGTTTATATTGGACAGATCAAAAACTGCAGAATCATTTAGAAGAAGTACTTTTACAGGCAGCATACCAGGTAAAAGAGAAAAATATTTTTTCTGGGCATACAGGTGCAGTTTACGAGGTTGTTTTTAGTCCTGATGGTAAATTACTAGCATCGGCGAGTCGAGATCAAACCATCAAACTCTGGAAAATGGATGGTACCCTATTAAAAACTTTTGAAGGTCATGGCGACTGGGTTAGAGGAATTGCTTTTAGTCCTAACGGGAAATATATAGTTTCTGCAAGTCAGGACGGTACCGTCAAACTTTGGCAGATAAATGGTACATTACTGAGTACTTTCAAAGGTCATAGTGCTGGAGTTAACAGTGTTGCTTTTGGTAATAAATGTAAACTTATTGTTTCAGGTTCCGATGACAATACTGTAAAAATCTGGGAAACTGACGGTACCTTATTGAGGACTCTAGAAGGACATAGGGATCAAGTTAGGGGAGTAAGTTTTAGTCCTGATTGTCAAATGATTGCTTCCGCGAGTGGAGATGGTACGATCAAAACCTGGAAAGTTAACGGTACCTTACTAAAAACTATTAAAGGTCATAACTCTGGTGTTAATAGGGTTATTTTCAGTCCCGATGGTAATATCATTGCCTCATCTTCCGATGATAATAGCGTTAAACTCTGGCAAATAGATGGCAAAGAAATATACACATTTAATAAACATGAAGCAGGAGTTGACGGTCTTGCTTTTAGTTCAGATGGTAAAACTATTGCTTCAGCATCCGACGATCATACTGTTAAACTCTGGAAACTTGATGGAAGTTTGCTCCGCAGCCTAGAAGTCCACAATGAAGAAGTGAGATCTGTTGCTTTTAGTCCTAATGGAAAAGCTATTGCTTCAGCTTCTGAAGACAGTAGAATAGAAATTTGGCGACCAAACGAGACTTTACTAACAATATTAGCTGGACACAATGATGAAATTGAAAGTGTAGAATTCAGTCCTGTTAAAGTAAAATCTCCAGAGGGAATAGGTCAGATTATCGCCTCAGCTTCTGATGATAAAACCATAAAACTTTGGACTTCCCAAGGAAAACTGATTATGGTTTTAGAAGAAGACCAAAATAAACATGGAGGTCATAGTGATAAAGTTGAGGATGTTGCTTTTAGCCCTGATGGTAAACTAATTGCTTCTGCATCTGAAGATAATACTGTTGGGCTGTGGAAGTTTGATCGTGAAGATAAAAAATATTACTTTTTGTTAAGCCTAAATGGTCATAGGAATGAAGTTGAAGGTGTAGCTTTTAGCCCCGATGGGAAAATTATTGCTAGCGCTTCCGACGATCAGACTATAAAACTTTGGAAATCAGATGGTACTTTGCTCAAAACTCTTCTAGCACACAGGGGTAGGGTAGAAGAAGTTGCTTTTAGTCCTGATGGTAAATTACTTGCTTCAGCAAGCGGCGACCATACTATCAAAATTTGGAGCATTGACGGTCAATTACTTCGTACGTTCAAAGGTCATACCAGGGGCATAGATGATGTAGCTTTTAGTCCTGATGGTAAATTACTTGCTTCAGCAAGTGAGGACAAAACCGTCAAGCTATGGAATCTTCATGGAGAAGTAATCAAAACTTTTAGGGGTCATACCGGTCGAGTTAGAGCAGTTGCTTTTCATCCCACAAAAGATATGATTGCTTCTGCAAGTGGAGATGCCACTATTAAACTATGGAAATTAAATGGTTCTTTGGTAAGAACTCTCAAAGGACATAATGATGGAATTAATGGAATTGCTTTTAGCCCGGATGGAAAACGACTTGCTTCAGCAGGTAATGATAATAAAGTAATCTTATGGGATTTAGACAAATTTCTTCAAATTGAGCCTGTATTGCAGCACGTCTGCAATTGGATCGAAGATTATTTGAAAACTAACGCAGAATTGAAACAGGAAGATCGAGAATTATGTGATGACATTATTTGAATTCAGTTGTAAGACGCCATATAAACCTTAACAATAAAATAAATAACCAATCTTTTAAGATCTAAAGTATGAGCTTCCGTGACGAGTTTAAACTTCTGCTACGCGCCCGTTATCCTTTACTTTACATTGCTACCTATGAAGAGGAACGGGTGGAAGCTGCTATTCAGGAAGAAGCTACCAATCAAGGTAATCGCCCGATTTATATCTGGGATTTTGTTGATGGTTACCAGGGTAATCCCAATGACCAAGGTTTTGGGCGGCGTAATCCATTACAAGCTTTGGAATTGGTGGAAAAGTTATCTCCAAATGCACCAGGGGTGTTTATTTTGCGGGACTATCACCGATTTTTAGAAGATGTAGCGATCGCGCGCAAACTACGTAATTTTGCCCGTCTTCTTAAGTCACAACCAAAAAATATTGTACTATTGTCGCCACGCATTAATATTCCTGATGATTTGATGGAAGTTTTGACAGTAGTGGATTTCCCATTACCAGCCAAGACAGAAATTAAAACAGAGATTGAACGTCTGTTAGCTTCAACTGGTACTTCCTTATCTGCGAAGTTTTTGGATGACTTGGTAAGTTCTTGTCAGGGCTTATCTATGGAACGCATCCGTAGAGTTTTAGCACGAGCGATCGCATCCCATGGAGAATTACAACCGGAAGATGTGGAATTAGTATTAGCTGAAAAGCGCCAAACAATTCGCCAAACCCAAATTCTGGATTTCATTCCTGCCACAGAGCAAATTTCTGATATTGGTGGTTTAGATAACCTTAAAGATTGGTTATTACGCCGGGGTGGAGCATTTAGTGAAAAAGCCCGACAATATGGTTTACCCCATCCCCGTGGTTTGTTATTAATCGGAATTCAAGGAACTGGTAAATCTTTAACAGCAAAGGCGATCGCTCACCATTGGCATTTACCACTGTTACGCTTGGATGTTGGACGTTTATTTGCTGGCTTAGTTGGTGAATCGGAATCTCGTACAAGACAGATGATCCAGGTGGCTGAAGCCCTAGCTCCTTGTATTTTGTGGATAGATGAAATAGATAAAGCATTTTCTGGACTTGGTAGCAAAGGAGATGCGGGAACTACTAGCCGAGTATTTGGAACATTTATTACTTGGTTAGCAGAAAAAAACTCACCTGTATTTGTTGTTGCTACCGCTAACGATATCCAAGCTTTACCACCGGAAATACTGCGGAAGGGAAGATTTGATGAAATATTTTTTGTTGGATTACCAATTCAGGAAGAACGCAAAGCAATTTACGAAGTACATTTAACCCGCTTACGTCCTCATAACATCAAAAATTATGATATTGACAGATTAGCCTATGAAACTCCTGATTTTTCTGGAGCCGAAATTGAGCAAACCTTAATTGAAGCAATGCATATTGGCTTTAGTCAGAACCGTGATTTTACCACCGACGATATTTTAGAAGCAGCTTCTCAAATTATTCCCCTAGCAAGAACAGCTCAAGAACAAATCGAAAAATTACGGGAATGGGCTGCTGCAGGTAGGGCGCGTTTGGCATCTAAGCATAATCCTTTGAGTGACAGGATACAACAACAATTGCAATAAGGACTATCTTTAATTTAAAACGCGATCGGCCCTCCAATTTATGGAGGGTTAATTTAAAGGTTAGGAATGTAGATTAAATAAAGTACAAAAGTAGGGTAGGGTGCTGTTAGCATCGCGTAACGCACCATTCCAAATTCCAGAATTACAGGTTATTAACTTCTCATTCCTTAGTCATACAAATCTGAGGTGAGAGTATTTTTACCATAAAGTTCAGTTTTGATTATTGTTAGCAAAGCATGTCCTTTGAGTATAAATAATTAAATATTTAAGGTGTGTTGCACGGAACATCATAATCTACCACCCAAAAGCTTTTGGTACATTATTAATACTGAAGTCGCATGTAATTAAAAAGACGCTATTATTGTTGAAATAGTTTATAATATTAGTAAAACACACAAAAAACTATCAACAGTATTTGTGTTCAAAGTATGTATTAAATAGTTTGAAATTTATCTCATTAGATAAAGGTTTATAGCTCATAAAAATACTTATAATTTAATAATTGCTGATATTAATTTTATCGTAGCGGATATTTGGATTAAGACATTTCCAGTTTTAATCTTCTCTTCCATTGATTTAATTTTTTATATTTTTTTCAGCAATTAATGACTTAGTTTTTTGAACACAAATCTTTTTATAGCCTCAAAATATAAGTTCATATAATAATTCTCAATTAAGCAAAATATAAGTACAAAGTACAAAACTCATAGAGTAATAAAACTGTTATATTCTCGCTCCATACTTTGTACAACTGAGAATTGTTACAATATTCGATTTTAGTTGCATCTTTTCCGGAATTTCTGCAAATACATTTGATTTCCTACATCAGAAATTCATCGGGGTAAATCTTTGTGAAGAATATTTTTATCGAGTTCCGAACTTGCTTGTGAAACGCTTCTTTCTTGATAGCAAAGTGCACTAAAAGATTACCAACCTGAAGAATTAATAAAATCATGGAAAATATTAGTTATTTTTACGCAGTTTCTGCGTATGAAGCACCAGAAGATATTGAATTAATTCCTCTAAAAATTAACTTTCAACTTTTTTCTGGACTTAATTGGAAGAAATTATCTAGTAAAACTGCTATGGGTTTCTTAACGGTAGCGCTAAGTTTATCAGTACTAAGTGCTGCCGGACAAGCTATGGCTGCAGAAAAAGTTGGTAGTAAAGGAACAGAAGTTGTAGCTATCCAACGGTGTTTAAAAGATTTAGGTTACTTAAAAAGTAAAGCTGATGGCTATTTTGGTCCAATAACTAAAAAAGCTGTTAGCAGTTATCAAGCAAACAATAATCTTGTAGTTGACGGAATTGTTGGTACTCGAACCGCTCAAAAACTCAAGTCTGATTGTTCTTCAAGTAGTAAGTCTACTTCTATAACTACCAGTCTTCTTAAACAAGGTAGCCGTGGTTCTGCAGTTACAAAATTACAAGATAATCTCAGAAGTTTGAGTTTTTATAATAACAAATCTACAGGTTATTACGGTCCAATTACCAAAAACGCCGTTATTAAATTTCAAAAATCCCAAGGGTTAAAGGCTGATGGAATTGTTGGTTCCAATACCCAAACTAAAATTCAAGCTTCATTAAAACCTAAGGGTAAAGATAAAGAGACATCATATTCTTCGATTCTCCGTGTTGGTTCTAAAGGTTCTCAAGTTACATCTTTACAACAGAGATTAAAAGAACTGGGTTACTTTAAGGGAAATACCACAAAGTATTTTGGACAAATTACAAAGAAGGCTGTTATCGACTTCCAGAGAGTCAAGGGATTAACAGCTGATGGAATTGTTGGTCCAAAAACCTGGAGTGCTCTTGAAAAATCAAAAATAGGTGTCCCCGAGGATGATAATTACCCCGTTCTTCGTCGTGGTGATAGTGGTCCAAAAGTTAGAAAATTACAAAAACTTTTAAAGATTAAGGTTGATGGTCTTTTTGGTCCTGGAACAGAAGCCGAAGTAAGGAGATTCCAGAGAGATAATGCATTAAAAGCAGATGGAATAGTTGGTCTAAAGACCTGGAATGCTCTAAAAGGAATCAAATATCCTGAAATAGAAGATCGGTTTTGCATAAATAGACCAACTATTAGTTATGGTGCAAAAGGCGAGCATGTGACTTACTTACAAAAACGCTTACGTGACTGGGGCTATTTTAGTAGTAATTCCACAGGCTATTTTGGATCTAAAACTGAAGCTGCTGTAAGACGTTTCCAACAAGCTAAAGAGTTATATCCAGATGGCGTTGTTAGTAAACGTACCTGGGAAGCATTAGGAAATCCAGGTTGTGCTAATACTAAACTTCATACAGTAGTTGTACCTCTGACTGTTCCAGAAATTTTGGAACGGGTGCGTTCATTTGCTCCAAACGCTACTGTCCATAATTCCAGATTGGGTAAATATGTCAGTGCTGGGAAGTTTAAAAACTACTACAGAGCAAAACAACTCAAGGACAGGTTACGTAATAACGGTTTAGATGCACGTGTTGTATACATGTAAAAACTCCAGTAAGTTAGACTTACACAAAATTCTTAGAAATCTGAGGATTTGGGATAATCAACGATTTTCTCATTCATATTCAGATGGTTTGTAAGTTCTAACTTTACTTCAAATTGGTTGATGCTTGACTGGAAATTAATAGCCAAAAGATAGAGTAGAACATCTTTTTATTTCTATATTTTGAGAGAAAATTCTGAAGTTTCAACCGGATAAATCAACCCGAGAAAATAGATGCTAATAGGCGTAGCATGCTGCAAAAAGGTAGCATGCTACCTTTACCATTTGGTTGCATGTGGAACAGATACAGAAAATAACTCTTCTAAATTTATAATTCCCAATTTCTACTTTCTAGGCTGAAATTTTAAACCCTTATCTCAGCATATATACTGAAAATTGATTTTATGTACTTGTATTAGGGGGACGGATTCAAGTGCAAATGCAATAATAGGTGAGAAATTAAAGTGGATAACACAGCAGTTAATGGCTAAGCCTTTAACTCATTAATAACTTGATGGTGTTGAAGATATGATTTTTGTCAACATACTAAAGTTTCTGTTTGGTTTTGCTTTAGCCATTGCTATTTTAGCTGGTGGTGGTGTGGTTGCTGCGCTTTACTTTATTAACCGAAATGCTGTAACCCCCAACAAGCCAATGTTTGATAACGATCGACCTCCAGCCATAACTGCAGGAGTAAAACCAGGAGAATCAGCATTTACCACTACTTCAAAAGTGAAGGAGAAAAAAGATACAAAATCCCAAAATACACCATCACAAAAAGATAAACAGTCAACAGAAGAAGGAAAACCTGCAAAACCGTTGCCACCAGGGGCTTATAATGCTCGGGTAACATGGTCTCAAGGTTTAGTTTTGCGTTCTGAGCCCAACACAGATGCCGAATCTGTTGGTGGGGTAGGTTTTAATAAAAAAGTTATTGTTTTACAAGTCAGTCAAGATAAAGCTTGGCAAAAGGTTCGGGTGGTAGGTACAGATGAAGAAGCTTGGGTAAAAGCCGGTAATACTAAACGTACTAATGAATAATTAGAATAAAAACCAAGTAACCAAGTAAACAACCGATTAAAAGACAGGGTTACAGCATTGCTGTATCCCTATATATTTTAAGCATATTTTTACTATTCAATAGTGATGTTTCAGATTTGAAATTTTGGATTTCAAATTTTAGAATGGAAACAAATAATAATTTGGATATTTTATGTATAAATATATCTTCACTAAAAGATAACTAAATTCATAAATATTCTATTAATGTTAATAACTAATATTAATTAATATTTATAGTTAAATTTATCTATACATAAATGTAATACAAATAACTATTTGGTATATTTTATCTATAAGTTTAATTAAGCGTTCAATATTAACAGTAAACTGACTTAAGAGTAAATCGCAAGTTATATAAATACTGATACTGTATATTTGAAAATATCATAATTGCTTCGTAAATCGAACTAGATATTTCGGAGATAATGTTTCACTTCCAATTGCCTAAGATACTGTCAAAAATACCACATAAACTCAAATTACCAGCGGTAATATTTGCCGTTATATTAGTTCTTCTACATACTTCAATGCCACATGCATTGACCGAACAGCCAGTCACGTTAAATATGTTGATGACAGCCCCGGATGCTCAACCTTGGAAAACAGGAATAATCAAAGACTTTGAAGCAAAAAATCCAGGTATTCGTATCAATATAGTTGAAGGTCCAAATTCAACAAATCTATTAGAAGACCTTTATACCTCTGCTTTTATTTTGGGTGATTCACCCTATGATTTGGTAAATATGGATGTAGTTTGGACTCCGAAATTTGCAGCAGCTGGATGGTTATTAGATTTAACAGATAAAATTTCTTCAGATGAATTAACAGCTTTCTCTGAAAAAGACGTAGAAGGAAGGCGTTACCAAGAAAAATTATATGCAATTCCCATGCGTTCTGATGTGGGAATGCTTTATTATCGCAAAGATTTACTTGAAAAAGCAGGGTTGGCAGCACCACAAACTTTTGCAGATCTAATGGAAATTTCCCAAACTTTACAAAAGGGAAATAAAGCTAAATGGGGTTACATTTGGCAAGGTAAACAATATGAAGGACTAGTTGCAATGTTTGCAGAAGTCCTACAAGGTTATGGAGGATTTTGGGTTAATCCAGAAAATTTGGAAGTGGGATTAGATCGACCAGCAACTATTGAAGCAATTAAGTTTCTCAAGCAAACTATCACAGATAAAGTTTCTCCAAGTGGTGTAACCACATATCAAGAAGAAGAAACTAGAAGATTATTTCAAAGTGGACAGGCAGTTTTTTTACGGAATTGGCCTTATGTTTGGCCCCTTGCTAATACAGATGATTCTCCACTTAAAGGTAAAATAGCTATCAAACCAATGCTTGCAACTCCTAATAATACGGGTGGAGCTTGTTTAGGAGGATGGGCACTAGGAATTTCTAAATCTTCCAAACATCCTGAAGAAGCTTGGAAAGCAATTAAGTATTTTACTTCTGAAGTAGCCCAACGTAAGTTTATTTTAGAAGCTGGTTTTGTACCAAGTAGGCGTTCTTTATTTACAGATCCAGAAATTGTAAAAAAATATCCCCACTACCCAACACTTTTAAAGGTTGTAGAACAAGCTGTTTTACGTCCTCCAATTCCTCAATACGCCCAAGCATCAGATATTTTACAACGCTATTTAAGTGCTGCATTAACTAATAGAATGTCACCAGAAGCAGCCATGAGTGCTGCGGCAAATGAAACTCGGCAATTATTAGGTGAAAAGGTTAATCAAAGAATATCAATTGCAGATGGCAAAGTAAATTTACAAGAAATAAGTGAAGATAAATCAGAAAACTTACTTCAAACATCAATATTAGAAACAGCAAAACTAGAAACAGCAAAATTAGAAAATACAGAGCTATCTTCACGAAAGGAATTTACACCTGAATTACTGGAGAAAAAATCTGTAGTATCAGATGAAAAACAGGATAGAGATATACAAAGTGTGAATATATTGCATGAAGAAATATCTCTCATACAATCTGAAGAAAAAAGTTTAATTACACAACAAGATGAACCATTACTACTAAGCTCTAAATAAAAATTACAACCAAGCTCAAAAAATTACATATTGAAAAATTAAACATTAACGATCGCAAACTGAGTATCAACAACTACAATTCGCTATATAAATTACCTAAGTTCGGTAATAAACAAGAAAAATGCAAACCATCCGAAGTCGAGAACAGCGAACCGCTCTAATATTTTTACTACCTGCTTTAATCTTACTTTTGCTAGTATTTGGTTATCCAATAATTCGTGCTTTTTGGTTAAGCTTATTTACAAAAAATTTGGGTACAGAACTACAGCCAATCTTTGTAGGATTTGATAATTACATACGAATGGTAGGAGACGGTCGTTTTTGGAATAGTTTGTGGACAACTACCATTTTCACCACAGCATCAGTAATTATTGAATTACTCTTGGGATTAGGTATCGCCTTAGTTCTAAATCAACAGTTTGTTGGAAGGGGTGTGATGCGTACTGTGGCAATTTTACCTTGGGCTTTACCAACAGCACTAATTGGTTTAGCTTGGGCATGGATATTTAACGACCAATTTGGTGTTGCTAATGATATTTTATTACGCTTGGGTTTTATAGACACTGGTATTAATTGGTTGGGAGAACCAACATTAGCAATGGTAGCGGTAATATTTGCAGACGTTTGGAAAACTACCCCATTTATTAGTATTTTACTTTTAGCTGGTTTACAATCAATTTCACCAGATTTATACGAAGCTCATTCTATAGATGGAGCATCTTCTTGGCAAAGTTTCCGCCAAATAACTTTACCATTATTGATGCCACAAATCTTGATTGCAATGTTGTTTCGTTTCGCTCAAGCTTTTGGAATTTTTGACTTAATTAAAGTTATGACTGAGGGTGGTCCTGGTGGAGCAACAGAGGTTGTATCGATGTATATTTACTCTACCGTCATGCGCTATTTGGACTTTGGTTATGGTGCGGCACTAGTAGTCGTAACATTTTTATTATTGATTTTTGCAGTTGTACTAGCGAGCTTACTGCTTAAAAATTTACGTTCTCGAAGTTCGCAATTTTAATTTTCAGTTATTAGTTTATGGCTGACGCCACGCCCTTACGGGCTACATTTACCAATTACCAATTACCAATTACCAACTATCAGTCAGTAAATTTTTAATTATCCCAAACAAATGACTTCAGTTTCTCCCAAATATACAATTAATTCTGAAGAAAATAATACTACAAAAAATATAGGCAGAAAAATATTATTATGGGTCGCCGTAGTTCTAATTACTATTTTTTGCCTTGCTCCTGTAATGTGGCAATTATTAACTTCATTTAAAACAAAAGAAGCTATAGAAGAAGTTCCTACTGCTTATTTTACTCTGAGTTTAACTTGGAAACATTATATTGATTTATTTAGTAGGCGTCCTTTTTGGCTTTATATACTAAATAGTGCCTTTGTTTCTTTTGTTTCTACTACTCTTGCATTAGCCGTAGGAGCACCTGCAGCTTATGCATTAGCCCGTTTACGTCCATGGGGTGGCAAAGTTATTTTGGCTGCTATTTTAATTGTGACTTTGTTCCCAGGTATTTTATTATTCTTAGGCTTATTAGAAATAATTCAATGGCTACATTTGGGTAATAATTATTTGGCATTAATTATTCCCTATACAGCAATTAATCTACCACTCACAATTTTAGTTTTACGTAGCTTTTTTGAACAGCTTCCTAAAGACTTAGAAGATTCAGCACGAATTGATGGTTACAACACCGTGCAAATGTTAGTTCATATTTTGCTACCAATGACCATTCCTGCATTAGTAACAACAGGAATTTTGACATTTATTTTTGCTTGGAATGAGTTTATTTTTGCTCTAACATTTATTACTCGGGAAAGTATGAAAACTATTCCTGTTGCTGCAGCACAATTAGGTGGTGCATCCAGCTATGAAATACCTTATGGTTCTATCGCCGCAGCAACAGTTGTGGGAACTTTCCCCTTAGTTATATTGGTATTATTTTTCCAAAGAAAAATTGTTCAAGGTCTTACTGCTGGAGCAGTGAAGGGATAATTTATCAATAGTCATTTACCAGCAAACAATTATTAGTTATCAATTACCAATTACCCATTACCTATCACCAATTAACGACTACCAATTTCAAAATGTCTAAACTTGAATTAAGAAACTTAAATAAGACCTATACATCAAAAATTGTCCCAGTAAAAGACGTTAGTTTAATAGTTGATGATAATGAATTTCTTACTTTACTGGGTCCAAGTGGTTGTGGAAAATCTACCACCCTACGAATGATTGCGGGTTTAGAAGAACCAACTCGCGGTAAAGTAATTCTCGGAGGTGAAGATATTACTTTTAAAAGACCTGGCGATCGCAATATGGCGATGGTGTTTCAAAGTTATGCTCTTTATCCCCACATGACGGTATATGAAAATTTATCATCGGGATTGAAACTAAAAAAAGTACCTCGGGCTGAAATTCAACAACGCGTAGCAAATGTTGTGGAACTTCTTGGTTTAAAAGAATTACTACATCGGAAACCAGGTCAATTGTCAGGAGGACAAAGACAACGAGTTGCAGTTGGTCGAGCACTAGTGCGGCGTGCTGAAGTATATTTGTTAGATGAACCATTGAGTAACTTAGATGCACTACTTAGAGAAAGGGTTCGTGCAGATCTCAAACAAATATTTGCAAGGGAAAAAGCACCAGTAGTTTATGTAACTCACGACCAAACAGAAGCAATGACTTTGTCTTCTAAGGTCGCAATTCTGAATAATGGTTATATCCAACAATTGGATCCACCCGAACGAATTTATAATCATCCAGCTAATTTATTTGTTGCTGGTTTTGTCGGTAGTCCCCAAATGAATTTACTAAATCTACCCTGTCAAGGTCACAGTGCAATGCTGGGTGATTTTCAGATTCAATTACCAGATATCCCTACCGTACCATCAGAAATTGTTCTGGGTATTCGTCCAGAAAATGTTCGTTTAGCAACTTCCGATGATGACAAACAGATAATTCAAGGAAAGGTTTTTCTAGTGGAAAACTTGGGAATGCACAACTTAGTAAGTATCCATGTAAAAAGTTCTCATTCTCCAGCATTAACAGTTCGTGCGTTATTACCAACAGACCAAAGTTGGGATACGAAGGAAATAAAACTGGTATTACCTCCCCAAAATATTCATTGGTTTGATGTAAATTCTGGTGATATTTTAAGGTAATTTTTGATTAGGAATTGGGAATTAGGAATTACTAATTGATAGTTGGTATATAATTAGCTATTTATTTTTTTCTAAGAATTCTTTTAACGACTTCTCTACATTTGGTTGTCGGAGGTATACTTCTGCAGCTTCGATCAAATTATTTATATTTTCTTTACTAACATCATCAATATCATCACTCAATCGTTTACCAGTTAATTCTCGATCTAATTTAAATTGTAAACGTAATAGTCTAGAGCGAACCATTTGATCGGTTATATATTCGCATACATCTGCCGATCCATCTAATGCTACACCTATTAATGGTTGTGCCCATTGTATTAAACCCCAATGATGAGCTTGCTCAAAAGGGATAATTCGCGTTCTATCCCCAGTACCTATAGAAAGTACACTAATATTTTCTAAGGGATGACCCAATCTCAAAGCTTCTGCTACAGCACATGCAGATGGATTATTTGCTGTTACACCACCATCAATTGCCGAATAAATCGTTTTAATTGAATATATAGAATTATGAGTGGGTATTTGCTTCCAGGCTTGATCTAAAATAGCTTTTCTGTGACGCCCTATATATTTCTTTATTTTACGAGTTTGACCAGTTCCAGGACCACTAATTATTTTCACTAATGCATTGTTATATATATTATTTGTACATGAAGCATCTCTATCTAAATAGATGTTATCTATCGATGCTTTGTAAACTTGACCATTTATTATTTTTTCTAATTTGTGTGCGGGGAAATATGTTGGTGCAGAGGCGGAAGAAACACAAGTTTCCCATAAGGGAATATTCCCATAACCTTTATCTTGACGCCAACTTTTAAAAACAATTGGCTTTCTTTCAATCGTATCGTAAGCAACTATTAATAATAATGGTGAAGGGATATCAAAAATAGTTTTATCGCCAAAAACACTTTTTAATACTTGAGTTAAACCTCGATCTGAGTACTTGGGCGCTGATATTCCATGCTTAAAAATTAATTTTATTCTTTTAAATGAAAAGTGGCTCTGATAAGGAAATATTAGTGAACTATTTTCTCTGTAGAATTCTACAATTTTTTCGCTTTTAATTCCTGTAGCTATAGCTGCAGCTAAAATAGAACCAGTAGAGGTTCCTGCAATTAAATCAAAATACTCATTTAATGGTCGATCAATTTGCCTTTCAATTAATGAGAGTATTTGTGCTGTTACGACCCCTCTAATACCACCGCCATCTAAGCTCAAAATCCGAAAAGGCATGGTTAATAATTACCTTATAATTTTAAAGTTGAATTAAATTTCAATTAAAGTTGAATGATATATTCTTATTCAGCTTAGTAGACAAAAGTGTGATTTACAACAAATATGTTTTGAAAAGATACTTTGATTTTGCATTAGTTTTAGGTAAGTGAAATAAAAACTCATTTTTTAGAGTTTATTTGAGATTATATAGCAATCATATTTGATTTGTGAACAGTAAATCCTGTAGAGACGCGCCAGAGGCTAACGCCGACGCCGCAGGCTCTGGCGCGTCTCTACAATATTCATTTTCATAAATGATTTAGGATTGCTATATAAGCCAAAAAAATATCTTTTGCAAAGATAAAAAATAATAAATTTTCACATATATTTCACACAAGAATAGATATTTATGACACATATAAAACTGCTATTATATAGCATATCTGAAGAAATATTATTCATAGTATTTAGTATTACAGCAAGGTTAATAAAATACAATTCATCACAATGATGTGGATAACATTGTTGCTGCATATTAAAAGTAGTTTTTACCAACTTTTTAAAAGTTGTTCCCAAAATAAAAATAGTATCAATCTTAGTAGATAAAATCTACCTATTTCAAATTTTTGTTAATACCAGTAAAATAACAGTTTTTCAACTTAATAGAAAAACAACCAAATAATAATCAAGCCAAGAATTATTTACATTCTTGGCTTTTCCTATGTCTTATTGATGATATTTCTTAGCAAATAAGAGCAGTGATTATTTTGACTTCATATTTACATTTACCAAAACTTCTTGATTCATGCTTGTATCTTCTTGTTTAGAAGTAAATTTACCTTTCCAATTCACATTAGAAGCAACAGAAATCTTAGAATTAATCGGCATTAATTTATCCAGCATTATTTGATATTTTCCCTCTCCATTACCTTTATAAGATTGAAGAGTTAGTGCGGCGCTGGGTGGTAGTCCTGGTAAGGTCACTTTTTGCATTGCTTGGGCTTGTTGGTCAACTTTAGCCTGGAGAGTTGCAACACCATCTTTAATGTCTAATAGTTTATATGTTTGTGTTTGGGTAATATTGATACCATTAAAACCAACCTTATTGGTGACGACCCATTCAGCTCCTTTACCCACAGCTTCTTGAGGGACAGGAGAAGATACTTTGCTGAGGGAATTACTAACTTGTTGCATCATTTGTTTGAGCATTGGGTCTTTAATATCAGATGCAACCAAGTTAAATTTTTTGGGATTACCACGATTGTCCATCACTCCAGAACCTTTCATTCCTTTAAGTTGTGCGAATTGTTTTCGCATTGCTTCAAGTATTTGTGGTTGGACATTGGGATCTTTAATTACGTCTATATCTGAATAGGAAAAATCATAGGTAATATCTCCATTTGGTTCTACCTTGTTAACAACCGTATTGATTGTTACTTCAGTTGCAGGAATATCAAAAGCTGGTACTGGCTTTCCATCAAGTGACATTTTCATATTGGTTTTGGTCATCATCACTGACTGTTGTTTGCTACCAGCTACAGGTCGAAAGCGTAATTTTTGCCTCGGTTCTACACCACTATTAAGTAATTTAACTCTAGGTGCTTGGGGACTTTTTAGTTGTGGTTCTTCAGAATTTTCTACATCTGTAGATACGTTTGGTGTTTTTTGTTCTGTTCTTGCTTGTGCATGTGCGGGGGTTTGTACATACTTGATTCCAGTTCCCAAGAGCAAGCAAATTATTCCACCAGCAAATAAACTCTTCTTCATAGACCTCACCATATGCGATATATACACTCTATACCCTGTTTTCTAAACAACAGGAGTTTATGGAATCTTAAGAGCTTGAAATAAGGACTTGAAAACTTTTGTGAATGGAGTCTACGCCAAATTTAATTTACTAAAATTATTCTGCAGCAGCGCCCAGAAATATTTCATTTACACGACCATTTTTAAACGAGAATATTAGACCTCCATAAATCGAGCCAGCAACGAATATTTTCGAGGAGGTTGATGTTTCTCGATCTCTCTCCTTATAATAAGCTTGCGTTACCTTAGCGTAAGAATCTCCTATTTTTATTCCACGTTGGGTTTTTAGTGTTGAAGGAGAAGTTAACTTGATAGAAGCAACTGTCTGTTTTTCTTCTCCTGTTACGGAAACCATATCTAAAGTAATCCCTTGTTTTGGATAGTACCAATACTGATGATAAAGTCCGTCTGCTCCCCACAAAATATTTTTACTCTTACTTTCTGGACTTCCCAAAACTTTAACTACTTGCGCTGCTGTAAGACCAATTTTTAATATTCCAAAGCCTTCCCATCTAGTTATTTCTTCGGGTATTGGTAACTTTTGGCTCAAATCGTTAGATTTTTTTGGATTTAGATTTGCTTGTGTTTCTACTGATGTCTTAGGAAATTGTCTTTGAGCACAGTTGCTCAAACCAAGCACGGAGACTAGTGCTATTCTGGATATCAAAGAGAACAGAAGACGCATTAGATAATCAAACTAAATTAAGTTATGAGTATTATCGTCTTTGGCAGCATAAATAAAGACTTAGTGGCGACAGCACCTCGGTTACCACTAGCAGGAGAAACGCTGCTAGGACGAGATTTTTTTAGTGTATCGGGAGGTAAAGGAGCAAATCAGGCTGTTGCGATCGCACGTTTGGGAATTTCAACTCATATGGTGGGACGTGTTGGTGCTCAAAGTTTTGGTAACGAGCTGATTGCGAATTTACAAGCTGCTGGTGTGGAAACTGAAAATGTTTTTGTTGATGAAACCGTTAATTCTGGTGTTGCAATTATTATTGTTGACGATGCGGGTGAAAATCAAATCATTGTCATACCAGGTGCAAATGGAAGGGTAGACCTAGATGATATCGAGCGATTATCCCGTTTATTACCAACAGCACAAGCGCTTTTACTGCAGTTGGAAATTCCTATCCCTTCAGTTTTAGCAGCAGCAAAAGCAGCTCGAGAAAGGGGAGTAACCGTCATTCTTGACCCAGCACCAGCACGGTCTGATATTCCTGAAGAACTTTTATCCCTGGTGAATATTATTACTCCTAATGAAGTAGAAGCCGGACAGTTAGTAGGTTTTACTGTTGATGGGGAAGAGTCAGCCCACAGAGCAGCAGATCTGTTATTACAAAAGATGACCAGGGGTATCAATAAGTCCAACAATGTTAATTTGAAATGCGTACTGGTAAAACTGGGTGAGCGAGGAGTTTATTGTGCTACCCCCGACCAAAGATTTTTTCTTCCTGCATTTCCCGTTTCAGCTGTTGATACAACAGCTGCTGGTGATGCTTTCAATGGTGGTTTTGCTACAGCATTAGCCGAGGGTAAATCTTTAAGAAAAGCAGTAGTTTGGGGTGCAGCAGCAGGTGCTTTAGCTACTACCAAGCCAGGAGCACAACCTTCTCTCCCCGATCGATTTATTTTCGATAAGTTTTTGCAAGAGCAAGTCGGCGACTATTAGGATATTAGGCTTGAGATGTGCTTTGGCAATTCTACGCAACGAAGGCTATATTTTTGTTTCAATATTGCTAATGTAATAAAAATCCTTGAAACTGCCTTTAGCTTCAAGGATTTCTGTATGCCAGGAACGAGACTTGAACTCGTGACACGAGGATTTTCAGTCCTCTGCTCTACCAACTGAGCTATCCCGGCGGATGTATTTCAATTTACGATTATTAACAATAGCAAAGGTCATAGAATTTTGCAAGCTTTAGCGGAAATTTTTTTTTTAAGATTCAAGATTTTGGGATGGAAATGATTTTGGGGCACAGTTCATCACATCAAATAAATTACTTTATCTAGTTCAAAATACATGTAATAAAAAATTTATATTTGACTACATTAGTGCAGAATAATATCAATATAATTAAAACTATTGAAAGTAGCTTATTATTTTAAATATTTTGTTTTGATTGTATCAATAGTTTCTCATCTGAAAAGAAACATTGCTCGAACTTCAAGGAAAAATACATTTATATAATCAATTGAAGAATTATTGAATAGTAATTTAACTTTAAGAATGGGTAAATATAGTTACTAGCTAAATTAACAAAAAACTATCTTTTGTATAAGATTGTCGTTAAAAATATTGCTTTTTGTACTGATTAGATTAATAATTTCTCAATAAGAACATAGCTGTATAAAGTATTTTGTCATACAGCTAATATTCAGTGTGAGGAATAAAAATATGAAAAAAATTTGGCAATCTTTGCTTACTAGTTCAGCAATTTTTGCAGCGATCGCGAATGTTGGGACTACAGCATTGGCAAATGAAATATCTGCAGCAACAGAATCTCAAACAGAATCAAATTCTGCGATCGTCAATCCAGAAGTTCAAATTGAAAGTGCCAAACAAGATCGACTCATGGCACAGGTGACCTCCGTATCTCAACTATCAGACGTACAGCCAACAGATTGGGCATTTCAAGCACTCCAATCCTTGGTAGAACGTTATGGCTGTATCGCAGGATATCCCAACAGCACATATCGTGGAAATCGAGCATTGACAAGATACGAATTCGCCGCAGGATTAAATGCTTGTCTCGACCGAGTAAATGAATTAATTGCAACTGCAACTGCTGATGCAGTCACCAAAGAAGATATTGTTGCTCTGGAAAGATTACAAGAAGAATTTTCAGCTGAGTTAGCAACATTACGCGGTCGTGTAGATGCAGTTGAAGCACGCACAGCAGAACTAGAAGCAAATCAGTTTTCAACTACATCCAAACTCGAAGGAGAATTGGTGGTAGGTATAACTGATGTGTTCGAAGGAAACACAAATGATGATAATACAGCCTTAGGGGCTAGAGCGCGAATTAACTTCGTTAGCAGTTTTACTGGTAAAGATACACTTTACACTCGGATCCAAACTAATAATATTGTTGCCCCCGATTTAGGTACTCCGGAAGGTGGGTTAGCCTTTGCTGGGGATACGGGAGACAATGATGCAGCTTTAGATGCTTTATGGTACAGTTTTCCACTAACTGAAAAAACTAACGTCATTGCCATCGCTAATGCTGGTGCAGCAGACGATGTAGTCGATACAGTTAACCTATTTGACGGTGACGGTACAGAAGGGGCTTTATCTACCTTCGGTACTCGTAACCCAATTTATGGAGCAATGGATGGTTCTGGTGTCGGCGTTACTCAGGAATTTGGTAAGGGCTTATCTTTAAGTTTGGCTTACTTAGCAGGTTCTGCTAGCGATCCAAGTACTGATAATGGTTTATTTCAAGGATCCTATGGAGCATTAGCGCAACTTACCCTAGAGCCTAGTGATCGCTTTAAAATTGGTTTAACTTACATTAATTCCTACAACCAATTTGGAGGTGCAGGAAGTAATGCAGCAACTTTAAACGTTACATCACCAGTAGACAATGCAACTAATCTTGCAGATACTCCATATTCCAGCAATTCTTATGGCGTTCAAGCTTCTTTAGGTCTGAGTAAAAACCTAGTTTTAGGTGGTTGGGCTGGTTATTCAAATGTACGTAATCTTTCAACATCTCCAGCCTTCCCCGATCGCGGTAAAGCTGACGTCTGGAATTGGGCTGTAACCCTTGGCTTACCAGATTTAGGCAAAAAAGGCAACTTAGGTGGTATAATATTCGGTATGGAACCAAAAGTTACCGATTCAAGTATTGATGGTTTAAATGAGGATAGCGATACTTCTTATCACATTGAGGCGTTCTATCAGTACAAAGTTAATGACAACATTAGTGTAACACCGGGAGTCATCTGGCTCACAGCCCCTGACCACAACAGCAACAACGACGACATTGTAATTGGAACTTTCAGAACCACATTTACCTTCTAATCAGCAACTCAAAATCTGAAGTTACAAAATCTGAAGTTACAAAATCTGAAGTTATTTTTGGCATTTTATTTCTGACATTTTATTTCTGACATTAACTTATCAGAATCTAGAATTTTACTTCCTTGACTCTTGGTTAGAGAAGAGAAAATAATTTTCAGTCTCAAGTCAGGAAATAAATACTTTGTCCTCAGAGGAATAAAGAAAGACCAGCCTACCACAGCTGGTCTGTAAAATAACCTTTTCTTAACGTTGTCTTCTCAAAAGAGTTAAACTTTATCCGGCGCGTTCCCAAAACACATCGGGTAATGTTTCTTAACAATATTGTAACAGGCAACACAGACTTTTAGTGAAAATTTATCAAAAAAAGATAAGAAAGACTAAATCGACCTCTATACTTTAAGAAGAATTTACTTGTAGATTGGGGATTGGGTACTGGCGACTGGCAATTGGGTAAGTTCGCGCCCAAGCAGAGTTTAGTTCAAGTTAATGTTATTGGTAATTGGTATTTGTTATTTTTTATGGGCAATACACACGTTGTTTAGGACGTCATATTTTGCCCAGAAGGGAACAGAGAACAGATAAATGTCCTAACATTTTTGGCGACTGCGATAATAATCCCAATCCCTAATCCCCAATCCCTAATCTTCACTCAACTAAATACGGCTTACCCCAAAGAACCTGCTCTTGTTTATAAATCGCAATTCCTGGTTTCGCACCTTTGGGCTTATAAACATATTTCGGCTGGGTGTAAACCACTGGAACTTGTTTACTTTGACGACTGCGACTGTGGTAAGCTGCGAGATTTGCGACAAATTGTAAATCCTTCGACTTTGGTGTGGTTCCAGCCTCTAATCTAAGTAGTACATGACTTCCAGGAATTTCCTGAGCGTGGAACCAAAGATCATAATCGCCTGCTATTTTGAATGAAAGTTGATCGTTTTGGCGGTTGTTACGACCAATTAAAACTTCAAAACCACCTGGGGTATGGTAACGATGAAAATTGGTACTAGCTGTTTGAGTGGAACTGCGACGACGATATTCTGTATCTTCTAAATATTTTTGTCCGACTAACTCTTCACGAATTTCTTCTAAAGCTTGTAAATCTTCCGTACTTTGGTAATCATTTGTTTGAGAAATAGATGCTTCGACTTGCTCTAAATAATTAATTTCATTCTTGACTTCTAAAAGTAAAGGTTCAACTGCAGAGCGAGCACGTTTAAGTTTTTGATGTTTTTTATAAAGACCTTGAGCATTTTGAACAGCATTTTTATCAGGTTCAAGTTTTACCTTCACTGGTTCTCCAGTTTCAAAATCAGATAGAACCATCTCTTGAATTCCTGGTTTCCACTCATGCAGATGAGCCATTAGTAAATCAGCTTTTTGACGATATTCATCTGCTCGATCAGATTGCTGCAAACGTTCTTCAAAGTTTTGCGCCTTAATGCGCAGTTTGGTCAAAAAATTGTTGATTTTCTGGTTTAATTGATGTTGCAGTTGGGAAAAAGCTTGTTGATTGAGTTTTTCCGTATAGTATTTGTCGATCAATACTTGAATATCTTCAACGGGTTTAACTCCACCCCAACCAAGAACTGTATATCCAGTCGTTGTCAAAGCTGGATTAAAGGTTTTTGCTTCTAAAGACTGCAACCACAGTCGCCAAGTTTGAAAAAGTTTTTGCCACTCCTGAGATGTTAACTTATCAGTGTGGGTTTGGGGATTAATCTCCGATACTTGCAACATTGATTCAAGTAATGATGGCGATATCCCGCGATAAGTCTTAAGTAGTTGACGTTTAATACTTCCTGGAACCAAACTCACCCGTTCCCACCAACGCTCAAAAGGCTCATCTAAACTGGGAATACTATTAGTTAAAGCGGGTGGAGCTTCATATAACTGTCCTGTAAGTACGGGACGCACGCTAGATTTTTGTTGATTGATTTGATGGGCAACAGTAATAATTTGATTGTTTGCATCGGTAAGAACCATATTACTGTACTTACCCATAATTTCCACATACAGGTGATACAGTGGACTTTCGCCGGGACGACGAGCAAATCTTAAATCAATAGCCCGCTCCCAAGGAGCAATAGTTTCTATTTCTATTAATGCCAAACCACCTAATTGATGTACCAATTGTTGACTAAAAGTAAAAGTATCTGGTTTTCGTGGTGGTGGTTCGCCAATACAAATTCTTGCAGCTTGAGGATGGCGAGAAATATCTAACCAACTTCGCCCTTTGAGAGTACGCAAAGCAATTGCAATAGTATATTTATCACGTTGGTGAACCTGTTCTACACGTGATGGAAGCCAGCGATCGCGAATATCGCTGCAAACAGCTTTGAGAGTTGTATAGTCAAAAGTCTGCACGACGATCGCTCATTTCATTAGAAGTCTCACAGTTTAGTATAACTTTGAAGTAAACTAACCCATGGCTTTTTAGTTGACATATACAAAGTTTTTACTGTAACTGAAGTAAACAGGTTTGTAGAGAATCTAAAATATCAAAAGTAAACGGTAAAAGGTAAAAAGCACATCTCAGCTTTGCCTTTTAGCCATTACCGATTTCTGGATTATTCAGTTTTTTATTTACTTCTCAATTAAGCTCGGAGCATCTGTCGGTGTTATGTGTGAGATTTCTGTGTAAAGGTCACTCAATTGATGCGCCACACCATCCCAACTAAACTTAGTCTCAACCCGCTTTCTTCCTCCTTGACCCAACTTATCTCGCCATTGTGAATCAGAAATAATGCGATCAATTGCAGTACTAAAAGCTTCTACATCTTTGGGTGGAGCCAATAAACCTGTTTCTTCGGGAACAACAGTAAACTGTAATCCTCCCACGTCACTTGCGACAACAGGTGTTCCACTCGCCATTGCTTCAATTGCAACTAAACCAAAAGGTTCATAATGACTCGGAACAACGCACACATCAGCCGCAGCATAATACAGCGGTAAATCTTCCTGACTTAAACGACCGGGGAAAAATGCAACATGTCTCATCCCCAACTCATCAACAATACTTTCAATTCGCTCCCGCTCTCTACCATCACTTTGACCGGGACGACTACCACCAGCAACAATTAATTTGAGATTAGGTGAGTTAAATAATTTAGATTTTCGTATCGCCCTAACCAAAGTTTCTATACCTTTTCGGCGGTCGAAACGTCCCACATACATAACTATTTTTTCATCAGGGCTAAATTTCAACTCATTACTTGCAGTTTGAGCTTTATTTCCCAATTTCGCTCTTGCTGCTGCTTTATCAATGCGACCAAAACGTTCAATATCTGTACCGCAAGGAATAATATCAATTTGACCTTCACTTGAGACCCAAGAACGCATGTGTTCTTCTTCCTGAGGAGAAGTAGCCACAATTCTCTCAGCTGTTTCTAATACATTTTTCTCTACTTCCAAGCGAGTATTAGCAATTAAGGGAGCTTTATTAATAGTTTTGTACTTTACTGCCCCTAAAGAATGATATGTATGAATTAGTTGGCTTCCCTGAATTTTTTTCAATTGCATCCCAACCCAAGCAGATAACCAGTAATTGGTATGAATTAAGGGATATATAAAATCATTTTCTTGCTGAAATTTCAGCAAATTATCCACAAATTCAGGTAGGTAATCAAAAATATCATCTCGTGGGACAAAATCTGTTGGACCAGCCTTCAAACGAATAGTTCGGCAATTCTCTGTATGCTCAACAATATCATCTTGTTGTGCATTTACTTTACGGGTAAACATATCAACTTTCCACCCTAATTTCGCCAGTGCTTCACCCACGTGACGGACGTAAACATTTTGTCCTCCTGCTTCTTCTTTTCCTACCTCAATTGCAGGATCTCCGTGAACTGAAATTAAGACGATACGTTCTTCCGTTCTGGAGTTCATAGCCTTCCGATCCTTGATTTAAAGAGGTTTAAACTAGCGCCAAAGTTTCACCTTTGCAGTTCAACCTCAGTTGTCTATTTGTTCTAGTTAATATTTATTTTAATTTAAAACGTCTAATAAATTTACATTCCAGTTACTTTAATAACTTATGTATTATCTATATTAAAAGATGCAAATTATACTTTTAAATCAATAATTTTGCTCAACTTTTATTTCCACTTTAATCTCAAAAATACTTGTAAAGTATAACTATTATTACTCGCACACATGTCAAACAATATATCTAATTGATACTTTTATAGTTTTTTTATACATTTAAACAAAAACAACTTAAAGTAACAAAAAGAACTTTTTTGTTAGTGTTGTCACTTATTTAGAACAGACTTGTAAAATGATTACTTGATGTCTTTATAAAAATTTATATTTTTTTTACATAATACCTTAATAGTTTCAATAAATAGTATGATTAATTACCCATCAACCTGTGTGTATAAAATGCACAATTTATTTATCGTGTTTTAACTAGCAATAAATCATACATATACTGAAAAATCAAAAGCAAGTTATTAATTTGTTATTATCATGACAACTGAAGTACCTGAAATTTTCTTACTTGTTAGAAACCAAGTATGATATGTGAAGATATTCAATCCAATTAATTATTTTTAGGCTCTAGATGTTTGTATCCCCAACGAAATACCATATAAATACATAAACCGGTATCTCTTCTCGATTGCATCGAAGAAGAAGAGATATCAGTCTAGATATAAACATTAAATATCAAGCTTGCAAGAAGAAATAATACGGTGATGTAGTGTGAAACGAAGAACAAAAATACGCCAATATCTAAAAAATATCTATTCGGAAAACTTCTAACTAGAATCAAAAACAGTATTATTTGAAGTCTATAGGTTCTAATCCTATTAGTCTAATCCTATTGACTTTATATTATTCCGATCAAGCTTAAGAACAGTATTCCAAGATCATATATGACGCTAAACACCAGTGAAATCTTCCAAGATAAAGTTATTGATATCAAAATTTATTGATGTTTTGTAATATTCTGAATCAGGTAAATATATTAGATTACCTTCGAGCAAAAATTCTCTTGTTTGGAAATATAAAAATATTATTTTAAATAATAAATGTATCTATGCATCAGTAATTTATGAACTGAGACTAGATAGCAATGAAAAAATTAGAAGCACGGAAACCTTTAACTTTTTCATTCTTTATTAACTATTAAATTAAAAATTAAAAATCAAAGACAGAAAATACTTTGATTTTTAATTTTTAATAACCCAAGAAAACAAATTAATTTGTTGCTTGTGCAGCTAACATCTCCTTGAGTTTCTCTAATTCTGCAGCCCAGCGAGGGTCTGGACGAACTGCATCGGAATCGTGGTGATTGGATGAAGAAGTCTCTTTTGGTGCATTACGACGAGATTTCTTCCCTTTCTTGCCTTCTTTTTGGGAGCTACCAGCACCGCTGGATGCTTTAGCAGCTTGCTCCTCGTTGTTTTCTTCTCCTTTGCTACGAGGTAATGCTTTTTCGATTTTAATTGCAGTTTCTTTAAACATCTGACCATTATATTTTTCAATAATTTGATCAGCTTTCTCATCATTATTGACTGTAATAAAGCCAAAACCACGGCATTTTCCAGTCTTACGATCTTTAATCAGTTTAGTTGTAACTGCATTACCTTCTTCGGCAAAAATTGCTTGTAGCTCTGACTTATCTATTACTTCTTTCGGCAAATTGCCTATGTAAAGGCGAACAGACATTTACTAGACCTCCACGGTTGAATAAACACAAACAGGTAAAAACAAAATTGGCTTTGACTGTTGCTACGTGCTTTTTGATAAATATTGCCATAAACCAATATCTTTTATTCCCAACTGCCAACTTTTTCAACACAGTTTTTTAATGGGATTGAGCTTGTTTTAGGCAGAAGCGCGCACAACGCTCATAATACCTTTATTCTATGAATTTTTAGTTTAAAAGCCTTCCATTCACTACCAAAAAATACTTAACTACCTTAATTTAGGGAATCAAACACCATTCCCTACAATATCACGCTATCCCAATTGCAGCTAGTTCAACTCACACATTTTGTTGCTTGAAATTTAATTATTGTACTATAAAATACATTTTGTCCCAAATTTAATATTTGAGAAACAAAAACCAGCCATTGGCTGGTAAATTCACTGCTGTGTTTGGGGAATTTAAAAACAACTATTGGCTTACACAGTCTCAGAGATAGCTAAATTATATATATATCTAAAACTATTGTTAATAAACTTAACACCTCAGGACATTATGTGCAACTTTTATTTACACATCACTCCAAGCAGTTTTAAGAATGTAGAATTGCCAAGGCGTCAGAGATAAGAAGAGGATGGACAACTATAGGTAAAGTAGGGTTATTTCAATAACTCACAGCTATCCTTGGAGAAAGATATAAGCACCCAAAGCAGTAAAAATGAAAGCAAAAATCATCGACCATATTGGATGAAGTCCATTAATTTTTTTACCACTTTGAGTTTTTAATATTTGAATATCAACCCAAGGTGTCGCACCCCGTCGCAACCAACCGCGAACTATGACTTCTCGACCGACAAAGTCCTGAGGATTAAAGGCTTGTCCCAACCAGGAAATATGGTGTAACTTGAGTAAACCTCTATTAGTTTGCAATATTAAATCTTGTCCTAAATAATTACTGGTACCACGACGACCAAGTAATTTGCCAGTAAGTAAAACAGCATTACTATCAATTGGAAGCGAAGCAGGGTTATTTAAAACGTCGATAAAATTTTCGTTGGTTTGGGCTGAATTGGGTTTAATATCCGGGAAAAATTGGTTAATTCTAACTAAAGTTCCAATACTAAAACCAATTAAAATACAGCCTAAGAGGAAATTCCAATCATCATATATCCACTTCAGATTCAATACTTCAACAGCATAAGCAATTTGCCACACTAACCAAATACCAAAACCCAATAACAAGCCTAAAGGAATTCCCCACCATGGTGCCATACCAATGAAAAATGACTGATGTCGGATTTGCAAGGGCTGTTGTTTTTCTATACTTAACTCTGTTTCCAAACGCCACTGACGAGCGATTTGACATAGGCGTTGAATCCGATGTCCTGTGAGAGGATGACTGTTATTAGCAGCAAACCACCAACGATAGGGATTAAGATATTCCCACATTAAATAGGACTCGAGGGCTATGTGGGGTGCGATACTTCCCAAAGATAAACTTTGTTTGTATCCCAGTGGTAAAAGTAAATTCAAGCTTTCTAGTAAATAACTAGTTTTTTCTTGTTTTTCAATATCTCCAGCAATCCCAATTGCCATTTTAAGTAAAGCACGAATTGCAGCGTTGGGGTGACCTGTCATTTCTGCAGCGCGGCGATCGCTATAGTAATGGCGTAATTGGGAGAACCATAAACTAGTACCAGTCAACACATACCAAATACAGTAAAAGAAATTGGCGAAAACTCCTAAAAAGGAACGTCCAATTTTGTTTGGTAACCAGTCCCCCCAACGGGAAATCATTTGGTACAAACCATAAATTGGTAGAGTCACCAATAGGTAAAGGGAGGTTAATCCAATATCACCATAGGTAATGTGTCCCAATTCCATTCCATAAACTGCAGCAATCTCATCATTTTCTAGTTGGTCTAGGAGTCCTTGAGTAACTACAATCCGAGCGGTACGGGACAAATTTCCATAGGAATAAGCAAATGGAGCAGATTCTTGCAAAACAAATAACTGGGGTATTTTCCACCCTCTTTGCTGACAGTAACGTATTAATAGTCGATTAGCTGCAGGGCTATACCTGTTTAGTTGCTCTTGTTGTAAAGTTTGTTGGGGATAAAACTTACTCAATAAGATATCCAATAACCAAGGAGAAGCTATAGCAAGAACAATAACAACTGCTAGTAAGAAATAAATTGGATCGTAATAAAGGAACTGTAATGGTTCCACAAACGGTAACCAGTTCAAAAGATGATTGACTGATTCCATCAATAAGACCAATAAAAATCTCATTGTCCAGAATAATGCAACCGATGTTAAAACCATCACTACCCTCAGGGGAAGTAATTTAGGTTTCGGTAAAGGTTGCCACATTTTTGCTTTTGGTGCTTTCCGCCAGTAGACAGTTACTCCTCGAGTCGGTAGTTCTTCGTTACTAGATTTAGATTGTTCAAATGTTTTTGGAGATTCTTGTTTATTCTTAGTTTGATTATCTTTGGTTTGATTATCTTGAGATTGATTTTCCTTTATTTGATGATTTATCTTATGTTGTTGCCTCAGGGTTTTATCTTGGTGAAATGTTTCTCGACTACTTTCACTGTTTAGTAATTCCACTACAGTAGAGTTATCCTGAGTTACAAGTTGTGATGAAAATAAATTCTCCTCAAGAGGAGCAGAATCTTTATTTTCAAAGGGAATAAAACCTGTTGCTTCAGGTATATCTTCGGGTTCACTTTTTGACTTCAGTTGTTCCTTGGAGCGCTTAGCTCGAAGTTTTTTTAAGGAGAGATTTGCCCATTCTCTCACTTCTTGATTATCACTTTCACGCAGATCTTCACACAGAGAAATGGCTGTACTAACTTCACCAGTCCGGGAATAAGCCACAGCTAATCCGATTGTTGCTTGTAAAACATCGGAATAATTAGTTGACTGACTGATGAAGCCATCTAATATAGTTATTGCAGCTTGGTAATCTCCCTGTTTGAGAGCATTTAAACCAGCCTGAAGGGATAGTTCGGAATGTGATGGCATTGGAACTGTAACTCAATTATTGGACACAGCCACCCATTATTTTGACCTTTTGGGTAACTCTTAGTTTACTAAAAATAGGAGGGTAAAAAACTGGTAATTTCTAGCAAAAGCCCAAAATATAACCATCAGTCATATGGATTTAGATTGAGTTTTCAATCTAAACGTTGATAACTTTTTTGCCCAAAATCATAGGATCTACTTACTTAAGGAAAGATTACTCAACGGGAAAACCAAGAAATAAATAGTTCCAAAATATTCCCATACTGGTAGCTTTACTTGCAGGATGCGATCACTCACACCTCAAACAGGCTAAAAAACAAGGTATAGATTTCAATTTATTGGAAATAGTCAATAAACTGAAACTTATAGTAATAAAGTAGGTTACGCAGTAAATCGATAGTTAACCGAAATTAATTTTTATAATTTGGAAATCATATAATCTGGGAATCATATAATCTGGGAATCATATAATTTGGGAATCAATTCATAGTTTGACAAAAGTGGGCGAAGGTCGCCCCTGATAATTCACCCTTGGTTGTTTGTCCTGAAGAATTTCCTTTAATATTTGTTAAGCCTTAGTGGGCTCTTTCCCAGAAACAACCGGAGCAATATTATTTAATTTTAATTCTGAATGGTCTTGCTGTAATTGCTGACAATTCCACTCATTACGGAACAGTAATACCGGACGTCCCATACTATCTTTTACAGTAGTTGTATTGAATAAACGTCCCACTTTCTCCAAAGCTTCCCAACCACCTTCAACCCAACGGGCGACACTGTAAGGTAATGGTTCTAATCTTGTTTCAATTCCATATTCTTGAAGCAAGCGAAATTGTACTACCTCAAGTTGTAACTGACCGACTGCTGCTAAGATTGGGTCACGCTTAGCTTCATCTACGGAGTACATGATCTGTACTGCTCCTTCTTCTCGCAATTCTGAAACACCCTTCTGAAATTGCTTGAATTTTGAAGGATTGGGGTTGCGAAGTACAGCAAATAACTCAGGCGAAAAATAAGGTATTCCCTCATATTCAAGCTTTTTACCGGTGTATATTGTGTCACCAATTGCAAAAACCCCAGGATTATTTAAACCAATTACATCCCCAGCATAAGCGTACTCAATCGATTCTCTTTCTTGGGCAAATAGTTTTTGCGGTCGGGAAAGACGGACGTTTTTACCAGTACGAGCATGACTTACAGTCATATCTTTCTCAAATTTTCCCGTACACACCCTAATGAATGCTACCCTATCCCGATGTTTTGGATCCATGTTTGCCTGGAGCTTAAACACAAAACCGGAAAAATCTGGGTATGTTGGTGAAATTTCACCTAAGGTACTTTGACGTGCGGTGGGCTTGAGAGCATATTCAAGAAAATACTTTAAAAATAACTCCACCCCAAAATTAGTCATTGCACTTCCAAAGAAAACAGGTGTCATTTTTCCTTGGTGCACTAAATCCAAATCTAGTTCTGGTCCAACACCTTCAATAAGTTCTAATTCATCTTTAAGTTGATAGTAAAGTTCTTCTTCTATCAGTTCTTCTACTCTTGAATCGCCTAATTCTAATACATTTTCTAAAGCTTCACGGCTACCGTGGGCGCTCCTTTCAAATAAATGTATTTGCCTCCCGTTCCGATCAAATACTCCCTTGAAGCGATCGCCCATACCGATCGGCCAATTTACAGCATAGGTCATTAAACCTAATTCTTGCTCGATTTCATCAAGTAGTTCTAAAGGTTCCCTTCCGGGACGATCGAGTTTATTAACAAAAGTAAAGATGGGTATACCCCGCATCTTACAGACTTCAAACAGCTTTCTGGTTTGTGGTTCCAAACCTTTTGCCGCATCAATTAACATTACAGCATTATCTGCGGCTGCCAAAGTCCGATAAGTATCTTCACTAAAATCTTGGTGACCGGGGGTATCAAGTAAATTAATATGGGAATTTTGATACTCAAACTGGAGCACAGTGGAAGTAATAGAAATTCCTCTTTGTTGCTCCATTGCCATCCAGTCAGAAGTTGCTTTGCGTTGGGCTCTTCTCGCCTTTACAGAACCAGCTTCGTGAATTGCTCCTCCGTATAGGAGCAACTTTTCTGTCAGGGTTGTTTTTCCCGCATCAGGGTGGGAAATAATGGCGAAGTTACGGCGTCTGTCTACCTGTTGAGTAAGTTCTGACTCAAGTTCAGTTGACATATTAGTTGACATAATTTGAGTTAAATGTTTATGAGATTTGTTACTTAAATTAAATTAAATTTTCCTACTTAAAGCTGGAGTTTTTATATTAAGACAACAAAGCTCGTGCTAGTGTCTTAATATTGTCAAAAATCAGCTAAAAATCGGAGAATCTAATGTACGACACGGACAGCCGAAGATTTTTATCAGCACTGTGTCATGGCGCTATTTTCTTTAGTTGTTTGGTATTATCAATCGGCGTACCTTTTTTCATCCTGTTTATTAGTAGCGACCCAGTGGTTAAGAATAATGCGAAAGAAGCTATCAATCTCCACTTTAATGTGTGGCTCTATTTCCTGATTATTACACCCTTGGTTTGGGTCACCCTTGGTTTGTTAGGGATACTGTATGGGGTCTGGTTATTTCTCCATTGGGGGCTTACTATTTGGGCATTATTTAATGTTCTAACTCATCCAGATAAACCTTTTCGCTACCCTTTCATTTTCCGTCTTATATAACCTAAAAGCTACATGTTCGAGAGTAGATCAGCTGGTCTCGATCTCAAAATTTGACCAAAAAATTACATTCACCACAAATCGATAATCAATAACTTTCTATTTGCATCCTTGGAAAAGCATTCTAATTTATTAAACTCAACTCATCAATTCAAACAGTAAATTAAAATTTCCAATTCAAAAGGTAAATTCTGCATTTATTACAAGTGGACAGCAAATTAAGTGGCAAGTATCCTGGTGTCAGTAAACAATATTTCCAGATATATTAAGCTCTGAATTGGGATAGAGATTATTTAGTATCAGCAGAAAATTTTTCTGTCATATTTTCTCCTAGCGATAGTTATAAATACTTTTCCAGTCCTTAAAGTAGCTGAATACATTTCCCACATAAGTGTAACGGAATATAAAGATAGGTTTGGAAAACTAACTCCTTAGGCCACACTGATACCTGAGGTATGGAAGTTACCCAAACATGGAAATTTGTTTACTTCTCTGAGGTTAATTTCCTGAGGTTAATTTCCTGAGGCTAATAAACAGTTATTACCTAAGTTTATTTAGACTGGTCATAATTAACTATTCCTAGGAACCACAGCTTCAATCAACAATTCTAGTGGCGATAAATGTACTTGATTGTCGGTAGATTGATGCTTTGTATTCTATTTCGATCAATTTTTTAACATTTTTGCTTAACACTCTGACTGTAAAATACAAAATTGCCCTACAACTCTCGATATAAAAAATTGAGCAGTAGGGCAGAGGCAAGTTAAGCGCTGATTCCAGTCTGTCCGAGTAAAGCGAATTTCTTGCTTTACCATGTGACGCTTTATTTATTGTCCGCTCTAGCTTTTATTGTCCGCTCTAGCTTTTAGTTGATAAAATTTTATGTTTCCAACTCATCGACCTCGTCGCTTGCGTACCAGTTCTTTACTACGCCAGATGGTACGAGAAACTGTAATCACAACAAATGATTTAATATATCCTTTATTTGCAGTTCCAGGAGATAGAATTGCCAAAGAAGTAAAATCTATGCCTGGGGTATATCAGCTATCTGTGGATAAGATAGTTGAAGATGCCAAAGAAGTTTATGACTTAGGTATTCCAGCAATTATTCTGTTTGGCATTCCAGATGAAAAAGATGATGATGCTACCGGTGCATGGCATGATTGTGGAATCGTGCCAAAAGCATCTACTGCAGTTAAAGAAGCAGTACCTGAATTAATAGTTATTGCTGACACTTGTTTGTGTGAGTACACCAGTCACGGTCATTGTGGTTATTTACAAGTTGGAGATCTAAGCGGACGGGTTTTAAATGACCCAACCTTGGAATTATTGAAAAAGACTGCAGTATCTCAAGCTAAATCCGGAGCGGATATCATCGCTCCTTCAGGAATGATGGATGGTTTTGTGCAAGCGATCCGAACCGGTTTAGATGAAGCTGGTTATCAGGATACGCCAATCATGTCCTATGCAGCTAAATATGCATCATCTTATTATGGCCCATTCCGAGATGCAGCTGAATCGGCACCCCAGTTTGGCGATCGCAGAACCTATCAAATGGATCCAGCTAACGCCCGCGAAGCAATTAAAGAAATTGAGTTAGACATTGCTGAAGGTGCGGATATGCTTATGGTCAAACCGGCTTTATCATATATGGATATCATCTGGCGAGTTAAGCAGGCTTGTAATTTACCAGTTGCAGCATATAACGTTTCCGGAGAATACTCCATGATTAAAGCTGCAGCCCTCAATGGCTGGATTGATGAAGAAAGGGTAGTGTTAGAAACTCTAACTAGTTTTAAACGCGCCGGAGCAGATTTAATTTTGACCTACCATGCTAAAGATGCTGCTCGTTGGTTAAGTTAAATCCAGGATAAGTACAACTAAAAAGTAATAATTTTAAATTATCAATCTCTCGAGTGCAGCTGTAACAGGTTTAATTTGACGAGCGATCCAAGTAAGTTGGGTTAGAAGCCGCAAATTATAACTTGTATGGTGGCGAATCGAGAGATTGAACTTGTTTATATAGATAGGGGATCGATAAATTCATATTCACCGGACTATAGGATGTTATTTTCTCCATGTCTTTTATCCATATCTTTTATAAATTACTGATGAGTAATCATAAATGAGAAATGTCTATTTTTTTATTGCCACTGTGAAAATACTATTATCTACAAAGATGATTTTTAAAATTACTATGAAGTTTTCGGTATAATCCGCAATAAATTTGCCAGGAAGTACACTGATGGCTTATAAAATAATATAGTTAAAAAAAAATTGTCGATTGACTATTTTTGTCGATTGAATGACCGATTTAATAAGCCAATTCTGTTGTAATAAAGAGGGAGCAATTAGGTATGGATATGCAAGTCCTGAGAGAACGGGCGGGTCTTAGCCGGACTGAAGTAGCCTTCAGGCTTGCAATAAGCGAAACTAGTGTTCGCAATTGGGAAGCAGGACGTACTGAACCAACCATGACACCTAAGAAGTATTTGGAAGCGATACGTCTGTTTAAATGCACGCCAGAAGAGTTGGCAACGGCAAGTGAAAAGTCTATAAATCAAAGACATAAGCGTAAGCCTGGTAGACCGAGGAGGTATCCAGAAAACGGTGTAAGTCAGTCTCCGGCTATTAGTCAGATGAGTGATTCACCCATTTATACTCCAAATATTTAGTCTTAATTTTTTAGTGCTTCGAACTGATTTTATCTATATATAATTTCAGTTTGTAATGTTTGCTTCCCATTAAGCATGTCTGAACAATTTTAAGTATTGAGAAAAGTAAAAATAGATCAAGCAGTATAAATAGAATCTTAGAGATTACTTATTTATCTGCTTGGTAAGTAAGATAGACGTTTTTTAGCGTCTATTTTTTTTTGATATTAGAATGTAATTAACTGTTATTAATGATGTTTCCAATGCACTGCAAGAAATAAAAATCAAAAATTAATTAATGGGGCAGGTGTAATTGATAAGATAAATAACTAGTGAAAAGATTTGTTTACTATGAACTACTTTTGATGAAGTAATTTTTTCGAGTTCGAAATTTTAACAGTATTCTTACAGTAACTCTTAACTTAACTGTATGATTAAAACTTCAGAAAGTGTAAAGTAGAGCATTTTTACCAAATTTGTTTTAAGTCTGAGTATGGGAAATTTTAGATACATTGCTCAGATTTACAACTATGTTACAAATAGAACTACTTGCATACTTAACAGCAGTGCAAATTTTGTGATAAATTTTTCGTTCAGTAAGTCCTACGACAACCTTGAAACACCAAGATGTAATTTATCCTCCATTCTCTTTCTAAAATAGAACGATAGTGCAATTGGAGTTTCTTCAACTAAGCTAACATCATTAAAGCTTGTTTGATGTGCTAACAACAGCAGGTTACTACTGGTATTTTCAACCTTCGTTGTCTGTATAAAGACATATCGCTGACGATATTTTCAGCAGATGCACGATAAGATTCTAAAACTATAGGGTAAATAAAAGATCTCATGGCTCAAACTATATTCTTTAATGCTCTGCGAGAAGCTATTGATGAGGAAATGGCTCACGATCCAACAGTCTTCGTTCTTGGTGAAGATGTTGGACATTATGGTGGTTCTTATAAAGTAACCAAGGATCTTTATAAAAAGTATGGGGAACTGAGGGTTTTAGATACACCCATTGCTGAAAATAGTTTTACTGGCTTGGCTGTGGGAGCAGCCATCAATGGTCTGCGACCGATAATTGAAGGTATGAATATGGGTTTCTTGCTTCTAGCATTTAACCAAATTGCCAATAATGCTGGAATGCTACGTTATACATCTGGGGGAAACTTTAAAATTCCCATGGTAATTCGTGGTCCTGGTGGTGTAGGAAGACAACTAGGAGCAGAACATTCTCAACGTCTTGAGGCTTACTTCCAAGCAGTACCTGGATTGAAAATTGTTGCTTGTTCTACGCCTTATAATGCTAAGGGTTTATTAAAGTCTGCGATCCGCGATGATAATCCAGTGTTATTTTTCGAACATGTATTACTTTATAACCTTAAAGAAGAACTACCAACGGAAGAGTATTGGTTGCCATTAGATAAAGCAGAAATAGTTAGACCGGGTAAAGATGTTACTATTTTGACTTACTCCCGCATGAGGCATCATACCCTACAAGCATTGAAAACTCTAGAAAAACAAGGCTACGACCCAGAAATTATTGATTTGATATCCCTTAAACCTTTGGACCTAGAAACTATTGGCAATTCTATCCGTAAAACCCATCGAGTTATTATCGTTGAAGAGTGCATGCGAACTGGTGGTATTGGTGCTGAATTAATTGCCTCTATTAACGAACGCTTTTTTGATGAATTGGATGCACCAGTTGTAAGACTTTCTTCCCAAGATATTCCTACTCCTTATAACGGTACTTTGGAAAGATTGACAATCGTACAACCAGAACAAATCGTAGAAGCGGTAGAAAAAATGGTAGCTTTGCGCGTTTAAATTTGGGGACTAACGGCAGGGGATTGGTGACTATAACCAAGTATAAAATAAGACTATTAATAGTTTTATTTCTAATTCCTGACCCCTAATTCCTAATTTCTACATTGTGCCATGGATATTTGGGTGTATTGGGACGCTAACATGCTACGTATGTCTGAGATACACTACCAGTTAAGAGAGTGGGACACCATCTAGGTGCTAGCACAATTCCCCATCCCCAAATTTCAACGGGCAAAACTAAACCCGTTAAACCTGAAAGGATTGCTATGCTTAATTCCGCCAGGATATATTGTTATGCCAATCCCAACTCTTATTTTGAGAAAGCTATGATAACCTTTGTTACAAAATTGAAGGTATGCAAAGACAAAAACCGCTATTAATTTTAATTTTTGTACTAGTCTTTGCCGCTATTGCGGTACTCGTAAATTTTAATGTACCCCTTGGATTAGACTTACGAGGTGGTTCGCAGTTAACAATTCAGGTCAAGACTACTGAGAAAATCACACAGGTTAGCGAACAGGATTTGGAAGCAGTTCAAACAGTTCTGGGAAATCGAGTCAATGGTCTTGGTGTTTCCGAACCGGTAATTCAGTCTGTCGGTAATAACCAAATCTTGATTCAATTACCCGGAGTCGATGACCCCAAATCTGCAGAAAGAGTTCTAGGTACCACAGCACAACTCGAATTTCGACGTGAGAATCCGGAAAAAATCAGACTTTTAACCGTTAGACAGGAAGAACTAAGAGAACTACTAACTAAACAACAAGATTTGCAAAAAAAAGAAGACACAGCCGCAATTGAAGCGAATCAAGCCAAAATTGCTGAGAAACAAAAGCAAATTCTTGAAGAGCAAGAAAAACTGTTTGAGAAAACCGAATTAACCGGTGAATATTTAACAGATGCGATCGAAGAACCACTTCGTGCTGGTGGTGCTTGGGCTGTTGCAATCAGATTTAATAATAGGGGAGGTCAATTATTCGCTGACCTCAGTCGGGAAGCAGCACAAAACTCTACCAGACTCGGAATTTTCCTTGATGATCGATTAATTAGCGCGCCCAGTGTTGGGTCCGAATATAGGGATACTGGAATTACTGGAGGTAGTGCTCAAATTTCTGGTAGCTTCGATTCTAACTCGGCAAAAGAATTAGCACTGCAATTGCGCGGTGGTTCATTACCTTTACCAATTGAAATAGTCGAAAATCGTACTGTTGGCGCTACTTTAGGGCAAGATAGCATTAGAAGTAGTATATTTGCCGGTTTAAGTGGTTTAGCTTTAGTCTTAGTATTTATGGTTCTCTACTACAGACTACCAGGACTGATTGCTAATATTGCTTTAATTATTTACGCTTTACTTACTTGGGCTTGTTTTGCTTTATTAGGTGTAACTCTTACACTACCAGGGATTGCTGGTTTTATCCTTAGTATAGGGATGGCAGTAGATGCTAATGTTTTGATTTTTGAGCGTACTCGGGAAGAACTGCGTTCGGGTAAAAGTCTGTATCGTTCTGTTGAATCTGGTTTTTATCGAGCATTCTCCAGTATTTTAGATAGTAATGTTACTACACTAATTGCTTGTTTGGCGCTGTTTGTTTTGGGTGCAGGTTTTGTTAAAGGTTTTGCTCTTACCCTGGCGATCGGTGTATTAGTCAGTATGTTTACAGCGGTTACTTGTTCTCGGACATTAATGTTCTTGGCAATTACCATACCTTCATTACGGAAACCGGAAATATTTTGTCCCAACATTCCTAGTTCGAAAAAGGCAGAGGTAGCTTGATGAAAATTAGTATAAATAAATCGCGACCACTTTGGTGGGTTATTTCTGCTGTCATTATTATTGCCGGTGTGATGTCAATGGTCATTTCTTGGCAGCAAATTGGTTATCCCTTACGTCCCGGCTTAGATTTTGTTGGTGGTACTAGGTTACAGGTAGAACGAGACTGCAGTAAACCCGAGAATTGCAAACAAGCTGTTGATATCGCTGTCGTTAGGGAAGTTGCAAAAGAACAAGGACTCGCAAATAGCAGTATTCAAATTAGTGGTAAAAATGGTGTCTTAATTCGAAGTAAAACTCTGAATGTTGAAGAACGGAGCAAATTACAAGCTGCTTTAAGTGAAAAAATTGGTGAATTTGACCCCAAGAAAACACAAATAGATACTGTGGGTCCAACTTTAGGGCGACAATTATTTTCTTCTGGGATTAAAGCTCTGTTGGCAGCTTTTACTGGTATTGTAATTTACCTATCCTTTAGATTCCAGCTAGATTATGCTGTATTTGCAATTGTCGCAATATTTCACGATATCTTGATTACAGTTGGGATTTTTTCGATTTTAGGATTGGTTGGAGGTATAGAATTAGATAGCTTATTTATTGTTGCATTGTTAACAATTACGGGCTTCTCGGTCAACGATACCGTAGTGATTTATGACCGAATCCGCGAAACACTGAAAAATGATTCTGGGCGTCCAATTACAGAAATCGTAGATGATGCTGTTAATCAGACTTTACCCAGATCTGTAAATACTACACTAACAACATTACTGCCTTTGTTTGCCATTTTTCTCTTTGGTGGCGAAACTCTGAGAAATTTTTCTTTAGCATTAATTATTGGGTTCGCGATGGGAGCTTATTCTAGTATTTTCATTGCTAGTACTCTCTTAACCTGGTGGCGGGAACGTTATCAACAAGAACCTATTCTAGAAAGTAATCAATCTGTTGATGCTTGAGCTTAATCTTTTATTCGCAGTATTTAGATATTAGCTGGGAGTATTAGGAGGTTCAAAATAATGCTTTTATCCATAAGACTAAACTAAAATTAAACCACAGATAACATGTTTCAATGAATGAGCATGCAGTTATATCCCGGTTTACTTATAAATTGGGATTTAGCCACTTGGAATTATTTTTATAAGTCGGGGATAAAAGCAAATAAGTTTATCTTTAAATTTTTTTTCACAATCATAATAAATACAGAATATCTTTGGATAAAAGAGAAAGGAATCGGTCTAGTACAGGTCAGCAAAAATGAAACAAGCATTTATAAATTCTAAGAGCTAGATAATACAATACTTGTTGACTTCTGTGCAGCGGTACTAGGCTTATTAATACTTTATGGAGCAGAAAGGGTTGGCAAATTAAAATTTGTGAGAATTAACATTGATAAAGCAAAGCAATTATAAATTTGTTCCTCACATTCTGGTTTGAGATCCTAGCCCAAGCATAATTTTCTTCTCTCCTTTATAGATATGGAACAGCAGCCTAAACAAAACTCAATAGATAGTGATGAAATTCTCAATTCCGATCCTACATTTAAGCGACAAGTTCAACGTTTATACGAACTAACTGTCTACAGCAGATGGTTATTAATTGTGATTGTCTGGCTAACAATAGTACCTATTTGTCTGTGGAGTTTACGTATGGAAATTGTACTGTGGAAAGAATATTTTACATTTGCTGCAGTTAGATATGGACTCATATCACATCCATTTGCAGCCTTAGGATTAGCTTTTAGCATTGGAATGATGCTTGCAGTTTTGATCTGGCAAAGTCGTAATATCTTATTTGGTCTTTCCTCTGAGGAAAAAAAGCTTTTGGAAGACAGAGTTTGGCGCATTCGCAAACAAGGCTCAAATCATCCTTTATGGAAGTGGATTTGTGACTAAATATAGATTTTCTTGAGTTTTAATTTTAATTTTAATTAGTTTTAAATTTTTTAAAGATATATTTAGATAAGTACTATATAGTTCTCGCTGAAAGTGCTCATAAAAGGATTTGATATGAAATCTACTCAGATTCGCTTTAGCGATCGCAAATCTGATATTGACCTCGTGCAACTGCAACAATTATTTAATCTTGCAGCTTTCTGGGCAGAAAATCGAAGTATTAGCGATCTGAGTACTGCAATTGCTAATAGTCAGCCAGTGATTAGCGTATGGGACCGAGCAAGAATGATCGGTGCTGCTAGAGCAACTAGCGACGGAATTTACCGAGCTACAATCTGGGATGTTGTGGTTCACCCAGAATATCGTGGTATTGGTTTAGGAAGTAAGTTAGTAGAAACTGTTCTGAGTCATCCTCACATCAGAAAAGTAGAAAGAGTATATTTAATGACTACTCATCAGCAAAACTTCTACGAAAAAATAGGTTTTCAGCAAAATTCTACAACTACAATGGTGCTTTATCAGAATACAGACCAAGCTAATTTTCCGACTCAGCTTCTAGAGGTTCAACTCCAGAATTCGCTCGGGGGATAGATATCTGAATTCTTGTTGAAGTATCTACTTCTTGATGATTTTCAGGTAAAGATATAACTTCTAATTTGCCATTCATAGTTTCCAGTAAATTCTGATTCAGAAGTAATTTCATTCCCGGGGAAGTTCTCCCATCGTTTTCGTTGATGGTCATTACCTTGAGTTCTGAAATGTTAGTAACTTGAGACTGTTGTTTAACAGATGAAATTAATTCTATTGGCTCCCGATCCAGTAATGCATGATTTGGTACATCTAACCATACGTGTATCATGCTGCTGTTATTGGATTTTGCAGCAGAAAGATAAATCTTACCTTCCTCCATATGAGCGATCGTATTTGAAACTAAGTTATTCAAAACTTGACGCAACCAGCTTTTATCTGCAGAAGCATAAATTTCTGGTTGCGGTGATGTAACGATGAAGGGAAAATTACGATTTGCTGCCAGCATGTAATTTAGTTCATAAACTTCTTGAAATAACTTACTGATGGAAACTGGTTGTATATCTAGTTTATTTGCACCATAATCCGCTCTGGCAACTTTCAGGATTTCGTCAAGGAGTTTTAATAATATTAGAGCCCGTTCGTGAGCCTGAGAAATAAACTCTCGCTCTTCCGATGGGCTTTCACATAGGTCTTCTAAAATAAGTTGATGCAAACCTATTAATCCATTGAGAGGCGATCGCAACTCATGGGTAACTCGAGCCAAAAACCCACCCTTAAATTCGCTCATTTCTTGAGCCATTTGATAGGCAAGTTCATTATATTCATCTGCATTATTTATTGTTGATTTAGCCAATAAATCTTTGGAATTAGATAAATTGTGATCCTGAGAAGTTTTCTGATTATTTAAATTTTGAATGAGTTTACTAATACCCAAGCCAAAAATTAATCCTATAAGTAAATATATCCAGTTATTCCAACACATAACCCAATAACTATTAATGAATTAAATGATTATTCTTTTCAGTCTTGAAATAGAAAGCATAAATATTAAAAACTGTAGATATTAAAAATACAGGCACTTTTTAGTGGAGCTTTTTCTATCAAGGCTATTTAATTATAGTCAGTTGCGACCGAAATTTTAATTCCAGTTTTAATTCCAGATTGATAGGTTAATTCTACTCAGATGAAATAATAAAGTCGAATAAATAATACTAAAAATATAAAAATACTTATATATCTAAAATCACAGATCCCTGGCGTAAGATTTTCCAATTTTTCCCATCCCATTTTGCTACTGTAGAGGGCTGACCTGTACCCATCTCTGATTGAAGTGGTATTTCCTCTGGAGATAAAGCAAGTGCTTGAGGAAATTTTGCTGCAATTTCAGCCATTTTTCGCAAAGGCGGTTGACCTGATAAATTTGCGCTAGTGGTTGCTAAGGGTCCAGTTTGTGCAATAATTTTCCGGGCAATTTCACTATCTGGAACTCGGATGCCAATTGTACTCGGATCTGTAGGATTGAGAGATACTGGTATTTTTTTTGATGCTGGAACAACTAAAGTCAATGCTCCAGGCCAGTATTTTTGTGTGACATGATGCCAACTTTCTAGATCGCAATCAGCACTTACATAATCCCAAAGCTGAGAAATATTTGCAGCCATCAAAATCAAAGGTTTTTTAAGATTACGCTGTTTTGCATTAAAGATTAGTGATGAAGAACTTGGGAGTGCTGCCAATGCTGGTACGGTGTCTGTTGGGAAACTAGCTAACTGACCAGAGCGAATACCAGAGACAAGTAAATCAAGAGAAACTAAAGGCATATTTATCAATATAAAAATTATGAGAATATAATCTCAAGGAAATAAATAAGTGTTTATTATTCTAATATATTAATTTTCTAATTATTTAATAGATAATTCCTAGATGTTAAATCATAAGAATCAGCAAGAAAGGAGCATAGTACAGCAATCTATAGCAATCATATTTGATTTTTTTAACGGATAAATCCGGTAACTCGACAAATATTAACGCCAACCCCACATCCTCTGTCGCGTGTCTACAATATTCATTTTTACCTACGGTACGCTTACGCGTTTGGACGCACTACGTGTATGACTAAAGTCACGCTACCGCTAACAGCAAGAGACGTGCAAACATCTTTGATGCGACTAACATGAATGATTTAGGATTGCTATATATTTTATGTTTACAAACTATATTTTTTATTTATAAATTCATTATCGGTAAATCTGCTTTTTATAAGCAACAGCAAAGCGTTCAATCCCAGATAAATCAGTATGAATTTGAATATTTTCATATTCACCTTGAGAAATAAGTATTTCTCGAACTGCATCTGCCTGTCCTGCCATCATTTCGACTAACCATACTCCACCAGGTTTTAAATAAGTAGGGGCAGTTTTAGCCAGGTGAAAAATACAATCCAATCCAGAATCACCACCATCTAAAGCTAAATGGGGTTCGTGTATCGCAACTTCTGGTTGTAATTCAGCAATCGTATCTTTGGGGATATATGGTGGGTTTGATACCATACCACTAAATTCTCCAGAGAATTTTTTTAGTGGTTCCCACCAATAACCTTGATAAAAGTTTATTTGCTTGGTCAAGCCCGCATTAATGGCATTTTTTTGTGCAATTTCTAATGCTGCCATGGAATAATCAACAGCATGAATTGTTGCTTCGGTAAAAGTATCAGCTAACCCTAAAGCAATCGCTCCACTTCCAGTTCCTAAATCTGCCCAATTACCCTTTTGCAGTTGGGAGGATTGTAAAGTAGCATTTACAGCTAAATCAATCAAACATTCTGTTTCTGGTCGGGGAATTAATACTGCTGGAGACACGGCGATGTTAAACTTGCGCCAAGGTGTAGCTCCAGCAATATACTGCACTGGCAAACGCTCTTTAATTCGTTTTTGCCAAAGTTGCTCTAAATCCTCTAAATTGAGCTGCGACTGAATTTGATGCTTATTTTTAAAATTCCCCAAACGGAGCGCTAATTTATCTAAATCAGTGATCTCTTGAAGCAACCAATCAATTTCAACAACTGGAACATCAGCAGTGATCGCAGCACTAATTGCTGCTTTCCGCCATCTCCAAAGCTGTAAACCAGAAATTGTTTGTAATTGCTTATTTGCGCCCATTCTCAATCTTATATTAGAGCTATTATTTTACTTTTTCTTAGCTGGTGCAGCAGCAGGATTAGGTGCTTTTTTATTTTGAGGTAATTTTTGAATGAATTGTCTTGCTTCGGGAGATGGCCAAAAAACAACTTGTTTTAACCACTTATCGTCTTTATCTTGCAAAGTTTTAATTACGTTGTCCACGTCTACTACGTGAATGTCAGCTTTGGGATATTTTGGCTTTACTTGCTGGAGTAATCCTTCAGCATCTTTTTTACTCAAAAATAAAGGAATAAATTCTTCTGTACCACCAGTTTTAGGCTTAATGGAGACGTATCCTTTATCTTGGGCAAATCGAACCAAAAATAGTGGCACACTTCTAATTTGGTCAACTTTTTGTCCATTCGCACGCAATAATTTCATTGCTCCTTGAACTTCCCGCTCCACAGGTTTAAAGGCGAACAATAAACGGTTGGGCTTGCTTTTTGTATCTTGCAACTGCTTATAAATTAAACCCAAAGGTACAGGTGTAACTTGCAGGGAACGAAACATTTGTGCTTTCTTTGGATCCTTTGGCTTGGATTGCTGTAATTGCTGCACAAAAGCTTTAGCTTCCTGTTGACTCATGTACACACCGGTAACAGCTCCACCTGCTGCTTGTCCTTTTTTGCTTTCCAAAGGACGACTTAAAGGAACACCTTCTTTATTAGTAACTAAGAAAACAGGGACTTCATTGAGTTTTTGCGTAATTTCTGTTTCTGAGATTGCCAGTGCTGGGATAATCCCACCTGTAAGAGTTGTTAAAACAGTTCCACCAACTAAACTAAGCGTTGCGCCCCAGCGAACCAATGATTTCATGATTTCTCCTAGCGTTGATATTTCAATTCAGTCAGACAGATGGTCGGATTAGCACAGAACCAAAGAGTTGTAGTTATAGTATCGTCTTTACTAATTGTCTGTGCTTTGTTTATTAATTCATACTCGCCTCACCTTTAACAGCATCGAACTCCAAAATTTAAGTATGGATGCTTGTAGGAATATTTTTGTGACGACACAAGTTGTTGTCACCAAAAAAAGGCGAATAGTTCCCATTCTATTGTCTTTAGCTCAAACCAATGACTTCTTTGACTCTTTTATCGTTCCAATTTTTCTTGCCTAGAACGATTCATTAAATCATGCCTGGGGCATAACTAACAACAGTCACTGTAAAGTTTTGGTTTATTCGTATTGTTGATTCATAAATTTTTAATAATCATATTCATCAACTGTTATGGCATATTAATCATTCATTTATGAATCAGCTCTCAATATAGCAATCATATTTGATTTCCATGAATGATTGAGGATTGCCACAGTATATAATCGTAAAAAAGGTATATTTTACTACTTTTTATGCGTGAAGTAATTGTGACTGTTCGATTTATTAATCAGTAGTAAATTGAACTATTCATACATTAGAGATTAATATTAATTACATTATTAATAACTATTATTTTTAAGATGAACAACCTTGTTTTTTAATTTTTGACCTTCTATTCACAAATAAAAAAGATATCTGGGCATTATTATTTACCTAGATATATTTGAATTTATTATTTGAATGAATCGGGATGACAGGATTTGAACCTGCGGCATCCTGCTCCCAAAGCAGGCGCGCTACCAAGCTGCGCTACATCCCGGAAATTTAATTAATTGCTATGATTCAAAATCAGCAATACTAGAAATTATACCACATAAAATTAAGTTTAGAGCAAAACAAAATTTTTTACTACTTTGCTTATGATAAAATACACTAAAGTACTAGCAAAAGATTATAGTAGTTCACGGGTAAATTTTTCCCACCTGAACTGAATTACAATTGTAAAAATTTATGTAGCTTTTATTAAATTTTTCAGGCAACTCCAGTTACAATGTAGAATTTTTCCAAAAATAAAACTAATTACTACTGAACTTTTAAATTACAATTGAAACTGTTTTCTAAAATCTTTTTAGATAGCCTTGGAAATAATAACATAATAGAAAACAAATTGCAAATATATTGATTTTCAGAATCCTTAATGAGGATACCAAAACATACCCTTTATACCTTCTGGGTCAGGCATGAATCCTAAATTTTGATAAAATCTCACAACATGAGGATCTGCAAATAAAGTAACGTTACTGATTTCTTCACTACGCAACTTTTTCAACATGTATTCCATTAATGCCTTACCAAGTCCCTTTCCTTGAAAATCTGGGTGGACTACAACATCCCAAATGGTGGCATTAAAAGCACGATCAGAAGTAGCACGGGCAAAACCAATTAACCTCCTCTTATTTCCTCGTACTTGCCACATAGTGGTAACGAGAAAGCTATACTCAATTGCTTTTTTTACTTTTCGTAAAGGGCGACGGGACCAACCAACTGCGTCACATAATTCCTCTAGCTCGTACAAGTCAATTTCTCGCCCTGTACTAAAAACTATGTGATCGCCGTTTGGGCTAGATTTATCAATTGTCTCTAAAAAATCTTCACCAAAGGAAGACTCTTTAGTTGTTGCCCCAGCTTCTGAGGTATTGAACCAAGTTTTCCAAAAACCCATGCCAGCGTGGTTCGGGTAACATAACTGAATTGGCTTAAGTATAAAGGCGTTTATATAAGTTTTGAGAGTTTTGAAATTTATCTATATAACTCAGATACTTGAGTTATTTAGGGGAGAGCCCTAGATAAAATTTTGCTCTTCAACTTTTGTACACCAGCCATTCTTAACTTTAGCATTTTGTTGTAATTCCTAAAATAAATTTACCAAAAGCAAAGTCTAGTAGGCATTCCCTATTGATGGATACTGGTTTTACATTACCCCAAGGTCGCACAGAAGACTGAATAGCATATAACATTTTTCTTGGTTGTCACCCGCGTTCAGTGAGTTGAAATTCGACGATGGCTTCTGGTCTCAAAACATCCACTCTGGAACTTCTTAAACGCTTTAATCAAGCGTTTCCACAATTTTACGAGCAGTTTGTTAGCAGTGAAATTCAACTGCAAAATTTGCGTTTAGCATATCGTCTTTATAAAACTAGGCGTGCTGTCATCGAACTTAAATCAGAAGGTAACAAAACTGCTCTGCATTTTGCATACCGTAATCAGTCTTTCCTATTAAGTGACATTTTTGGTGTTTTAGCAGCTTATGGGCTCAATATTCATAGTTTGAGTCTCTACGGTCAAATTAGACCGCCGATGCTGGTTTTTATTAAGCTTTTAGTATCTCGGAGTAGCAAAGCACTCACAGAAAAAACAGCAGATAACGTCACCCGTGCTCTTCGCGAAGCTTTAGGTGGAAGGTTTGAAGTTGAAGAAATGCTAGCAGTAGAATTTAACCTGGATGCAGGGTTAGAACAGGTACAAACAGAGTTCTACGTCGATCCGGTTTTTCATTTACCAGCTTTGGTGGTTGAAGCTGATAATCAACCTGGATTATTTTACAAAGTGATGTACGCTGTTTGGCAAGAAGATTTATTAGTAGTAAATGCTAATTTACTTGTATGGCGTGGACGGACGCGATTAATTCTTTATCTACTTGGACCAAATGAAAGTCCAATCCCAGAATATTTGGGTCATAAAATTGCTGAAGGAGTGCGCACAAGGTTATTGGGGGCATAATAATGCCATTATTTATGGCACAGCTATATTTAAATTTTGAATTGGTTTTATTTCCTTCACCTGAGTATTCAGTCGTACCTTCAACTGTTCGGGTACGATATAAGCATGGCAACTATTGAAATCTTAGACGTTCCACACGCTTACGAGCTAACAGCTCCCACAAATAGTACCTGTACTTTAGTCTTTATCCACGGTTGGCTCAATAGTCGTGGATACTGGAAACCTGTAATTTCTCAACTGTCAAAAGATTTCCAATGTTTGTCTTATGACTTAAGGGGTTTTGGAGAATCTCAAATACAGCAAAAAACAAATTTTAATTTTCCTTTATCAACTTTTAGTCTTGACTCGGCTTCTGAAACAGAATTTGCTGGTACTTTTGATTCTCTTTATACTCCAGATGCATATGCACGGGATTTGGAAAAGCTTTTGGAAAAGTTAGGAATTAATAACGCTTGGTTAATTGGGCATTCTTTAGGAGGTACTATTGCCCTTTGGACTGCAGCGAAAATGCCAGAAATTATTCAAGGTGTAGTTTGCGTTAACGCTGGTGGTGGAATTTATTTGAAAGAAGCTTTCGAACAATTTCGAGCAGCAGGACAAAGATTTTTACAAATACGTCCGCGATGGCTCTCTCAAATACCTTTGATCGATCTATTGTTCGCCAGAGTTGATGTCGTACATCCCTTAGAACGCCAATGGGCGCGCCAGAGGGTGATTGACTTCGTCGTTGCGGATCCAGAAGCAGCTTTAGGGAGTCTTTTGGACTCTACCACCGAAGAAGAAGTAAATATACTGCCAAAATTAGTATCTCAACTTAAACAACCTGTTTACTTCCTTGCTGGTTCCGAGGATAAAGTTATGGAACCGAAGTATGTTCGCCATTTAGCTAGTTTTCACAAATTATTCCAGTCTTGTGGCGATAACGTGATCGAAATTCCTAATTGCGGTCACTTATCGATGTTGGAACAACCAAAAGCTGTTGCCGATCATATTCGTTCACTTGTGACTAAGGATTAATAGTGAAAAATTAATATATCACTATGGCATGGGGTTAGGAAATTTATCAGTTCTAAAACCTGTTATGCATATGCATAAGTTTTTGACTTTTGTTAACGGCTGACGACTTTGTACCATTAAGTATTGTGCAGTTACAAGTCATATTCTTAATTCAGACTTGCGCTTAGCGCCACATCAAACAGGGTACTTTCTTACAACAAAAGAATTTCCAAGATATTTATCTTTGTTCAACTAGCTCCTATTTTTCCTCAGCATTTTTTTATTCAATATACTCAGCTTATTGTCAAAATTTTATTGCCAAAATTATATTTTTGAATCGTATAATTCCATGACTTGGCTCAAGTGCATGCGCGATCGCACTTTCAAATTTAGAGCAGAAGTATGTCCTCTCTGAAAATGATCCGCAGCAGCACAAGCAATCATTGCAGCATTATCCGTACAATATTTCAGTGGAGGAAATATAACTTGAATGTTGTGTGGCGTTGCAGCTTCGGATAAATGATTTCGTAAAGCACTGTTAGCAGCGACGCCACCCCCAACAGCAATCTTGGAAAGACCATAATCTAGAGCACACTTAATAGCCCTTTTTGTTAAACCTTTCGCTACTGTTTCTTGGAAGCTCGCAGCGATATCTGATAATGGCAGTGGATCCCTAATTTCATTTTCCAACTTTTGCACCAATCGCAAAACAGCTGTTTTCAAACCACTAAAGCTAGCATCATAAGGGTGATAGCCACCTTGTGGTAACGAAACTTTTCCCTCGGGTAATTTAAAAGCTTGGGGATTACCTTGTTTCGCTAAGCTGTCAATTACTGGACCACCAGGATATCCCAACTGTAAAAGCCGAGCAACCTTATCAAAAGCTTCTCCTGCGGCATCATCACGAGTTTGCCCTAAACTTTCGTAAACACCACAGTCCTTAACATAAATTAAACTAGTATGTCCTCCAGAAACTAATAGACTTAGAAAAGGCGGCTCCAAGGTCGGATCGCCCAAATAAGTAGCGTAAATATGACCTTCGAGGTGATGGATTCCTAAAAAAGATTTATCGTGTACCATTGCTAAAGTTTTCGCGGCTGTTTGACCAACCAATAGTGCTCCAACTAATCCCGGAGCACAGGTTGTGGCGATAGCATCAATTCGATCCCAACCCAGTTGAGCTTGTTCCAAAGCTTGAGTCACGACCAAGTTAATGTTTTCTAAATGCTGTCGTGAAGCTACTTCCGGTACAACGCCACCATACAATTTGTGTATGGGGATCTGAGAAGCAACTACATTACTATAGACTTGACGATTGTTAACAATTGCAACAGCAGTTTCATCACAACTTGTCTCTATGGCTAGAATATTAGTCATTTTTAAGTAACACCTAGTTAAAATTTGTTTGCAAAGCTTTAAATTTTATTTACTTCAACTTTACTCAGTTTGCTTATCAAGAGTATGATGACTTGCTAGTTAAGTAAAAATAAAATTGTGCAAGCCGCTTCGTTTTGTACAAAAACTTTTGGTTTCGTAATAAAAGGAAACATAATCTATGCAACGATTGTTTGCTCTGATTTTTGCAATTTTTCTGTGGTTTAGTTATGTGCCATCCAGTTTGGCATTAGGAGCTGACCTGGTACCCTGTAGTGAATCTCCTGCTTTCCAGCAAAGAGCAGCCTCTGCTCGTAACACTACAGCCGATCCCAATTCAGGGAAAAAGAGATTTGAGCGTTATTCTCAAGCACTGTGCGGTCCTGAAGGTTTGCCTCACCTAATTGTGGATGGTCGCCTCGAGCGTGCTGGTGATTTTCTAATTCCCAGTTTGTTGTTCCTTTACATCGCTGGTTGGATTGGTTGGGTAGGTCGCGCCTACTTAATTGCTGTTCGTAAAGAATCTAATTCCGAACAAAAAGAAATCCAAATCGATGTTTCTCTAGCGCTTCCATTGATGGCATCTGGCTTTGCTTGGCCTGCTGCTGCTGCTAAAGAACTACTTTCCGGAGAGTTAACAGCTAAAGATTCGGAAATTCCAATTTCACCTCGTTAAGCGAGTGGAAATAATTTTACTTATGAAGGGAGATAAATAATGGATACGCAGAGTAACTTCGTTAAATTCTTATGTACTGCGCCAGTAATAACTACAATTTGGTTATTTATTACTGCAGGAATTTTGATTGAATTCAATCGCTTCTTTCCTGACTTACTTTTTCATCCTCTACCATAAAAGATGATAATATTTAACACAATTAAGGGTGACTAATGCCAATAATTGTGTTAGTTATTAAACCTGAATTAAATTGGTAATTTTCTCTAGTTTGATAGGCTAAAAGTCTTTTCAAAGCTAGTACTCAAGATAATTATTTAACTCGTGATGCTGGCAACAGCTCGCGAGTTTCATCATAATTAGAACAATTAATTAATTTTTCTAAAGTTGCCTAGTAAAAGTTCACTTATATAGAATTATTATTAATATAAAATAATGCCAAAATCTTAAATTAGAGGCGAACACAAAATATGGCACAAGCTGCAAGCGATCCTCGCAATCAAGAGGTTGTTACTGCTGCTGGACGCGATCCGCAACAGGGAAATCTGGAAACTCCAGTAAATAGTTCCCCCATTGTGAAGTGGTATATCAATAACCTACCTGCTTATCGTCCTGGGTTAACACCCTTTCGACGCGGTCTAGAAGTTGGTATGGCTCACGGTTATTTATTGTTTGGACCATTTGCGAAGCTAGGTCCCCTTCGTAATGCTACTAATGCTAATTTGGCTGGTTTGCTTGGAGCTGTTGGACTAGTTGTGATTCTTACTGCTTGTTTATCTTTATATGCAAACAGTAATCCTTCCAAAGCATTGGCAAGTGTTACTGTACCAACTCTTCCAGATGCTTTTACCTCCAAGGAAGGCTGGAACAATTTTGCTAGTGCCTTTTTAGTGGGTGGCATTGGTGGTGCTGTCACAGCTTACTTCTTGACCAGCAATCTCGCATTTTTACAAGGCTTGGTTGGGTAGAAAATAAAAATTTAGTTGGCTGACTAAATAATTTTTATAAGCTATCTAGAGAAAGTTAAAACTGGATAAGTGGTGGGCTTTCCTTGCTGAGAGTCAGAACAAAAAGTTGTCGCAAACTTACACATCATAACAGAGCTTTCAAGACTTTTAATTTTCTCAAACCCTCCTGTTTTAGGGGGGTTTACATAAAAATTTACTTATGTGCCGTAGATATTTTTATAGAAAAAATATCGCTAGATAGAATCTAGCGAAAATTTGTATGTAAACTTAGTAAAAATTATCAATTGTTCAATATTAATTGGTAATTATTTTTTTGATTGGTTCAAAAAATGTGATGTAACAGGTTTGATAATTACATCCTAAATGATTTTGCAAATTATTTTGAGATAATTATGAGCTTTACACCCATTAGCGATCGTCATTATTTAAAAATCAGATCAATGAGATTGTGTCTGGAATAATTTGAGACCGATTATTGTTATTAAAAAATATTCTATTTGAAACTACAGGGGAAAAATAAAATTCACAATCTTTTCCAACATTTCAAAGATAAAAACAAATAGGCAAAGTAAATTTTACCTATATGTTTGAATTCGAGGGCTCCACAATTTATATTTAGTATCTAAAAAAATAAGATACCTTTAAGGGGTTTAATGCGATTCCAAGAGCTTTAAATTATAAAAACTTAACTCTTCTGTGGGTCATCGAAACTACTTAAATGCCTAAAAAATCAAAGTTCAGCAAATAAAAGTTATCCAAATATTGCTTGTTCCAGGGAACAAAGAGCTGTTTCAAAATCATCATTGACAATTTGGATATCAAACTCATCTGCAGCAGTAATTTCGTCCTGAGCTAGTATTAAACGACGAGCGATCGCATCTTCAGAATCCTGATTACGGGATCTTATACGTTTTTCTAGCTCTTCCAAAGAAGGTGGCAAAATAAAAATACTTATAGCCTGAGGAAAGGAAGTACGCACTTGTCGCGCTCCATCTAACTCTATTTCCAGTAAAACTGTTTTGCCAGAATTAACTTTCTCAAGCACGGGTTGGCGGGGAGTACCGTAGTAATTACCCGCAAATTCTGCCCACTCCAAGAATTCTCCGCTAGCAACTAGTTGTTCAAACTTAGTCCGGCTAACAAAGTAATAGTTTATGCCATCAGTCTCCCCAGAACGAGGAGTGCGAGTCGTCGCAGAGACAGAATAATAAAGTTCTGGATGACGCTGGAGCAGGGTTCGCATCAAAGTACCTTTTCCTACTCCACTTGGACCGGTCAAAATCATTAATTTGCCGGGAGATAGATATTGTTCTTTGGTAGTAGCACCACTTTTGATTGATAAAACTTGCATCATCCGCTCAACTTGTGAATCAATCAATAGACATTAGATATTATTCATTAGTTACTTGGTGTTTGTGCGTTGGCAATATCACCATTGACCAATAAAATTAGTAGCCTGTTAAACAGAAGACTATTTTAATTCACATTGCGCTGTTGGTACAGCATAAATGAAAATAAGGTTTGTAACCCATATTTCCTTAGTTATCGACATTTTGATGATGATCACGAGAAATCACGAAGCGGTTTGCTACTGTTTCTGGTTGAATTGCAGAAAGTATTACATGGCTTGAGTCAGTAATAATAACAGCCCTAGTACGACGACCATAAGTAGCATCAATCAGTTGACCTCGATCTCTGGCATCGGTAATAATCCGTTTAATCGGGGCTGACTCTGGACTGACAATGGCAACTACTCGGTTGGCAGAGACGATGTTACCAAAACCGATGTTGATTAACTGAATGTCCATAAAAAAACTGAAGCCAAATGTGTTGTGAGAAGCGATTAATGAGCTATTCTCCATGTTATCCCCAAAAATATACACTTACAACGCTTTTGTTCGGGGTAGATTTTGTTTTCTAAGAAAATGTGCCGATTTTTGCTATTTTTTTGCTCGTTAGGCAGTAATTATTTGCGATCGCACAAACAGTTAAAAAAGATACATTGCAACGTGTATCTTCAGAGCACGACTTATTCAGCAATTCAAGATTATATGGACATAGATTAGAGTGATTTTTTATCCTAGTATTTGCGTAAAATATTAGGTACTTTCTAGATATTTGGCTACAGTGTTGTAAAGAATATTTTCTACGGGTGCAGAAATAAAATCACAGTCACAACAAATTATATTAATTAATGTTATGAAGACATTTTAGTAATTTTTTTTAACAGAAAAATCTTCATAACCAAACAATATTTATATTTGCCATTGTTATATATACCAATTATTTATTTATATATAAAATATG
>NZ_JASJDK010000170.1 GCF_030065675.1 Mastigocoleus sp. MO_188.B34 | reverse complement strand
AAAATTTACTAATAATTTGTCTTGAAAACCCTTTAGTCCGGTTCCATTTGCTTCCATTTTTTTTCGGGTTAAACGATTATTGGTCAAAATGAGAATTGCTGCCATCTGAATGTAATCGTAAATCGTTGGGATAAGGAAGATTGTAAAAACGATTTTCGCGACTGAGATCGGCTCCAAGGTCGAAAGTGGATACAGTTCTAAATCCGGTAATAAAGTCAAATATTGAACTCTGGGGTCTAATATTAGTAATATCTTCCCGTTGATTAATGATCGATTGATTCGTATTTGATGTTTCAACCGAAAGATTTGAGATAATTGGGTTGAAAATTGTGTCTAGAGCATCATTTCCTATATTTAATTCAGGAGTAGGAAGACTTTGATTCAAAAACTGCTGTATTTCATCTTGGTAGGTATTTAACAGAGTCCCAACCAAAGGATTTTGACTATTAATATTAGGTAATAATTCTGCGATCGCACCACTTAAAGTAAATCCTTCCGTCTCAGAATTTGGCAGTCCTAAAAAATTAGTACCCAATTCCAATAAAGTATTTCCCATAACATTTTATTTTGTTTTATACAAGTATTTTTACTGACAGTAATTATCTCATAATTATAAGTCATATTCTGCACCCCAGAATGTCACAATTGGTTTCGAAATATAAAATTGTAGCACCATGAAATCCACATAATAGCTACCATAATCTCATAAAATCCAAAAGCATAGTATGGCTACTCTACAACCCAGACGGTACACAAACCTACTACACAACATTTGGTGACAAAACTTCTGAAACCGAAACCTTATTGTTATTGCACGGTATCGGTACAGACCATGAAATGTGGAAACCACAAATCGAAAAATATTCATCACTTGGATATCATCTGCTCATATTTTGACTTGCGCATAGCGCTATTCTCGCCAATATTCAGGTTTATTGAGAGTATCAGCACAAATGACCTGACCAGAAATAGAACCGATTGCACCTGGACGAAGAGCTTGAACCATCCATGCATCCGCATGTTTATCTGGGATAGGATATGGTGCATCAAATCCAAGACGACCTGCTGGTTTGAAACCACGTCTTGAATAGTATTCCGGATATCCGAGTACAAATACCAGAGCAACTCCTGATTTTGATAAAAGTTCTAATCCCGTTTCGATTAGCTTTTCCCCAATTCCTTGCTTTTGAGCATCAGGGACTACTGCTAGAGGGGCTAAAATCGCTATTGATACTGGTAGCCTATTTTGATTATTTCTGAGATGAGCCTTGGTAAATAAAATATGTCCTACAGGGCGTTCATCTTTAAAAGCAAGCAGAGATAAAATTGGGTATGCACTGCGATCGCTTACAAGATACTTCACTAACTCAGCTTCTTCTTCTTCACCAAAGGCTAAACGCTCTACCAATAACACATCTTCCAAATCTGAATTCGACGCTTCCCGTATATGCATTTGTTTCTCCATCTGTACTATGAAAAAATATGAGTTAGTTTAATTAATAGACATCTTTGCAAAATAATTCATACTACCAAAATTAGTGAGATTGCTTCCTTGCATCGCAATGACAATTCAGTTTACATAAATCCTGTTCACAAACTAAGACCTTTACAGTTGTTAACAAAAGTTGAAAAATAGATATGGCGGATAAACAAAGCTTGAAAGAATGCTGACAAAAATCAAGGGGTTAGTCTTTGTGGGTGTGGGTTATATGCTCTCACCATTATCTTGGTGGAACGACCTGTTCTTTAACCTACCCATCGCTTATCTTTTCGGTTACGCAGTCAGTTGGATTTCTCAGGATTTGTTTTTACCCTTTACGATTATCGGTTATTGGATATCCAACGTTTTGGGTATTTTGATGATGCAAATGGGGGTAACAGATATTTTTGTGGAACAGCAGAAAGAAAGAAACCTCAAGAAAGATTTATTGGTGGGTTTGGGAAGTTCAACGGCTTATACATTCTTAATTTTAGGACTGTTTTACTTTCACGTTCTCGAGTTACCTGATTTCTTATTTGCGAATAGTCATTAATTAGGAACAATACTGTTTTTATACATCGCATTTTAGCTCATACCAAAAAAAATCAGAGCCCATTGACTCTGATATTGTGACCCATTTATTTAGAACTTTGATAAATCATCTTGGAGAAAATAAATTTCACCTCAGAGAAGATAAATTTACTAAAAACGATGATTTGTCAAACGTTTCACAAGTTAAGACCTCACTAGTTGCGTAAAAATAGAGTTTCCAAGCTCGTTAATTGTTAATACGGACGACTTTTATTTTTTATGCAGTTATCGTAAAATTTTTCCCATAAACGAGTAGATGTACTTACGTGAATCTAACAGGCTGCTGTTTTTTGCTCGCTCAATAATCCAGTTTGCTTCCCAAGTTCGTCTAAATTGGGTTTAAAGCCCCTACTACACCTGCGATAATTCTTGTGTGTTTGATTCAGGTTTATTGATAGGTCTTAATTCCAGCTTATTTTGAGCAAAATGTTCTGCATAACGATTGGTTAGATAGCGATTCAAAATTCTATCAAAGAATTTCAAAGCTCTTTTCAGAGGTTTATTCTCCCAACCGAAACTCACGCGACGTACAAAAGGTTTAATTATTGTCCCACTACGACGCCATCCCAATTTCTTGTGTTTGTTTTTGAAATATCCATCTTCCGACAAATCCCACTTTTCACGGATATGCTTCAAACTATCCAGAGTCCAAGCATCACTCCAACGCAACATATAAAAGTGCATATCCGTTAAGTCCTGGGGAGGAGCAGGTACATATGTGATCAGACTATCAGGTTCAAAATATACCTTACCTCCAGCCTCCGCCACTGTCATGCTGAAATCAAGGTGCTCTTTGGTATTTAGCATCCCCTCGTCCAGATAACCGATGCGCTCAAATATTTCCGTGCGAACTAGCACGCAATGGAATTCTGCTAATTCTGTTTCGGTACGTTGAAGTTGGGGACGTAAATCTGCTACTTGCTGACCTTGTTTGTACATCTTTTCACGCAGATGTCGTCTACCATTGACGTCGGTAACAATGTGGGATTCTCCACCTGCAAAATGAATTCTTTGATGTACTGGTTCTTTTTCACACATCAGAGGACCGACTACCGTTGCACCTGTTTCCTCTGCACAGTTAATTAAAGCTTTGAGCCAATTTGGAGATACAACTACATCATTGTCAGCAAACACCACATATTTAGTATCGACATGGCTTAGACCGATATTCCGAGCGTGATTGGGAGATAGATAGTAATCTGTACGAATAACTTTAAAGTCTTTTTCTTGCGCCTGACTTTCTATATATTGTCGAACTTTCTTTGGGGAATTCCCATCAACATAAATTAATTTGAAAGGTAATTCTGTATGTTCGTAAATACTTTCTAGAGAGCGTTGGGTACAGCTAAAACGCTCCCTTGGTACTACTACAATTGTTACTTGTGGTTCTTGCATACTTAGTAATCTATTACAATACAAATTAATTCTAATGAGGAAATATTTAGTATTTTTTGAGCCTACATATAATTCATATTGTATTCAAAATTACTCACAAATATTAATTCATGAGAAAAAATTAATTAATTTCACTTTAAATATAAGTTTACGCCATTTTTGATCTATATATTTTTTGAATTCAACTTGACATTAAATTTGAGATTATTTATTAGCCCAAAAAATTATTTTGTGTTTTTCGTTCTCAAGTATTAGTTAGGAATTACCATTAATTATAGGTATTACTAATAGTATCTATTAGAGCAATATATGTATTGAAAATTAATTTTATTTTTTGATTTCAAGTAACTGTTATGATCATTATTAAATTTACTGTTACAAAATGTAATTTAATAAGTATCGAAAAAGTTTCTCAAATAATTGTATATGATATGCATGGGAATATTCGGGAATGGTGTCAAGATACCTGGCAAGACAATTATAAAAATGTACCCAATGATGGTAGTCCTTGGATCGAAGACAACAATAATACTCATAGGGTATTACGTGGTGGTTCTTGGAGTAATCTTCCAGCATATTGTCGCTCAGCTTTTCGTTACTATGACGATCCCAACTACGGCTACGAAGATTTTGGGATGCGAGTTGTTTGTAGCATTTCGCTAAGTAATAATTTACCGAAAAAATAACTAGTAATATTTAAGACATTTAAACCTCTGTTTTTTTGAACTGTATAAGCCTAAAGGATGTTTTTTGAAAATAAAATTATTATCTTCAGATGTATGATTATAGAGTGTAATCTATGATTTTTTGATCAAATAAAGTATCTTTTCCAAATAATTAAGTTAACAGAATATCTCGAAAACTTTATTAAAAAACACTTATTTGTTAACTTCATAGTCAAACAATTTAAATCATCTTGCAAAATTTTACCCAAGAAATTTAAACTCTTCTTTAGCGGAATTTGGGGAGATTTGAAATACCGTGATAATGTTAGCTGGACGTTATGAACTTATTCGTCAACTAGGTGGAGGAGGTTCTGCAATTACCTTTCTCGCTAGAGATATGATGCAACCAAGTAGACCTTTATGTGTAGTCAAGCAACTGCGTCCTCATCGAACACACCCACGAGCAATAAAATTTTTCCATAAAGAAGCAGTGATTTTGGAAAAGTTGGGAAAGCATCCTCAGATACCCCAGCTCTTAGCACATTTTAAAGAAGGAAATAACCTCTACATTGTTCAAGAATTTATTGGAGGCAAAGATTTAACTAATGAGATATTTCCAGGAAAACGCTTGAGTGAAGATGATGTTCGTAATTTATTACAAGATATTTTAGAAGTATTATCATTTGTACATAAATATGGGGTAATTCATCGAGATATCAAACCCCAAAACCTGATGCGTCGCCGGGAAGATGGGAAAATAGTTTTGATTGATTTTGGTTCGGTTAAAGAACTGGGAAACTTGATAGTCAATTCCCGTGGAGAACTGGTTTCCAGTATAATTGTTGGTACGCCAGGATATATGCCTAAAGAGCAAAGTTTAGGTAAGGCTTGCTTCGCTAGTGATGTTTATGCGGTGGGAATGACTGCAATTACCGCTTTGACTGGTGTCAAACCTTCTAAATTAGAGCATAATCCCCAAAATGGTGAAGTAATTTGGTTAGAAAGGACACAAGTTAGTCAGGATATTGCAGAAGTTATTAACAAAATGGTGCGTCGTCATTTTAGTTTGCGTTATTCATGTGCAAATGATGCATTGGAAGCTCTTAATAATCAAGCACTTCCACCAGCACCAATAAACCCAATAAAACTAATTCCAACTTCCAAACCGCAACAAATAACCCCAACACCAACACTGACACCAACTTCTTCTCCCAAGCCAGAACAAATAAACTCAAATCTAACTTCAACTCCACATCCTTCCCCTAAAACACAACAAATAAGTTCAAATTCAACATTAAATCCCAACCCAAATCTTTCCTCTGAGGTAGAAACAACAAACTTAGAAAGCTCAAATCTACCTCATCCAAGCTCACATCCTTCTTCTAAAACACAACAAATCAGTTTAAAAGCCTCAAATATAAAGCCTTCGCAGAAACCACAACAAATAAACTCAAACCAAAAATCAAATCTAAACACACATTCTTCCCCTAAGTCACAACAAACAAGCTCAAAAGATTCAATAGCATCAACTCCAAACCCAGATTTTTATCCAAAGTCACAACAAATAAAATCAACCTCAAAATCACACCCAGATTTAAAATCAAACTCAGATTCAACACCAAATCCAAATCGAAATTCAATATCAAACTCAATATCAAACTCAATATCAAATTCCAATTCCTATATTTCCCCTGAATCACATCAAACAATCTCAAACCCAACGCCGACAACACAGCCAGTAAACCAAACATCACCAGTTCCATCACCACCAGTTAATTTGTCGCGTCGGAAAGTTCTTCAGATTATTGGTTTTACAAGCGGTAGCTTTCTAGTCACTGTTTTAGGAAAAACTTTATTCCAAAGTAGCCCAGATCAAGTAGTGAAAGTTGACGCAAGTGGAAATATTATTAATCGTCAATTTTTAAATATTAAATACTTTACAGAAGATTTAGGTAATGGGATTACTTTGGAAATGGCATCAATTCCCGGTGGTAACTTCTTAATGGGTTCTCCAGTAGATGAGGAAAAAGCAGATAGCAGTGAAACCCCACAGCATAACGTAACTGTCAAACCTTTTCTTATCGGTAAGTTCGTTGTTACCCAACAACAGTATGAAGCAATCATGGGTAAGAATCCTTCTCTATTCAAAGGAGAAAAATATCCAGTAGAACAGGTAAGCTGGAATGATGCCATTGAGTTTTGCAAAAAACTGACAGAGAAAACTGGAAGAACGTACCGGTTACCCAGTGAAGCTGAGTGGGAATATGCTTGTCGTGCTGGAACTTCCACTGCATTTTACTTCGGCGAGACAATCACCACGGATTTAGCAAATTATAATGCCAGCAACTATAGCTATGGTGATGCACCAAACGGTCAATATCGTGGGCGGACAACAGAAGTAGGAAGCTTCCCTCCCAATTCTTTTGGTTTATATGATATGCACGGTAATGTCTACGAGTGGTGTCAAGACATGTGGCATAAAAATTACAATGGTGCTCCTAATGATGGTAGCGCCTGGATTAGGAATACTAACGATCCTCGTCGAGTCCTACGCGGTGGCTCTTGGCGTTACTATGCTGACCTCTGTCGTTCTGCCAGACGCTACTACAATAAACCAGAACTTAAGTTCAGCCACTATGGTTTTCGAGTGGCATGCAGTGAGATACCCAAACTTATTTGGTAATATTTTAACCTTGATACTTATTTTGCCCCTTAACCCAAGCAAGATATTTTGATTTAAAACATTTTGATTTGTTCAATTTTGAAAATAATCGTCATTATTTAGATTTTTTGTCGCAAAATTTAATATTGTGTCTATTTAATCACTTTTTAAAGATATAGCTTTGTAGTTACACTGCTAAAATTCATTTATAGCGTTAAAGTAAAAATAGAGTAGAATTACGGAGTTTTATTATTCTTGATTTAATTTCAGGCATAAAGTAACACATTTTCACCAAAAAATATCCAAAACTATCGTAGAAGTTAAAAACTGAATTAGTTAATCTCTTAAACGTATCTCTAAAAAGTTAACTCCTAAGAGTTTAGCTATCATCGTCCTATTAAGTTTTTTTGTTATAAAGTTATCAACGAGACAAAATAAATCATTTTCTGAAGTTTTAGTTTGAATATATAAGCTCTGTTTTATCTTTATTGCGGGAGATTTGGGGTATTGTGACTATACTCGCAGGTCGTTATGAAATTAATCGTCAACTAGGTGGAGGTGGTTTTGCAATTACCCTTCTAGCTAGGGATATCATGCAACCAAGCAAACCTTTATGTGTTGTCAAGCAATTACGTCCAAATCAAACACAACCGCGAATAATAGAGTTTTTTCACCAAGAAGCAGCTATTTTGGAGAAGTTAGGGCAACATCCTCAGATACCCCGACTATTAGCCCATTTTCAAGAAGGTGATGACTTCTATATTGTTCAAGAATTTATTCAAGGGCAAGATTTAACTAACGAAATATATCCGGGGAAAATACTGAGCGAAAATTATGTCCGTAATTTATTGCAAGATCTTTTAGAAGTATTGTCGTTCGTACATCAGCAAGGAGTAATTCATCGAGATATCAAACCCCAAAACCTGATGCGTCGTCGAGAGGATGGGAAAATTTTTCTGATTGACTTTGGTGCGGTTAAAGAGTTGGGAACATTGGTTGTAAATACCCAGGGAGAGATAGCTTCAAGTATTGCAATTGGTACACCCGGATATATGCCGACCGAACAAGGTTTAGGTAAACCTTGTTTTGCCAGTGACATTTATGCTGTGGGAATAATTGCAATTGCAGCTTTGACTGGTATTCAAGCTTCTGAGTTGGAAGAAAATCCCCAAACAGGTGAGCTAATTTGGTTAGATAGGGCAGAAGTTAGCCCCCATCTAGCAAAAACAATCAGTAAAATGGTGCGCCGTCATTTTAGTTTGCGTTATCCTTCGGCTAAGGATGCATTGCAAGCACTTACCCGTGGTGCGAAATCAACACAATTATCGACATTAACAACACTACAAATAGCACAGAAACCAAAAGAAAAATTCAAGCTAGAAGCAGATAAATTATCAGCTTTAACAACTATTTTTTACATAGGAAATGATTGGAAACGTCGCAAATTTATTCAAACTATCGGTTTAGTTGGAGGTGGTTTTATCGCTGCTATTTTAGGACAGCAAATATTTAGTCAGAAAATTTTACAAAATATCTTAAATAAAGGTTTAACTGAAAATAATCCTTCAAATCCTTTGGATTCAGATATTGCTGAAATCCCAGAAAAACCTATGATGGGAAATACGGTTCAACCCCCATCGCCAAATCGTGCTAATGCCCTTAAGAGTTTTGAATTTGAAATAGTTACAGTTAACCAAAAAGGAAAGATTGTGGAGATACAACCGGGTAGCGCCAAGTATTTTACAGAGGATCTGGGTAACGGTGTCACATTAGAGATGGTAGAAATTCCTTCTGGTAAGTTTATTATGGGTTCGTCACCCAGTGAAGAAAAACGAGATACTGATGAAAGTCCCCAGCGCGAAGTAAATCTTAAACCCTTTTTTATGGGTAAATTTGCTGTGACTCAAGCACAATACCAAGCTGTAACTGGCAAAAATCGTTCCGTATTCAAACAACAAAGAGCTCCTGTAGAAAGCGTAAATTGGAATGATGCCATTGAATTTTGTCAAAAACTAACTGAGAAAACAGGAAGAGAATATCGCTTACCAACTGAAGCTGAGTGGGAATATGCTTGTCGAGCCAGAACTACAACACCTTTTTATTTTGGTGAGACAATTGCCAGCAACTTGGCAAATTACAACAGTACTTCGACTTATGGCGATGGGATTAAGGGGCAATATCGTAACCGAACAACAGAGGTAGGGACTTTTCCCCCCAATGCTTTTGGATTGTATGACATGCATGGTAACGTTTGGGAATGGTGTCAAGACACTTTACATAAAAATTACAACAACGCACCCAATGACGGCAGTGCATGGATTAGGAACAGTAACAATCGTTTCAGGGTACTTCGAGGTGGTTCTTGGAATTCCGCTCCTTCTGATTGTCGCTGTGCTAACCGCTACTGGTTTTTCTTTACGAGTTACTTCAACTACTTTGGTTTTCGAGTAGTGTCTGATATTGCGCCGTAACTCCTTTATTGAGATTTAAACTATCTATTTTGGTCGTTTAGGAAGACTTTTCGGCATAAATGGCAAATTTTCCCGCGAAAATCTACATTTTAGTTTATTTATCTTGCTTATTAGTAAATTTATAGAATGTATAAAACTCAGAATTTTTTCCATTAGGCAAGACAACCACTGACCTGTATTTATACTATATTTTTGACCTGTTTTTTCAGTTCTATTTGGATATCATTGTTTTTTTTCATAATAATAGTAATTGCTGCAAATTTTAATTGCTGCAAAATATTTTATGACAACCGTGTAAAGCATCTTTGAAGCAACAAAAAATCCCAAATTATTATGGAATTTCAACTAATTTATAAAAACTTCATTAAAACAAAATTTTCGAATGAAGCTCTGAATTAGACAATTTAAAGTATATTGCGAAATTTTAGTTCAGATATTTAAACTCTGTCTTAGGTGAATTGGGGAGATTGGGATATTGTGACCACATTAGCTGGACGTTATGAAGTTACTCAAAAAATAGGTGGTGGTGGTTTTGCAATTACTTTTCTTGCAAGAGATATCATGCAACCAAGTAAACCTCTATGTGTGGTTAAACAATTACGTCCAGATCAAACACAACCGCGAATAATAGAGTGTTTCCATAAAGAAGCAGCAATTTTGGAAAAACTGGGAGAACATCCTCAGATACCCCGATTACTAGCACATTTTCAAGAAAGAGATAATCTTTACATTGTTCAAGAATTTATTGAAGGACACGATTTAGGTCAAGAAATATCTCCAGGTCGGCGATTTGATGAGGCTTTTGTCAGCAAGTTATTACAAGAAGTCTTAGAAGTATTATCCTTTGTGCATCAGTATGAAGTCATTCACCGAGATATAAAACCTCAAAATTTGATGCGTCGTCGAGAAGATGGAAAAATTTTTCTGATCGATTTTGGCGCAGTAAAAGAATTGGGAAGTTTAATTGTCAACTCTCGTGGCGAACTTGCTTCAAGTGCAATCATTGGTACGCCAGGATATATGCCAAACGAACAGGGTTTAGGTAAAGCTTGTTTGGCGAGTGATGTTTATGCTTTGGGGATGACTGTAATTGCTGCATTGAGTGGGGTTCAGCCTTGTGAGTTGGAAGAAAATCCCCAAACTGGTGAAGTGATCTGGTTGGAGCGGGCGCATGTTAGTCAAGAGCTAGGAGAAGTAATTACAAAAATGGTGCGCCGTCATTTTAGTTTGCGTTACCCTTGTGCACAAGATGTATTACAAGACCTTAATTCTTCAAACCAAATACAATTCTCAATATCTTCTCAGCCAGGACTGTTAGAAAAAAATACTGGACAGAGTTCTCAAGAAAAAACACCTACACCTCTAATATCCCAATCACAAGGTCAAGCAAAACCACAACCTTCAAGCACACCTAAATCTCAACAATCATTACAATCAAAACAATCATCGGGATTTTTTCCCAAACCTTCTTCCCCCGTCACTTCTTCCCCAGATTATTCTCCAATCAGTTCTTCCTCCAAAAAATCTCCAACAACAAATAGTTGGAAACGCCACAAAGTGAATCAAGAATCAGATTCAGTTGAAAGTAGATTTAATGCTGCTATTTCCAGAAGAACAATATTACAAAATTTTTCAGGAGAACAAAGTATTTCAGATGGTTTGAATACAGGGAGTTCAGAAAAATCTGGCAATGAAAGCAGTATTAAATTTTCATTATTTAACAGTAAAACTACTCTCAAAAGTTTTAACTTTGAAGTGATTACAGTTAATTCCAAAGGAGATATCATCAAAAATCAAACCCACAGTGCCAAGTACTTTATAGAAGATTTAGGTAATGGAATCGGTTTGGAAATGGTAGAAATTCCTGAAGGTGAATTCTTCATGGGTTCTTCGGTGCTTGAGGAAGGGCGAGATGATGATGAAAGTCCTCAACATAAAGTCAATATAAAACCCTTTTTCATGGGTAAATTTGCTGTGACCCAAGCACAATTCCAAGAAATTATGGGTAAAAATCCTTCTCGTTTCCTAGGAGAAAAACGTCCTGTAGAAAAAGTCAGTTGGAATGATGCAATTGAATTTTGCCAGAAATTAACAGAAAAGACAGGAAGAATATACCGTTTACCTAGTGAAGCTGAATGGGAATATGCTTGTCGAGCCAGAACTACAACACCGTTTCATTTTGGTGAAACAATCATCACTAATTTAGCAAATTATGATGGTAATTCTACTTATGCAAATGCACCCAAAGGAAAGTATCGCCAGGAAACAACGGAAGTAGGAAGTTTTTCTGCTAATGCTTTTGGCTTATATGATATGCACGGTAATGTTTGGGAGTGGTGTGAAGATACCCGACACGATCGCTACAATGGTGCACCCGATGATGGTAGTGCTTGGACTGACAGCAATCATCGTTGTCGCGTACTGCGCGGCGGTTCTTGGTATATAAATACTGTGTTCTGTCGTTCTGCTTATCGGTTCGATCGCAGCCCGCTAAGTACAGAGCATGACGTTGGTTTTAGGGTAGTGTGTGGTGTTCCTTATCTCAAAAGTTTTGATTTTGAAATAGTAACAATTAACGCCAAAGGAAATATTATCAATACTCAATCTAGTAGTGCTAAGTATTTTACAGAATATTTGGGGAATGGCATTAGTTTGGAAATGATAGAAATTCCCAGTGGTGAGTTTTTTATGGGTTCGCCAACAGGTGAAGAGGGACAAGATGATGATGAAAGCCCTCAACATAAAGTTAATATAAAATCCTTTTTTATTGGTAAGTTTGTTATCACCCAAGCACAATACCAAGAAATCATGGGTAAAAATCCTTCTCATTTCCCTGGGGAAATGCGCCCTGTTGAACGGATTAGCTGGTATGATGCAAATGAATTTTGCCAGAAATTAACAGAGAAAACCGGAAGAACATATCGTTTACCTAGCGAAGCTGAGTGGGAATATGCTTGTCGAGCGCGAACATCATCACCATTTTACTTTGGTGAGACGATTACCACTAACTTAGCAAATTACGATGGCAACTCAACTTATGCAAATGGACCTAAGGGTAAATACCGTCAGGAAACAACAGAAGTAGGGAGTTTTCCTCCCAATGCTTTTGGTTTGTATGATATGCACGGTAATATTTGGGAGTGGTGCGAAGATACCCGACACGAGCGTTATTATGGCGCACCTAATACGGGTAGTGCTTGGGTTGAAAGTGACGGTGATAATGACAATCGTTCTCGAGTTTTGCGTGGCGGTTCTTGGTATATCAATCCTGTATTCTGTCGTTCTGCTTACCGCTTTGATCGCAGTCCCGCCAGTATGGAGTATGATGTTGGTTTTCGGGTAGTTTGTAGTGTTTCCTCTAAGGCATTTTCCTAGGACTTTAACCTTGGACTAAATTATTTGTTTCAAACAAATTCTGAACTAAACTCTATCAAACCATAAGCCATATCTCTTATTCCCACACTCCCCACACCTCTCACACTCCCCAACACTCCTCACACTCAATAAGTAACCTTCTACCGGGAAACAGTATTAACTGTTCATTCAACTCCTCATCAAATTACCCATTTTTCTTCTTAATAGTTGCAAAACCCCAGTCCAACCATTGAGTCAAAGCTTCCATATCTTTGCTATCAACAGTTGCACCACCCCAAATCCGCAAACCGGAAGGAGCATCGCGATAAGCACCGATATCATATGCAACCCCTTCTTTCTCCATTAGAGATACTAACTCTTTGGCTTTAGCTGCTTGTTCTTCCTCGCTTAAAGACTTGTACCAACTATCAACAATAATTAAACAAATGGAAGTATTGGAACGAATTGATTTATCCGCAACTAGGAAATCAATCCAGTCTGTTTTAGCAACCCAATTTTCTAAGACTTGGAGATTTTTCTGAGAACGTTCAATTAAAGAATTCAAACCACCAATAGATTTTGCCCAATTTAAGCCATCTAATGCATCTTCAACACATAACATCGAAGGTGTATTAATTGTTGAGCCTTGAAAGATTCCTTCAATTAATTTACCGCCTTTAGTTAAACGGAAAATCTTTGGTAGGGGTCTGTCCGGAGTATAACTTTCTAATCTTGCAACTGCACGGGGTGATAAAACTATTACACCATGGGCAGCTTCTCCACCCATAACTTTTTGCCAAGAATAAGTTAATACATCAATTTTATGCCAAGGAATATCCATTGCATATACAGCAGAAGTTGCATCGCATAGGGTCAAACCCTGGCGATCGTCTTTAATCCAATCTCCATTGGGAACCCTAACACCGGAAGTTGTTCCGTTCCAAGCGAACACCACATCTCTGTCTGTATCTACCACCCCGAGATCGGGAATTTGACCATAATCAGCTTTGTAAGCATTAACATCTTGAAGTTTCAACTGCTTGGTAACATCAGTTAGCCAACCTTGACTAAAACTTTCCCAAGCTAAAACATCGACACCTCTTTCCCCTAACATTGTCCACATT
>NZ_JASJDK010000044.1 GCF_030065675.1 Mastigocoleus sp. MO_188.B34 | reverse complement strand
AACTAACAATACCTTCGCCAATTTACGAGGGTGAGTTGATGTGTAAACTCCCATTTCTCCGATGCTTGGCAAAAACAATAAGTCCTAAAAATTCCTTCACAGTTTTACGCAAAGCTATTTTTAACGTGTTGCTTACAGCATAAAGGTTCTAAGAACTCAGACTATTTTATAAGCGAAACACTCATATATGGGTATTTTTGCTATTTTTGCCACAATTTTTCTAGGCTCCTATTTTGGCAAAGGTATTGACAAACAAACATATTTTTTCATAAGTAATTAAGCGGACATGATATAACTGGAGAAACTACGAGAATTGGACGAGAAACAGCCTTTGCTTTAAGTCGTGCAGGAGCAAAGGTAATTGTTAGTGATTTATTCACCGGGAAAACTCACTAGCCTTCATTTATTATTAGTACATTTTTATAAGTTACGCTTAAGGCTATATCATTTTTGGCTATATTAAAAACGTTATTTTCATGGTGAAATTTGGTTATGAATAAAAAAAACTACAGGTGGATAATTATTTATTCTGTACTTTTAATTGCCACTTTACTATTTAACCTCGGGTTGCATAACTTTAATTTTAGCCAGGATACAAGCCAATCCCTCGCGATCGCACACCACAACGACCAACCGGTAGCAACGGAAATTGCTCTAGCAAAACCCAAGGTTGAAGTTACAGCTAAAAAAGTCAATTATGCTACTGTCAATGGTGAGAAAATCACAGGTTATTTCGCTCAACCGAAAGCCACAACTAAACCCTTACCAGGAATTATTGCAATTCATGAATGGTGGGGACTAAATGAAAATATCGAATCTGTAGCGCGACGATTAGCGGGTGAAGGTTATCAAGTTTTAGCTGTAGATTTATACAACGGTAAAGTAACTGAATCTCCAGAGGAAGCTCTCAAGTTACTCCAAGCAGTATCGAAAAATCCCGATCCAGCGAAGGATAATCTTAAGCAAGCTTATGAATATTTAGTCAATCAAAACAAAGCTTCTAAAGTTGGGGTAATTGGTTGGTGTTTTGGTGGTAGTTGGTCTTTGCAAACTGCAATTTTGTTACCAAAAGATATAGATGCTACGGTCATTTATTATGGCGGACAAATTGGCGATGCAAAACCGGAGCAACTGAAAACATTGCAAATGCCAATTTTAGGAATTTTTGGGGCTGAAGATGCTTCGATTCCTGTTAGTACCGTACGTAAATTTGAAAAGACTCTCAAGGAATTAGGTAAACAAGCAGATATTCAAATTTATGATAATGCTGGACATGCTTTTGCTAATCCTAGCGGAAAAAATTACGTTGCGGAAGCTGCCAAGAAAGCTTGGACTGAAACAACTCAGTTTTTTCAACAATATTTAGCCCAAAACTGACGGAGAATCGGAGATACGGCGAAATTAACAGGACATACCAACGTAGTACTCATAATTATCATTCTCATAAAGTCAGATGAATTGAGTTTTTTTGGATAATTTATTCCTTGGAAGTCCCTAAAGTTAGGGGTCTAGAACTCAACAAGCGAAAAAACAAAATTCGTTCACATTGAACAAGGATTTGATTATTTAGGTTTTAATGTACGGCAATATCATGGTAAAACCATAATAAAGCCAGAAAAGCAAGTAAAACATTTTCTTCTGCTTTGCGATGTGCCATATTGTAGCGATGCACCAATACGTCAGAACTAAAGAGAACGCCAAGATTGATATGCGTTGATTACACACTTGTAGTGCAAACATATCAAAGCTAGACAATAAGCATAATAGTCTTTGATGATATTGTTTTGACTTAACAGCTAAACAAAAAACATAAGTAGAAATACTGTACTTACTTCTTATTTTAAATTAACTTAACACTAACTATTTTCTAAATTTAAATAAAATTCACTGAAGCTTTAATGTATTTTATTGAACTTAGTGCTAGCAGAAGCTTAATATTCTCTCATGGGTTTTTGTTTTTAAATGAAATATGTTTACTAGCATCATTAATCGCATCGAGGAATTTGATAAGCTAAAAACTGCTTGGAATCAAGTTTATGATTCCGATAAACATGCGCAGGTATTCTTGTCTTGGTCATGGTTGCGTGGTTGGCTAGAAGTGAACTCCGACGAATGGTTAATTCTAGCTCTCCAATCCGATCAAGATTCTGGATATATTGCTTTCTTTCCAATAGTCATACATTCTTGGAAGTGGAATGGAGTAAAACTATATCGAGCACTTCATACAGCAGGGGATCCCCTCGCAGATCATAGAGGATTTGTTTGTTTGCCGGAATTTGAAGAAGAAGCAATTCAAAATTTTGCTACCTACATTCAAGAAAACTTGGAATGGGATCGCTTTCAAATACAAAATATATTGGGCTCTCAACTAAGTAGTTTCCTTAAATATTTCCGCAAAGATAAGTTTCATATAGAGTCCATTGAAGAACATTCATATTCTTATATTCCTTTACCTAGTAGTTGGGAAGAGTATCTCAAGAAATTCTTGGGTCCTAAAGCTCGTAAAAATGTACGTCACGCACTTAGACAAGTAGAAAAACAGAGCAACATTCACTTAGAAGAAACCCATAGGAATAATTTTAAAACTCAACTAGATGCGTTATTGAAATTGATGCAGATGCAAAGAGGCTCCCAACCTAAAAGTTTATTGAATATGTATCGCGATATATTTCAACGCTGTGCTGAGAATAATAATTTATGGCTGAGCGTACTTTGGGATCAAAAAAAACCTATTGCAGCAACAGGTATGTTTGTCGACCTTAATAAAAAAAGAGCCTATGGTTACATGACTGGATATAATTCTGAGTATTCTAAGTTATCGCCTGGTAGAGTCATGATGGCTTATAGCATTAAAAAAGCTATAGATAATAATTTCCAGATATATGATTTTCTCAGAGGTAGTGAAGAATATAAGTTTTCTTTCTTTGGGGCTCAGAAGTATTTCAACACGAGTTGTCAAATTAACCGCAAAACTATGAAATCAGATGCGATTAAAGCTCTCAAAAAAATAAAAGATATATCAATTTATACTACTAACAACTTGTTCTGATAGGTATTGTATCAGTATATAAATTACGCCCAAAAGTAATTAGATAGGTGGAAAAATCATAACGATTCTCAACCGATCTAATTGCTTTGGATAAAACTCAACTAGAAAAGAATACTACTCTTCTCATATGATTTTCTTTTTCTGAGATTGGCAAAATTAACTTTGAAGAAGTTGAAAGTATGGATGAATTCCCCTTAGTCTGGGTCGAAATATCCCATTTTTTGGAAAGTCATACCCAAACTCAGGTAATGTTTATTTAAGGATCAAAAAAAACGTATAATAAAGGATACTTATACGTACATCTGGAGATTAAAGCCATGCCAATGGCAGTTGGAGTTGTTGAAACTCAAGGTTTTCCGGCAGTACTTGCAGCAGCAGATGCAATGGTTAAAGCCGCTGAGGTCACTATTGTTCAATCTGACAAGTCGGAAAGCGCTCGTTTCTTTGTTGCTGTGAGAGGACAAGTTGCTGAGGTAGAAAGGTCTGTTGAAGCTGGAATTGAAGCAGGTAATAATGCATACGGAGGTAAAGTAATAACCTATTATATTGTTCCTAATCCCCCAGAAAATGTAGAAAGTATTCTACCAATTCACCATACTCCAGAATCAGAACCATTTCGTTTATTTTGAATTAGCCAGTCAGTACAATTTAGGATCGTACCTATTGCTTTAAAAAATATCTAACTTCAAATAAAATATTATTGATGATTTAATATAAATGTAACTTAAATTTTTAGTGAATGCACAGAGCTTCCTTTTTTTTTAATGATTTTTTATTGCATTCGTATAAGCAATTCAAACGCAACGATTAAAAAACTATTATGCCAATTGTATAGAAAGATTCGTAAAATAAACTTCTATCCCCCATTTGTCCATTAATATTAGGAGATAACCAATGCCACTACAGGCAGTTGGATCGTTAGAAACAAAAGGCTTTCCTGCTGTATTAGCTGCAGCTGATGCAATGGTAAAAGCTGGTCGAGTAACTCTTGTCGGTTATATTAGGGTTGGTAGTGCCCGCTTTACAATAAACATTCGTGGTGACGTACAAGAAGTAAAAGCTGCAATGGATGCTGGAATAGAAGCTTCTGAAAAATGCCATGGTGGAACATTAGAATCTTGGGTGATTATTCCCCGTCCTCATGAAAATGTTGAAGCTGTTTTACCAATTGCTTATACTGAAGCTGTTGAACAATATCGTTTGGCAGTAGAGAATCCAATCGTTCGTAGATCAAATGGTCGTTAATTATTTTTAATTAATTAGTATTTGCTCTTAATTCTCTGTCCTTAGTCCATATACAACTAAGGACAATATTTATGATTATAAATACAAAAATAGTAGAGCATGAAAAAATTTACTAACCTTTCTATTTAATTTTTTCTATTTAAATTAACTCTAATTATAAAACTGATTTTAAGTATACCTGATCGCATTTTTGTAACTTATTCTGGTTATTTGTAACATAAACCAAATACCCTAGAAAGTTGATCGTAATTTATACAGCACTTTGCAAGTAGATAAGATATATTTATCCTCGTCCCTGCTCTCTTCTATTATTAAAGATATGAAGTGTACATCATTTAGATGAAATCGACTGTAAATTAGTCTATATATATGACTGAGATATTCGTTACCTTAGCGCTTCGTAAAATGGGATCGCTTCCCTGACACCGCAGGATCTAGGTATTGCGAGTCTCTTCAGAATTATTATCAATGCTTTGGGATTGCTACTCCCTTACAGAAATCCTACATGGGTCAACCTCAAATCGCAATGAATGTAATTACGTTATTTGCGCCTAAGTTATGTATTAGTCAAAATTACATTAACCAAAATAGACTCATAAGTTTGAAGCTTTATTAAACAATAAAAATTGTTATAAATAAACAGTTGCCAAGGGTTAATGCTCTAGTACATAATTTCATATACGCAGATGAATAAACATAAAATTTAATACACTCAAAAACAAATCTAATAAAACATCCAATTCAATAACTAAAATTGAATAACCAAAATTGATTCATTCCCTGATGCATTTCTTTACTTGCAAAGCATTGGTGTGTTTTTATACTTTTTTGGCTGGGGACATTTTGAAGTGAGAAAATTTTGGGATGAAATGTATTTTGGTATGCATCTAATTTGAAGCAATCTGCTTGCTGCGTTTTGATAATGCCGCACAAGTAGAAATCATTTCTTCATTTACTTGCTCATGTTGCGTAAAATTCCCTCAAATTCTTCATGATTTGACCTATACCTTATAGGATCTGAGAAGATATTTTTAAACAATATCCCAATATTACCATTTACAAAAGTTAAAAGGTAGAAAAATTATGAAAACGTACAGTCAAGGGTAATCTCCACGATTAAAATCATAATTTGTGGTTAAGGTATATGGCAAAATGCATAAGTCCAGGGAATCGAAACGTAATTAAAGTGAGACCAATTAAATGTCAACCAAAATAATAAGCGATCTGAACCGGGTACTAACTATATTATCAAAAATGTTAAGTGGGGGTTGTAATGAATACTTTAAGGCAGGGTTTGAAGGAGCGCAATCTTGAAATGAAAATTGAGCAAGAGTTTGCAAAAGCTTGGAGAACAAGGTTGGCTGCGGAATGTCCAAAGCAAAGCTTAGAAAATAGAGAACATATTATTTGTTGGCTTTTAGGTAATGATACTCAGCGTTTCAATGGTTTACATGGTAGGGAATTACAAATTGCGAAACAAGCGATGGAGTATAAATACCGAATCCTGCAACAACGTTATTTAGGAGTAGGAAGGGAACGTGCGTACCGTAATCTCATAGTCAGATTGGGAAGTTTGGCAACATTGAGGAGTAAAATTCAGACTTGGATCGCACTCTCGCGCGATCGCCAGCGCAAAGTCCTAGATGTATTGCAAGAAGTAATACAGGAACTACTCCAAAACGACAATTATATGCGCCAGCAAATGGCTTTTATCTCTAACATAACAAACAATGCTCGTCTAAATGATGCCCTTTTGTTTGCCAGTATAGAAGAATATTGCTTGCGTCCGGTACGAAATCAACCTTTGTTGGCTTATCGTTTCGTAAATTACCTGCGTCGTTCCCAACGTGGCGGCTTAACTCAGGTTCCAAGCAATGATATGATTCGCATGGTATCTGATGAAATGCTTACGGATGATAACGAGAACCGAGTTAACTTACTAGACTCACAAGCAGTTGCTGAATACCAGGAAGAGCAAGATCGCGAAGAGCAGCAATTATTGCGTCATGAAGTCAAAGAAAAGTTTGAAGAGTATCTGCGAGAAAATGAAAATCTTGGAGAGAATGCAGTTACTTGGTTGAAGTTATATTTACAAGGTAAGTCACAAGATGAAATAGCGAAAAGTCTAAACAAACCTATTAAAGAAGTTTACCGCCTGCGAGAAAAGATTAGCTATCACGCAGTAAGAGTCTTTGCTCTAAAAAATAAACCGCAATTAGTAGATAACTGGTTGGGTGTATCCATCGAAGAGCATAATTTAGGTTTGACACCCCACAAATGGGAAGAATTGCAAGACAAACTAACTCAAAAACAATCCAAAATTCTTGTATTGCTTAAAGATGGAGTAGCATTGGATGCAATTGCTCAACAGTTAAAAATGAGGACGCATCAAGTAATGGGTGAATGGACTAAAATTTATCTAGCGGCTCAAACCTTGAGGACACAACAATAATTATGCACCAAAAGTGCAGTATCCTTGGATTTGGGACTTTTCCCTCATCCACCTATTTTTACTTTTCGCTGAATATCACTAGGTATAAAAGTAACTTATTTAACTATTGTCTTAATTTAAGACATATGCTTCTGTACTGCGATTAAGATGGAAACACAATTCAGTACAAGTCCAAATAACAAGCAGTCGAACTTATGTCGTCTTCAGGGGAAATATCGAAAAATACGTCAGAAGCTAACCAGCAAAATTCATCTAATAATGTAGCTGGGTTATTGGATAAGGAAAACCAAAAGCGACTATTTTCGCTGATTGATAGAGTGATTTCCTTTGAAGCTTGCTTATACCACCAAATATTACCTTTAAAATTAGAGAATAATAATTTGCTATTGGGTATCGTTAATCCAGAAGATCGGGAAGCACTAGATTATGTCAACAGCATATTAGTTTACATGAATTGTGCGATCGCTACTGAGATAATTAGACCTGAAATCCATAGAGATATGCTTTCAGCGTACCTAAATCATAAAAATACATCTACAGAAATAGATTCAGGAAAAGTTTTAGATCTAAATGAAGCAGCGAATGACGAGATAGGAGATACTAAAACAAATAGCTCTGAAGCAGAAATTTCCTCAAGTCCACCCGAGCAATTATCTGTTGATAATGTTAGTTCTTCCCTAAATTCATTTCCGGAGCGAGAAAATATACAGATAACTTCCTTGAACCGATCATTTACGGAATCTAAATCTGTAAATTACTTACCAGTTTTACAGTTACCTCAAAGAAACTCCTCAATTTCTATAGATCAAATTGTAGTTCTTCCACCAAGAAGAATATTGGAAGAATTGTTAGCAAGAGTTGTAACTGGTGGTATCGGTCGATTGTACTTGGAAAGAAGACCTTACCATGGTCGAATACTTTGGAGCGAGAATGGTGCGATTCAGTCCATCCTTGAGGAGTTGCAATTATCTCTTTTTCAGGGAGTATTGAATGAGTTAAAGCGATTTACCAACCAGTCTATTGCCACAATAACAGAAGTTCAGCAAATCGAAAAAGAATACATCTACCAAAAACAACGAGTGTTACTACGTCTGCGAATAATGCCGGGAATGTACGGAGAAGAGGCTACATTACAGGTGTTACGCGGAGCTGCATTAAAGTTTTATCAAAATCAACAGGTATCGCGTCTTAGTGAAGATGTATTAAGTATATCTCAAAGACTAAGTTATAAATTACACGAATTGCAAGGGAAGTTATTACGCAGTTCTAGTAAGAATCCAGAAAGAATCGAATCTCTCAAATCACTCAACAGATTGTTAAAAAATTTGGATAGACAAATTAAATCTATTACTTGTTAAAATTGCTACTTATGAGTTGCCCAGGACAAATACATGTAAATCACCAATAAAATTTAAATAGTCTAGTAAGTTGGGGCGATGTCAGTATAAACGCTGATTTCGTTCAGTAACTTATTATGTTGTAATGTAATCCTAGAATATAAAAGAATTTAAGGTTTCGGCTGAAATCAATTTGATGTTCTAAGTCTGTACTTTATACAATTTCATAGTAAGCAATATGAAAAAGTTTAATTACTTTGTAAGTATAACTAAAACGTTATCATTAAGATATGTTAATCACAAGTTTTTTACTAAAACGTAAGAGTAAATCTAAGTAATATTAAGGTTACCGATGCCAAGTAAGTAAAAATTAAATTTATTATGATGCTTTTGGTTTTAAAATGATAATCTCAGGATTTATCTAAACGGAACCGGGATCATCAAACAATCCCACTTCAGAGCTTGGGTTCTGTAAATTTTTTTTCTATTAACTGGAACTATTACATAAGTTTTTTAGTTATAAAAATAATTTTAAATTGCATACTTAGCTAGTTGCAGACATTCCATGCAAGCAATATTTTTCAGTGAAATATTTCCCTTAATGAGTACAGCCAATCCGCAAACCCTGGAGTGGTTGTTGAATGTAGCGACAGAACACGAATATCCTGCAGGAAGAGCCGTTTTGATGGAAGACTCCTGGGGTAACGCAGTTTATTTTATTGTCGATGGCTGGGTAAAAGTTCGTCGGACTGCAAACGAAAATTCTAGTGCTGTAGCTATTTTAGGGAAAGGCGAATTTTTTGGAGAAATGGCAATCTTGGACGAATCTCCCCGTTCTACCGATGTTATTGCTCTTTCTAGAGTTAAGCTCTTCAGTATATCTCGAGATCGCTTTATTCAAATTTTATTTAAAGATTCCCAGTTACACCACCGAATGTTACAGTTAATGGTGCGTCGGTTACGACAAACAAATCTCCGTTTGGAGATGCGCCTTGCACCACCAGCTGTTAAATTAGCCCATAGTTTAATAACTCTGGGTGAGAATTGCGGTCAAGAGAATAATAAGGAAATTTTTAATATTCCTTTTCAGGATTTAGCAGATGTTACAGAAATTAGTTTGGAAGAAACAACTAAAATTATGGAAAAATTGGCTGAGAAAAATTGGATTGCAATAGATGAAGTCAATCAAGTGTTGAGGTTAGTCAATTTTAAACAGTTAACAAATTTAGCTAGTAGGATATAAGCTAGTAGGATATAAAAGATATTTGGTAATCTAGTGCTTGATTTGTAAAAGATTTACTTAACATCACGACAACAAAAGCATAATATATTGTGTTTACTTTTTGACGATAAACTCCGATATTTCATCCTCAACAATAGCGGATTCCAAGTAAATGAGGTAGAGCTAAAAAACAAGAAAGTGGTGTCAAAAGTATTCTGTTTCTGGCTCTGTCTCCTCTTAAAATAGCGGTGTACGACTGCATATAATTCTGTATTAAACGAGCTTAGTATTAAGCTAATTTATTCTCAGTCAGAAAACAATTCCTATGAATTTGTTCATTAAGAGATTAAAGCATCATGCCAATAAATTCCTTCTGCGTGTTCTGACCATAGCTGTAATCTTAAGCTTGGTGTTCGTTGCTCTGGGAAGCTGGAATATTTGGGAAATTAAACAGAATTTTAATTATGTAATAACTACAGAGTTTGAGTTGCAACGTTTGAGTGGTGAAATAATCCATCTTGACGAAGTACTAACTATGTCCGCACGCATGGCTGCAACTACAGGTGATTTGAAATGGGAAGATCGGTATCGGCAGTTTGAATCCAAATTAGATGCTAGGATTAAGAAAGCAATTAGTCTGGCACCCGAAACATATGATAGTCATACATTTCAGACAAATGCTGCTAATACTAAACTGGTAGAAATAGAGAATCAAGCTTTTGATCTGATTCGCAAGGGTAAGTCAGAGGAAGCATTATCATTACTATTTAGCCCAACTTACCAAAATCAGAAACAGGTTTATGCTGAAGGAATGAAGCAAACAACTGATGCATTGAAAGAAAGAATTCAGTCAAGTTTGAATTCCTATAATTTGGGCTTATCCAGGTATCTTTTTTTCAGTTTTATTAGTCTGGGGATTTTGATATTAGCTTGGTTAATGGTTTTGATTTTGGTCAATCAATACATTAATTACCGAAGGAATATTGAAAGAGAGTTGCGAGCGGCTAAACTCGAGCAAGAACAGAGCAATAGTAAGTTAAGAGATTCGGAAATGGCTCTGCGATACAAAGCAAAAGTTTTGGGAAATACCTTAGAAGAACTCCAGCAAACTCAATTACAAATGATTCAAAACGAAAAAATGTCCAGCTTGGGACATTTAGTTGCTGGTATTGCTCATGAAATCAATAATCCAATTAACTTCATCCATGGTAATCTTCAGCATGTGGAGGAATATACACATAATTTGTTGAGTTTTATCAAGCTGTACCAAAAACATTACCCCGACCCAGGATCTGAGATTGAGGATGAAGCTGAGGAACTCGAGTTGGATTTTATCAGGGAGGATTTACCTAAGGTCTTAAGTTCTATGCATATGGGTACAGATCGCATCAGGCAAATTGTACTTTCACTACGTAATTTTTCACGAACTGATGAAGCTGATTTTAAGGCGGTGGATGTTCATGAAGGTATTGACAGCACATTACTAATCTTACAACATCGCGTCAAAGCAAAATGCGAACGCCCCGACATTCAAATCATTAAAGAATATGGCGATTTACCATTAGTTAAATGCTATGCTGGACAATTAAATCAGGCTTTTATGAATATCCTGAGTAATGCTATTGATGCGATTGAAGAAGCGATTAAAGTTAGACAGGATAATCCGGAGATAGAAGATAATACCGGAGAAATAAAAATTAATACATCAGTAATTGATTCTGCTGAGTTAATAAAAATTACGATTGAAGATAATGGTATAGGAATGTCTGAAAAAACTCGCAGAAAAATTTTCACACCATTCTTTACAACGAAACCGGTTGGTCAAGGGACTGGAATGGGTATGCCTATTAGCTATAATATTATTGTTGAAAAACATGGTGGTAAACTAGACTGTCAGTCTACTGTTAACAAAGGTACTAAATTTATCATTCAGATTCCGATTGAGGTAAAAACTTCTAAATGATGTATGATATTTGGATTTAATATTTACCATTAGAGAAAATTTTAAAGTTATTTTTTGATTTATTATTTTACTTTACCTAATTCCAATTGAATTTTGATGATGTAAATAATCGTGGTCGACTGATATTAGGTGGAACTTGTACAGTAAGTGATATTAGCTATTCAATAGATTTAGGGTTATTAAATCAAGCCTGTTGCAGACATAGAAAATTATAGATTTACTTCATAGATAGATAACAGAAAAATTGGCAGGGAGCATCCCAAATGTGTAAAAACATATTTTTTCATTGCGCACGTAATGATTTACACGTAATTATATTCTGGATTGAATTTTAGATTAAATTCTGGGAAATAATTGCATAGACTTTTAAATGCTAGTTAATATCAGCATGGGGTGCGTTCTTCACTTTGAAGTGATTTTACTTGGAAATGGTAGTCGCAGATAGATTGATGATGCTAGGTTATCTCAGTCAGAAGCTAGAGAACCATGACAACGAGACTTAGAAAGTGAGAAAAACAAATGTTTTGATCCAAAAAATAGGATGGGATGATGGAATATCAAGATTTTCAAATACTAGTTGACAAAAATAACAATATTCGCGTGTCCTCAGAGCAAGGCGAGGTTTCGGGTGAGTTGCAATTAAATAAGAGAATAATTAAACCTATTTTAAATCTTATTGAACTCCGACAGGCAAACAAGGACTTACAAAAAGACTTGGGTAATGAACTTTATCAAGCATTATTTCCCAAAGAAATTGATAAGCGATTCCAGGCTACGATCGCAGGTGCACAAGCTCAGAAACAAAGTGTCCGCTTGCGTTTAGTATTTGAATCTCCCGAATTAGCTTCCTTACCTTGGGAATTCCTATACGATGAGCAAACCAATACCTTTTTAGGAAATAACACCAATACTGTACTCTCCCGGTATATTGATGTTCCCCTGCAAAAACGCGATATCAAAGCCGCTAGTTTACCCTTGAAAGTCCTGTTAGTCATCTCTAGTCCTAGTAATTTAGCCACATTAGACGCAACCGGGGAAGAAAAACTAATTCGCGAAGCTTTGAAACAACAAATAGATCGAGATCAAATCGAGTTAGATGTAGTAACAGAAGCTACCACCCGCAATATCAGACAAAAACTACGTGAAAAGCCTTACAACGTGTTTCACTTTATTGGTCACGGTGATTTCGAAAGTGAGAAAGGCTATATCTATCTTATTGATGAATATAACAAAGCTAAAGCATTAGATGATGAAAATTTCGCCAACTTCTTTTTAGGTAATCGCAATTTAGGTTTAATTATTCTTAACTGTTGTCGAAGTGCAACGGTATCTGCAAACCAAGCATTTGCAGGTACTGTATCCAATCTAGTACGTCGTGGAATTCCCGCAGTTGTTGCGATGCAATATACAATTGCTGATTCCACTGCTAAGATTTTTGCAGATGAATTTTACCGTACCCTTGCACTAGGGTATCCCGTAGATACAGCCATTCAAGAAACCCGTAATGGGATTTCTATGGATGTCGGATTAGATAAACGCGATTTCGCTACACCAGTACTATATATGCGGGCTAAGAATGGAGTAATTTTGAGTGGTCTTGATGAGAAAAGTAAACCTAGTATTATTCAACAAACTAGTACTATTCAACAAATTAAAATTGAAAGCTTAAAGAAGGATAAGGAAAAACTACTTAAAGATTATCAAGGAGTTGATGAGAAAAAGAGGATGACAAGTAATCCTCAAGAAATAAATAATTTGCAATTACAGCTTGATTCTATTGTCAAACAAATCGAGGAAATTGAGCAACAGCTTCAATAGTTAGGTTATGGAGATGAGTCCAAGTATCATAAAAATCCGGCTTGAAAGCTTAAAGAAGGATAAGAAAAAACTAAACAAAGACTATCAAGCAGTGGCTGATAAAAAAAGGATGACAAGTAATCCTGTAGAACAAAATAATTTGCAATTACAGCTTGATTCTATTGCCAAAAAAATCGAGGAAATTGATCCACAAATAAAAGATTTGAAGGATGAAGCGGAGGAAAGTAAAAATAAAAAATTGCAAGAAATACTGAGTAAATTCACAAATGAATCTTTTTTAATTGTACAACAGGCATATCGAGTTTGTTCTCCTAAAGGCTGGAATCATATTTCAACTGAGAAGCCAGAAGAAATTTTGGCAGATGTCTTGAAAATGCGCCAAGGAGACTCTGAGTATACAAGAATTGAGCATTTTGTGGCTTATTTACTTGTACTTATTCAAAATTCATCATTAGTTTCTCTATTGAGGAAATGGGCTGAGGAAAATATAGATGAATTTGAGGATTTATTGAATCAGGAAAGAGAAAAATTACAAGAAAATACTAAAAACAAAAATTCATATTTACTACTAGTACTTGAAAAAAGTAATCAAGATTCGGCAAGCAATAATTCAGATTGTTATCGTATACAAGCATCGTATATTTCAGATATTAACTATTACAAATATAATCATGAAAATTACATTTGTGATGGCTGTGATTCCCTTAATTTAAGTGAGTATGAAAATAAAACTTTTACAATTGATAAAATTGGGGATGTTTTAAATGATATTTTAAACAAAAATATTGAATATAACTTTGATTGTTATAGCAATTTAACTATTGAAATATTTCTTCCATTAAATCTGCTAAATCATCCTGTAGATTGTTGGGAATTTAAAGATGGAACGGAAATAGAGGATTTAGATTTAGGATTTCCCGACACACAAGCTATTGGACAAAAATACAAAGTTGTGGTGCGTTCTTACGAACGGTGGAGACAACTTTACCAAAAGAAACAATACAGATATTCGTGGGAGAGAAAGTGGAAACAACTAGAAAAATCTGCATGTAGTGCTTTTTCACTAGGTTCTGAGGATACTGTGAATGATTTAGTTGACCCAAGACAAGAAATAATTGGGCTAAAGGTTGTGAAAGCACCTGAAAAGATAGGTAGGGGAAGTATTTTTGCTGCAATCATAAAAACTGGAACTCCCGTGGCTTTATGGTTGAGGAATAATCCACGTAACTTTGACTACTGTCAATCTGAAGTAGAGCGAATTCTAAAGAAATGTAGCTGTGTTCATGACTTACCTAATACTCTAAAAGATGAGCGGTCGAATGCCAAGCTAAATGTAGAAACTGACATCGGTAATCATATTTCCTTATTATGGGAAAACCCTTATCGCTTACCTCCTGATATTAATTATTCTATGTGAATTACTCGACCGAATATTTTTATGACTGACTGGAAAATTTTTCAACCTGGTAATCCCAAACCCCATGATGATATAGACAATTTACCACCTCCGCCAAGTTGGCGTGAATATGGTAATGATGACAAAAACACAAAGAAAAAACGCGGTGCGAAGTTTCAAGCTCGCGAAGAAGAAATTAATTTAGTTAATGCAGCTTTATATCTACGACGACCCTTATTAGTAACGGGGAAACCGGGTACGGGAAAAACATCCCTAGCTTATGCTGTTGCTTATCAGTTAAAATTGGGTGAAGTTTTGTACTGGCCAATTACAACTCGTACTACTCTTAAGGATGGGCTGTATTCTTACGATGCGATCGCTCGTCTTCAGGATACCTCGCTACCAGGTACTAATCATTCAAATAACTCCAACGAAATTAGCGATCGCGAAACCCCGCAATCAAGTACAAATAATTCCAATAATCTCAACGACATTGGTAAATATATTCAACTTGGACCACTAGGAACTGCTTTATTACCATCGAAATCAGGATCGAAAAGACCACGAGCATTACTGATTGACGAAATTGATAAAAGCGATATTGACTTACCCAATGATTTATTGCATGTTTTTGAAGAGGGGCAATTTGAAATCCCTGAGTTAGTGCGGATTACAGAAAAATGTGAAACTGTGGGTGTGAGAACTGCTTATAAAGATAAAACAGAAGATATTACTAAAGATGATATCAAAACTACCATTAACCAAGGGCGGATACAATGCGATAACTTTCCCTTCGTGATTCTCACCAGTAATGGAGAACGAGATTTTCCTCCTGCGTTTTTACGTCGCTGTTTGCGTTTGGATATCAAAGAACCCGACGAAAAAGAGCTAACGAAGATTGTTAAAGCTCACTTTTCGGATAGGAAAGATGAAACTGAGTTTTTAAAAGAAGCTGAGGAATTAATCAAGAAATTTATCGAAAAACGTGACAATCAACAAGAAAATTTGGCGACTGACCAATTACTGAATGCAATTTATCTAATGACCCGTAAATATGCACCTGAGGTTCAAAAGAAGCAAGAATTAATTGACCAATTGCTCAAAAGCCTTAACCCATAGGATAGATCATGAAGCAGGTAACTGGCTCTGAGGGAATTGGAAAATTATGGACTGTGTTGAAGCAAGCTCAACTCGAACTAGATGCAGAAGAAATAGCTGATCTCCTCTGGTTAGCAGTTCAGATGGGTGAGGTTGAGAAAATTTCTGCATCAGATTCTACACCAGAAGAATCTGCTGAAGAAACCGAGACGAAGATTATCAAAACAGAGATCGAAGAAACTACTGCTTTACCACCAACATCAACACCTGCGAATCCCGAGTCTTTACAACAACCAGCAGCATCTGTCAATATTCCCAGTGCTTCCAATGGGTCAGATGATAAAACTCAGTCACAATCCGCTTCAGAAAGTATTCCATTTAAGGCTCCCGCAGCACCAGCATTACGTAATAAACTAGCTTTAGGACGAGCGTTACGTCCGCTGATGCGTAAGGTATCTTCTCGAACTAGAAAGATTTTAGATGCAGAAGAAACTGTAACGCAATTTGCCGAAAACAGAATTTTGCTCCCAAAATTCAAGCCAGAACCGGAACGATGGTTAGACTTGGCTTTGGTTGTGGAAAAATCTCCTTCGATAATAATTTGGCGAGAAATAATTGCTGAGTTTCAACAACTGATTGAATTCTCAGGTGCTTTTCGATCTGTTTTTACTTGGAGTTTACAAACCGATGACAAAGGTGAAATTAAACTCTTTTCACAGCAGAATCAATCAACACATCAGCAATCCCCCCGCAGTCCTCAGGAACTATTAGACTCCGCAGGTAGACGTTTAATATTGTTCGTTAGTGATTGTACTTCTCAAATATGGTATCAGGGTAAAAATCAGAATAAAATTCACCAAACTTTAAAAATTCACGACATTTTAAAGAAGTGGTCTAACTCTGGATGTTTGGCGATTGTTCAATTATTCCCAGAATGGTTGTGGACGAGAACTGCGATGGGTTTTGGGTATCCAGTACTGTTAAACGCCCTTGAACCTGGTGTTCCCAACAAAAAACTTACGGTTGAGGGGTTACCAGTTTGGGAAGATGTGGATGTAAACCAAAGCATCACTCTACCTATAATTACACTAGACCCGGATTCGGTAAAACAATGGTCGCGGGTAGTCGCGGGATTTGGAAGTACTCAAACCGCAGGGATTTTATTTGACCCCAATTTACTTCAGGAAAATCTAATTCCGGAAAAATCAGAGATATCCAATAATACTAACAATGAACCATCCGCAGCAGACTTGGTAAATCGCTTTCGAGCAACTGCATCCCCAACAGCGAGACGTTTAGCTGGTTTAATGGCTACTGTTCCCGTAAGTTTACCTGTAGTTCATCTTATTCAGCAAACAATATTAAAGGAATCAATGCAAGTTCATGTGGCTGAAGTTTTTATGAGCGGTCTTTTAAAACGAGACAAAGCGACTAATACAGCTAATTATGATTTTGTCGAAGTCGAAGGAGTTGGAGTTAGGGATTTATTAACCGAATCTGTCCCCACACCGGACGTAGATCAAGTCCTGCATGAGGTTTCCCAGTATATTGCCAAAAAAGCCGGTATATCCATTAAAAATTTTGCAGCGCTGTTATCTCCCGATCCTGAATGGGATGACGAAACAAAAGAAAAAATAAAACAGGACACTAGCATTCAATCTTTTGCCAAGATTACTACTGACGTTTTAAAACGTTTAGGTGGAGAATATGCAGAGTTTGCAGAATATTTAAAGGAAAAATCTCAGAAGTCTGGGACATTTCCACCATTAGAAGATTTTAACTTTGAAATTGCCAAGATTGTTATTGAAGATGACGAAATTAAAGATAAGCCAGAATTAGCTGTAGATATTCAACCCTTCGAATTTGAAGTAGCTACCATCGAACTTAAAAAAACTGGCTTTTTCCGACGCAATACGGAATTAATTATCAAACGTCGTCGTCAGCAAGCTTATGGTTTTAGCGAAAATCTCGGGGATGGAACAGTACTGGAAATGGTAGAAATTCCCACTGGTACTTTTAAAATGGGTGCACCGGAAACCGAAGAAAGTAGTAGAGACTCAGAACGTCCGCAACACGAAGTCACAGTTCCCACTTTCTTCATGGGAAAATACCAGGTAACCCAAGTACAGTGGAAATTTGTCGCATCTCTCCCTCAAGTAAACCGTGAACTCAAACCCGACCCATCTGATTTTAAAGGAGATAACCGACCAGTTGAATCTGTTGATTGGTCAGATGCAGTGGAATTTTGTGATCGCCTTTCTGAATACACTAAGAGAAACTACCGTTTACCCAGCGAAGCAGAATGGGAATATGCTTGTCGTGCAGGTACAACCACCCCATTTCACTTTGGCGAAACAATCACATCGGAACTAGCAAATTACAACGCTGAATACACTTATGGCGCTGGTACAAAGGGTACTTACCGTCAGGAAACAACAGAAGTAGGTAGTTTTGGTGTAGCAAACGGCTTTGGATTATATGACATGCACGGGAATGTATGGGAATGGTGTGAAGATACTTGGCATAATAATTATGAAGGAGCACCAACAGATGGAAGGGCGTGGGTAGAAGCAGAAAGTAGTGATAATGATAATCGTTCCCGGCGGCTGCTGCGCGGCGGTTCGTGGTACTACAATCCTCAAATCTGCCGTTGTGCTTTTCGCTTCAGCTACGTCATCGACTACATCCTTGTTGGGTTGCGTGTGGTTTGCGGGGTTTCGCCGTAGCTAGCTTCCCGTAGGGTGGGCTCTTCAGTAGCCCTTTATACTTTTACCCTGTTACTCTCTGCTCTTTCTTTTTTACACTTTTTGAGCGTAGCGCAGCGGAGCGAAAAAAATTTTCGAAGATTGGGTTTATCGAATAAATTAATTTATTTCAAGGTGGGTTGTGGGGCTAAATGAGATTACTGCAAGTTATATTAATTGTGCTAACAGCTGATACCTGATCCCTGAAATGGCAAAAATACTTATCAACCGTTCCCCAGGAACAGCGAAACGCTTCATCGAAAACTTGGGAAACCAAGTCCAACTGGAAATGGTACAGATTCCCACTGGTACTTTTAAAATGGGTGCACCGGAAACCGAAGAAGGTAGTAGTGATGATGAACGTCCGGAACACGAAGTCACAGTTCCTACTTTCTTCATGGGAAAATACCAGGTGACCCAAGCACAGTGGAAATTTATCGCATCCCTCGAGCAAGTAAACCGCGAACTCAAACCCGACCCATCTGATTTTAAAGGAGATAACCGACCAGTTGAACAAGTAACTTGGTCAGATGCAGTGGAATTTTGCGATCGCCTTTCTCAATACACTAACAGAAACTACCGTTTACCCAGCGAAGCAGAATGGGAATATGCTTGTCGTGCAGGTACAACTACCCCATTTCATTTCGGCGAAACAATCACATCGGACCTTGCAAATTACAATGCAGAATCAACTTATGGCGCTGGTACAAAGGGCACTTACCGTAATAAAACAACAGAAGTAGGCAGTTTTGGTGTAGCAAACGCCTTTGGATTATACGACATGCATGGGAATGTGTGGGAATGGTGTGAAGATACTTGGCATAGTAATTATGAAGGAGCGCCAACAGATGGAAGTGCATGGGTAAAAGACGTGGATGACAATGATAATCGTTACCGTCTGCTGCGCGGCGGTTCTTGGTACCTCGATCCTGATTGCTGTCGTTCTGCTTCTCGCAGCAACTACGTCATCGACTACGATGTTGGGTTGCGTGTAGTTTGCGGGGTTTCGCCGTAGCTCGCTTCCCGCAGGGTGCACTCTTCAGTAGCCCTTTATACTTTTACTCTATTATTCTTTGCTCTTTCTTCATTTACACTTTTTGAGAGTAGCGGAGCGAAAAAAAATTTTTTCAAAAATCGAGTGTTTCAGGGACGTTCTATAAAGATGTAGCACTATAAGGTCGCTTATCAGGGTTATAAACTTACATCAAATTTTGATTCTTCCCCTTCACTCTGTCATATAATTCTTCCATCGCTGCAATAAAGGAATTATCTTTATTCCAAAAAGCTGGGTAATCTCCTTGTTTTTTGACTAAAATTGCTGAAACTCCACTTTGATTTGCAACTTCAATAGTTTGGGGTAATCGTTTTTTCCCTAACCAAAATTCTTTGGATGTTGGTTTTTGGGTAATTATTTTCTTTTCTAGCTTGGGATATAGAGATGTGCTAGTTTCAATAGGAATTTCTTCTGTATTGAACTGAGAAGATAGGGCTTTACCTAATGGTGATGCTGCTAATTTCTCTTGTAGTTCTGTTTTAGATAATCCGCGCAGTTCAAATAATAAAAATGGATCTCGATCCAGTTGGGATGCAACTAGGTAATATACCCCTGCAATATGTTTACATGGATTAGCATAATCCGGACAGGAACAACTGGTTTTAAAATCTTTTTTGCTATGGGGTAGTAAATTTAATCCTAATTCTGCAAATGTGTCTTCAATATTTTCAGGAACTTCATTTAATAGTAACCGAGAAACAACGCTAGCTTTAGATGATAGTTTGCTAATTACTTCTTTCCATTTGGTTTTTGGAATTGGTGTAAGTTTTATTTCAGTACAGTAAAGTGGAACTGTATAAACGCCAAAATAAGGATTTATTGAACCTTGGACTTGAGCAACTATTTCGTTTTTGTCGATTTCAAAATTTAAAACTTTACCACCACGAGCGTAGGAACGTCCCCTTTTTAATCTATTTTCATCGGTAAATTCTTCTAATGCTTGGATAAAGCGATCGCCCCACCAAGTTCGACTAAATTTTGCCATGTTTTTCACTCCAATATTGTAATTCCTACTCCAATACTGCACTTTTATTCAATGCGATTAGTTGTTTAAACGCATCATTGTCTAGCTCTGTTAACCAAGATTCATCACTACCAACCACAGCAGAAGAAAGCTTTTTCTTATCCTCAATCATTTGGTCAATTCTTTCTTCCAAAGTTCCAATCGAAACAAATTTATGCACAAATACATTCTTTTTTTGACCAATCCGAAAAGCTCTGTCTGTAGCCTGATTTTCTACTGCGGGATTCCACCAACGGTCAAAATGGAAAACATGGTTAGCTTTTGTGAGGGTAATACCAACACCACCGGCTTTCAGGGAAAGGATAAAAACTGATGCTTCTGTTTCTGGATCTTGAAATTCCGCAATCATATTTTCCCGACGTTTGCGGTTAGTTCCACCATGTAAATAGTAGGTATTGCAATGTAAATTATATTTGAGATATTTCTCAACACTTTGACATACTTCGGTAAATTGGCTGAATATTAGTAAACTTTCTCCTTCTAAAACGGCTTCTTCTACCATTTCTGCAAGACGACTGAGTTTGTGCGACCGCTCGGGGGAAAATTCGCTATTATCTTGGAGAAATTGGGCGGGATGATTACAAATCTGTTTTAATTTCATTAGGGTGGAAAGCATCAAGCCTTTACGCTCAATTCCTTCTGCTTCTTGGAGTTTTTTCTCCACATCTTTGACCACAACCTCATATAAAGATGCTTGCTCCTTGGTCAGATTTGTATATAGTTTTTGCTCAACTTTATCGGGTAAATCGCTAATAATAGATTTATCAGTTTTTACCCGTCGGAGAATCAGGGGTTCAACTAACTTTTTCAGGGTAGTTGATTTGATTTTGTCGTTATTTTTTTGGATGGGTACTTCAAAGGATTTACGAAATTGGGTTTGTTTACCCAAATAACCGGGATTGAGAAAGTTAAAAATTGACCATAAATCCAACAAGCGGTTTTCTACAGGAGTTCCAGTTAAAGCCAATTTGTGTTTTGCTTTGAGTTTAAGAATCGCCTTGGTTTGTGCAGCTTTGGGATTTTTAATATTTTGCGCTTCATCTAAAACTATACGTTGCCATTCAAAATTATTAAATAGCTTTTCATCCTTACGGGCTAGGGTAAAAGAACTAATTACTACATCAAATTCCTGACAAGCAGCTTTAAATTCTGGGGTTGCTTGTAGGCGATTACCACCGTGATGTACCATCGTTTTCAGGTGGGGTGCAAATTTAGCTATTTCTTTTTGCCAGTTTCCCACAACGGAAGTAGGTGCAATTAAAAGGGTCGGTAATAAAGGTTTTTTCTGATTATTTTTCTCTCGTTCCTGTATTAGTCGCGCAATCACCTGTACCGACTTTCCCAAACCCATATCATCAGCCAAACAGCCATTTAATCCCAATCTTTCCAAGTAATCGAGCCAAGATACACCTCGCTTTTGATATTCCCGTAAAGTTCCTTGCAGATTTACTAATTCTGTAATTGGTTCTAATTGACTTTTATCTTGCAACTTTGCCATCATAGCTGACAAAGCTTCATCATGTTCGATTTCCCACTCATCCCCAACTTCTGCACTCTTTTGTAAGAATTCCAGCAATGTCATCTGTGGTTGTTCGTCACCGTGAGATTGCCAAAATTCTAGTAATTGTTGCATTTTATCGCGATCGAGTTCCATCCATTGACCGCGAAAATTTACTAGGGGAGACTTTGCATTTACCAATTGTTCCCATTCCTGGGGGGTGACAACTTGTTCTCCAATTGCTAATTCATACTGATACTGCACCAGGGAATCTAAATCGAAATAACTTTTAGTTTTACTTTTAGTCGCAGAATCCTTACGGGAAGAAGCCTTGAGGCGAATTTTGGCGCGACGGCGACCAGCGGGGGTATACCATGCGGGTACAATTACCTTGAAACCAGAATCTTCTAATACCCAAGCACTTTCCTTGAGGAAATCAAAGGCTTGATCTAAAGTTAGTTTTAATCCCGTGGGGCGATCGGTTTCTAAACCTTTCCACAAGTTGGGATACATCCGGGCTGCATAACCTAAATTTAGCAATAAATTGGTTTCAAAGTCCTTACCAAAATCCTTATGTACCCCTGTTCTAGTTTTGTTACCCATTGTCCAGTAGTCAGCTAATGCCATTTTTAGCGAAGGATCTTGTTTACTGGCTACTAGAAAATGCATTTGCCAATTATCTATATTATCAGGAGCGGCGGAATCCAGTTGAAAACATAGGTGAAAGGAAGAATCAGTTTGGGTACGGGTAATTTTATTTTTCCATTCCAACCATTGTTTATATTCCTCCAAAGCAGCATTTGTTTTCAGAGGGGTATGTTTGCGGGAATGAAAACAATTATGAACTACAGAATCTGCAATCTTTTTATCAAATGCTGCTGTTGATTGGGTGTGAGTCACCAAATTGCATATTAAATATTCGGAAAAGTGACGCAATAAGGTTTCTGGCTCAAAAAATTCGATTGGATTGGAGAGTATAGACGAACCAGCCACACAAATTGCTGGCATATATTCAATATACTTTTGTATATTTGCTTCGTATTGTTCGGAAATAATTTCCCACGTAGGGTAGATTTCAAAACTCACATTTTTGTAATTATTCTTGCTATTTTTAGACTTTTGTGTGCCTTTTGTCTTAGTCTTTTTAGTTTCTAACTGCCGATATTTGAGTGCTGGAATATACTGGTCTTTGAAAATTATCGGTTTAAAAGCTTGGGTGTAGTGATACCAAAACAATAAATCCGAACCCAGTTGAAATTCACCCAAATTGTATAGTGCTAAAAAGTGAATATCGTTAAGAAATTTAATCGCATTCACAGCAGTTGGAACGCGGGAATAATCTGTTTTGCTAGAAACTACCGTTGGATAACAATCTACTTTCCAATATTGAAAATCCTCATATTCGTCCGGAATTTCCACTTCCAAATATTTAGTTAGCTCCGGTGAAGGGAGAGGTTTATCATTTGCTGTGGGAAGAGCAAAGTATTTGGGAGATATGCGCTCTTTTAGTTGTACAGCATTCTCTTTCAAGCCCAATTCTTGGGTCAAGAAAGTAACTAAATCATCACTTCTGAGATGTCCGGGGTGAATTTTCTCTTTGCTTCTTTGTCCCTTACCTAGAGGGACTTCTACCCACAGACAGAAGGAACCCGATTGAACAAAACCGGACTCGGCATTTGGAATCCAGGTACCATGGAGAACTTTCATGGATCGATGACTTGGTGTAGGTCATTCTAGGAGTTTAGAATTAATCTACATGCATGGGAATTATCAGGCACTTAAAGGTAATGGTTCTTAATGTTTTATTGAGGGACTAGAGAAAGTAGTAAGGAGTAAGGAGTAAGAAGTAAGGAGTAAGGAGTAAGGAGTAAGGAGTAAGGAGTAAGAAGTAAGGAGTAAGGAGTAAGGAGTAAGGAGTAAGGAGTAAGAAGTAAGGAGTAAGAAGTAAGAAGTAAGGAGTAAGAAGTAAATATACTTATTGTTCTTTAAGTTGTTGTTTTTGTTTTAATTTATTTATGCTTGAGACTAAAATGCCTATAATTGTATTTAATTCTAAAAGCATAGGTGCAAATTTTTGTTCGGGTACTGCTTCTGAATTGACCAGTATTTTAATCCAAAATTTACATTCTGAGGCTTCTTTCAGAGCGATAGAGTACTTGGAGATAAAATCTTTATTTGATTGAGCAAATTTAGCTTCAGCACAATTCGCACCTATACTTGTTCCGGCTCTAAGAAATTGTTTAGATAATATTTTACTCTCATCATTGAAATATTTTTTATTTAATTCAGCATAAGCTTTAACTACTCTAATCGCAAATAATTCAGTTCGTTCTTGAATGCTAATATTATTATTCATTAGTAAAAATTCAGTTTACTTAGTCAGTTGTAACTCAACAGTTAACTGAATATGACTTACTCCTTACTCCTTACTCCTTACTCCTTACTCCTTACTCCTTACTCCTTACTCCTTACTCCTTACTCCTTACTCCTTACTTCTTACTTCTTATTTTCAACTATTAAAAACTTCTAAAATCTGTCTGCAAAACTTTTTTAGTTTTTCACTTTTTTCTGAAGATGGCTGAGATATACCAACACAATTCCAATTATCAACAGTTGAGAGTCGCCATTGTTCGCCCTTGTGACTGAAACCAGCAATTTCCACACCGATCGCACGCTGTACGTGATTAATTGGATCTTGGTAAAATCTGATTTGGATTAAAAGACTGCGACTTTGCCAAGATTTACTAACACCAGGGAAATGAAAACCAATATCAATTGAGTCTGGATCTACTAATTCCATGGTTTCTGGGTCATTTGTCCAGGGTTTCAAATCCGATTTTGCATCGGGAAATTCGAATTTGAATAAATTTACTACTGTTGCAATTTTACTAGCAATTTCAAGGTTTGTTGCCATCAGTGCTGCATTCACGGACAATGCTCCTCCTTAGTTGCGTGGGCTACTTAGGTGTTACTCAGTTAAAAGACTAAGTTAAAATTGCCAGAAGGCTCAGTTGGTGGTAATTTGTTTCAGATTATCAAGGTCTATCAGTCGATCGCAATTCAAAATCATACTTTTTTGACATGTATTAAGTTGGGGATTGGATATTTGGGATTAGGAATTGGGGATTGGGGATTTGGAACTGGGTATTGAGTATGGGTACTAGAGATTCATTATTTCCTACTTCTTACTTCTTACTCCTTACTCCTTACTCATTTGTGCTGACTTCTGGACAAGAATGCTCATTTACGCGGAAAATCGAATATGAATGTTATTCATCCAACCAATAGAATCTACTTATGGGGCGTCAACGTAGTATTTTTTCTTTGATTTTAGTATTTGTGGCAACATTTTTGTTTGGCTGTGGTGGTCCTACAGTCGCAAAAGCGCCACCAACATATACACCCAGTCAACTGCAAAAAATCCAAGAATATTCTACTGAGGTTATTGCAGTTCGCGATCGCGGTTCAGAATTGGAAGATTTAATTGAAAAACAAGATTGGAGAAGGGTCGGTAATTTTATCCACGGTCCAATGACAGAAGCCAGACTGGCTATCAATTATACTGCTTCTAATTTGCTTCCTCCAGAACAAAAGGAAGCTCGTAAAATTTCTAAGGATATGCTGGGTTATTTGGTAAAAATTGATAAAGCTGCTGAATCTAATGATCGCTTTGAAGCTTTAAATAGCTATTCGGCTGTTTACGCAGATATCGACAGATTCTTAAAACTGCTTCCCGAAACTCAACCAGAACCCGTCTCAGAATCTTAATTATTCTGAATTTTAATTGTTTGGAATCTTAATTGTTTGGAATCTTAATTGTTCGGAACCTTAATTTCCCAAAACTTTGCTTGCTAGTTGTCAGGAGTTAAGAGTCATAAATTGTCGTTCTTCACTACTTATGGTTAAGGACGACCCCAAAGAACAATGATTATCTCAAAAATCCCACGGCTTATAGTCGTGGGAAATATTATTATTAAACTCAATAATTTATCCAAATCAACAAGTTTTTGAGATCGAAACTTTCAATCAAAGTTTTAAATCAAAGCTGCATTGACTGTATTTGGATCTGCATCTATCCTTAAAACGACCTCAGCACCATTCACATTGGAGGTTTTATATTCCCACCAAAGACCACCATCTTTTTTTTGTATGTCTTGGAAAGACTGATAACTATCTACGGAACCGAGATTATATTCCCTTAAGTCGATTCTATCTATTCCTGCCTCGAACCCTGTTATGGTAACGGTGGAACTATTTCCATCATTGATGAAGATAAAAGTATCTTGCTGTCCGTCAAATAAATTATATTGTGGATTTCCACCATCATCAAAACCAAATGATTCATTTCCAAGGAAATCTATAAAATTACCGCTGTAGCGATTCGGACCACCTCCGACAACAAAGTCATCTCCAGAGATGTAAAAACTATCTTCTCCTCCACCACCAATAAGATAATCTTCGTCTGAGGATTGGGAACTTAAATCCCCTAAGCGACCATCACCTATGAGAATATCATTACCTTGCCCGCCAAAGAGATAATCTTTTCCTTGTTCGCCAAAAATTTTGTCATTACCTTGACCACCGTTAACTGTATCTTCCCCATCTCGAACATATATTAAATCATTGCTAAAACTATTAGGACCATTGCGGTCACCTTGGAGGAAATCATCTCCATTCTTACCTAGGTATAATTCATTTTGAATATTGCGGTTATTCAATCCATTCGGGAATCCGTAGAGTTCGCTTTGTAAGTTACTAAAATTCTTGAGTTCTTTTACGCTTACCTTGAGAGTGTCTTTGGCTACAACCCAGGTTGCGTCAGTAAAAGGTTCTGTTGTTAAAGAACCTCCATAGTTATAGACTTGAGAATCTCCTGATATCAACTTTGAAGGGTCAAAATTTCCCCCATCAATAATGGTATTGGGATTTTTTAGTGTACTTCCATCAAGTTTTCCTAAGAATGAGCTTAGTTGAGGATCGATTGACTGACTATCAGGAGACACTTCTTCCAAAAGGATTCCCACAACCAATTTCTTACCGCTCTCGCTCTCGTGTACTAGGTGTATTTCACCAGCTGTATTTTGTCCGTTAAATGTATGTTCGCTGTTTGTATGAAAATGAAAACCTTTGAGGTTATATCTTTCACCTTGGTATATGACGTAATTCTGTTGTGTTTCAAATTCACCATCAATATTGTGTCCGTTGTTGAATATGTCTATAGGTGAACTTTGATAGTACGACTTCAAAACTTTACTGAAAGATTGGGTCGGTGTATCGGCTTTGCTAATGTTTGTGGGGGACTGAGTAAAAGATTGAGCAAGAAATTGACGGGAATTGGAAGTCATAAATAAGTTTTGTTAATTTCGAAACATACTAAAAAGAGATGTTGTTATTAGCCTTCCATGGAAAACTCTTTCCATGAAAGCAATATCCCCATTGGGATTTACCTTGATGTTGAAGAAATAATGAATTTGGGTATGGGGAATTTATACCGCAATATCTCTAATAAAGATTTGAGTGAACTACAGAGAAAAGACAGCTAAAAAAACAAAATTATTTTTAAAAGCATAAATTTCATTATAAAAGCATGAACTTTTAAATATTTATATATCTAAAGAAATATTTTGTTACTAATTACGAAAAAATTACAGTTAACTTTAAATCAGGTTGATATAAATTACAAAAACTTAAAAAAAAATGCTTGATTCTTGTGAATAAATAATTGGCACATAAACATCTTCGCTAATATTTGTAGACGGTAGTGGTTTTATATTGATGAGGTAAAAAAGTAAACTTATTTAATTTAATTCAGTAATATTAGTTGTCTAAATAATGCTATATCAAGGCTTTAGGAGTATTATACATTTATAGATTGGTATTAATTAATGCTTATTTTTAATGCTTATAGTAATTATAAAATATAAGAATTAGTGAGTTAATAGATTAAAGCTATGGATAATATAAGGAAGTGAATAGATAAATTGTTCTTCCTATTCGGAGCATCCATTTAAAAATTTTCCTTCTATTTAGAGAATGTTCGCTGTATTCTTAATCAATATCAAATTCCTTCTACTTGTATACTGAACCCAATAATCAATGATTCATCCTTGGGTTTGTCAATCCTAGTAACTAACCTGAGTTCGGGTAATTCACTCTTATCTTGCTTTTGAAGTTCAAAATTAGAAATTAAAATCATGAGTCATGTTGTGATTGTTGGTTGTGGTGTAATTGGTGCGGCGATCGCCTACGAACTTAGCCAAGTGAAAGGATTGAAAATTACGGTTGTGGACAAACAACCACCAGTTCAAGGCTCTACTGGTGTGGCTTTGGGTGTTTTAATGGGGATTATTAGTCACAAAGTTAAGAGTAGAGCTTGGCGGTTACGACAACAAAGCGTTCAGCGCTATGGAAGTTTAATTCCAGAACTAGAGGAAATTATCCAACGTAAAATTCCCTGTAACCGTCAAGGAATTGTCAGTATTTGCTTGGAAGATGAGGAGTTAAAAGAAGATAAAGCAAAAGATAATAATTTGCAAAGATGGCAAAAACTGCAAGAGATTCGTCAATCTCAAGGTTGGAAATTAGAAATTTGGGATACCACTACATTACAAAAATATTGTCCTCAAGTTAATTTAGATCGGGTTATGGGTGCAATTTATTCTCCCCAAGATCTACAAATTGACCCCACTGCGTTAACTTTAGCTTTAATTGATGCTGCTCGAATAAGGGGTGCAGATTTTAAATTTGACGTTACTGTTTCCGGAGAGTTATCTCCATCAGCTTCGGGTTTACAAAAAGAAATAGCAACTACAAACGGTAAAATTACTGCTGATTGGTTTATTATTTCCGCTGGACTTGGTTCCACAGGAATTACAACGCAATTAAATCAAACAGTTGATATTCGCCCGGTATTGGGACAAGCTTTACAATTGCGTTTGGGTCACTGTTTGGGAAATCCTCAATTCCAACCAACAATTACAGGAAATGATGTGCATATTGTCCCTGTTGGGGCGGGTGTTTTGTCAGAAATTACCGAATACTGGGTGGGTGCAACTGTAGAATTTGTTAAGTCTGCAAAGGAAATAGCCCCCAACAAACAATTACTTGAGGATATTTTACAACAAGCTATTACATTTTGTCCCGAGTTAACCAAAGCTGCGATCATTAAAACTTGGTCGGGTTCGCGTCCCCGTCCGGAAGGTCGTCCCGCACCAATTATTGAGCGTTTACCGGGTTTTGATAATGTGATTTTAGCTACTGGGCATTATCGTAATGGTATTTTACTTGCACCTGCAACAGCGGGCGTAATTCGCGAGATGATTCTTAGTCCGATATAGTAATAATCCTAGTGTCTACTTCCCTTAGAAGATGTTTTACAAGTATAGTTTATTATCAGCATTCACTATTGAGATACCCCAACCCCCTTAAAAAGGGGCAAAAGTCCCCCAATACAGCGGGGGATTTAGGAGAACCTATCCCACTAATATGATTTTTGCGAAAAAGCTTAAGTTTAAGAACTAAAAACGAAAAATCAAGCTTTTCAGGCAAATTTTACTCAAACAAATAAGCATTTTTAGAATAGTGGGATAGGTTCTTGGTTTGCTAGCGAAGGAACGAGCTAATGTTTTGACCTTTTTCCTACAAGTTGGTTGGGTAACATTAGCTTTGAACGTATCAACAATGATTCTAGGTTATGCAGTCGCAACTATTACAAAGCTGGATAAATTCAGTGCAAGGGCGATTACCTTTGAGGTGGGAATTCAACATGGTACCTTAGCGATCGCGATCGCCAGTGGAGCAACATTTTTAAATAATCCTACGATGGCGATTCCCGCAGCAATATACAGTTTACTTATGTTTGGAACTGGTGGAGCTTTTGCTTGGTGGACACAACGTCAGTAAATTATATCTACAAGCTTGTATCTACAAGCCAATTGCTAAGCCAATTCGTGAGATGATTATAGATATGTGCGTGTAGAGAAGTAGTATATTATATGAAGTCCGTCAAATCATTCATAATTATGTCATTGCGTTGGCACAACGTGCGCAAAGCGCATGTGGAACGTAGTGTAAGCTTAGCGAGCTAGCGCAACGTACGGGATCCGCAGGTAGCGCAGCTCTAGGTATTGCGTCTCCGTTTAGGAGATAGTAATCCCAAAAGTTTGCGATTGCTTACCTTTGGTCGCAATGACGGTTATTCAGAATCATCTAGTATGACATATGACCTCTCTACAGCAAGTTTTTAATTCATTTTTTTGATTAATTATTTTTGATTAATTCCTTTTAATTAACTTCTTTGAATTGAAACTAAATTTAAACTAATTAAAAACCTTTAAAAAACAGTGTCAACAAAAGAACATAAAATTACCGTCAACTCACTAGAATGGTTTTATCGTCAAGCCGAACCGGTTGGTAGAAGCGATTTACTTCCAGTTGTTTTACTTCATGGTTTAGTTTCTCAAAGCTATAGCTGGCGTTATATCTTACCAGAACTCGCAAAACAAGGAACAAGAGCGATCGCACCGGATTGGATTGGATGTGGTTTTTCTGCGAAACCAGAAAAACGAGATTTTGCATATACCCCAGATGCTTTTATTAAAGCTTTTGAAGAATTTATCCAAGCCTTAGAATTAGAACGTTTTTCTCTAGTCGTCCAGGGTTTTTTAGGTTCTGTAGGATTACAATATGCCCTGCGTCATCCGGAAAAAATCGCTAATATCTCAATTCTTAATACTCCAGTTTCCACCGCAGCTAAAGTTCCTTGGAAAATTCAACAGATGGGTTTACCTTTAGCAGGGGAAATGATGACCCAGGATCCGTTGCTAGTAGACCGAACCTTGGAAGGAGGTAGTCGCTATGTGATTGCTGAGGAACATTTGGGGATTTACCGCAAACCATTCTTAACTGCTTCAGCTTCAGGTCGTAGTTTACTGGCAACTATTCGTAACTTACAATTACCAAAAGTCACAGCAGAAATTGAGTCTGGTTTTAAAGAATGGCAAAATCCAGTTTTATTGCAATGGGGAAAAAATGACCCCTGGTTAAGTCTGGAAATGGGAGAAAAGTTTGCTGATTCCCTACCCGATGGGGAAATTATCAAACTTAATGATGTCGGACATTACTCCCAGGAACATCACCAAGAGGTGATTTTGCAAGACCTTTTACCTTTTGTGCGGTGTAGTGTAGGCTCTGCATCTTAATTATACTCGTCAAGGCGGAGCTTCCAAATCTTGGTTCCCAGGCTGAACCCATTGGTGACAACTTGAAGCGATCATCACAATGTCAAACAGGGTGAGTAGATAAGTCCAAAACTATTTTATGTCGGGACTTAGGCTGATACTTAACAACCCAAATCCCGATTTCTGGGAAAAACCAGATAAGCAATAAGGTCAAAGATTAATTGCACATTTCACAAGATTTCAAGTGAGGAATCAGTAGATGAATCCATTACTATTTGAAGATATTATTGCTGGGGGTGATTTCCCTAACCCTAATTTACTGGGTGAGATTGACGGTCGCCAGATTTTTACTACCTTTGATCCTAACGGGAACAATACAAAACTATGGAGAACTGACGGTACAGAAGCTGGTACATTTCTATTAGAAGATTTCGGCAGCATGAGTTTTCCACCGACTGAAATTATTATTGTCGGTGGTGATATCTTTTTCAAACTAGCATCGGGCAATATAAGTATCAATCTGTATAAAACTGATGGTACAGCAGAAGGAACTTTCAGTATTTTCGGATACGATCCGAGAACGGGTACAAATCTCTCTAATCTGATGGAAGATAACGGTCATTTAGTCTTCACTGTGGATCGTCTCAATAATAGAAGTGAATTGTGGAAAAGTGACGGTACTATCGAAGGTACAGTTTTAATTCAAAGTAATATTACGTTCGGTGTTTCCGACGGTAACCCAGGGGATTTTGATAATGTTCCTGGACTACCAGAGCGGGTAACCATAGTCCCTGATGGAGCAGGAGATATTGAATTACCCCAAAAATTTAATTCCAATAAGTTTCCATCCATTATCGCCATTGATGGTACTGGTGGGAACGGTGGTTCTGATTTTCCTGGTGGTACTGCTGTATTGCGGGATGGTTCTGACGGTAGCAATGATAGATGGAATTTCTCTAAAATTGAACTCAAAAATATTGCATATATTGATGGTGGTAATGGTTCCGATCTAATTATCGGTTCTCAAAATGCAGATCAGATTTTTGGTGGTGCGGATGGGGATAATCTACGAGGTAAAAAAGGTGATGACACCATCGAAGGTGGTACTGGTAATGATATAATTCGCGGCCAAGGTGGTAATGACTTACTTCTTGGTGAAACTCAGGGTCATCCCACCGAAAATGATGACGATATTCTCGATGGTGGTGCTGGTAACGATATCCTCGATGGTCAAAATGGTGACGATATCCTAATAGGTGGTACGGGGAAGGATAAATTTGTACTTTCCGGTGACTTTGATCGCGATTTTATAGTTGACTTTGTCTTAGATCGGGATGAAATTATTAATACTAGCGATCGCACAGTCAAAGATGTTGTTTTGGGAAGTAATAGCGATAGTTTCAAAGTGAGTTTTAATGGTTCTATTGATATTTTGACTGTTAACGTTAATGGTAACGACCAAGGAGAACTACAAACTTACTTGCTCAATCTTGGTAATAAATAAATATTTTATTGGGCTATCGTCCAATCACAAAACTGTCTCGTAAATGAAAATCTGCTTGCTCCCCACAATGCTTCAAAGCCCAATAAGTTATTTTTCCATCTTTGTCTTTGATAACCGTTGTAATCGCAAGATCTAAATCTTGTTCTGCTGTAATGATTTGACCTAAATATAATTCCAGCATTAATTGCAAAGAATTAGGTTGATGTTGGATATCAAAAGGAAGTAATTGTATCGCGGTTTCTTCCTGCATCCCTTGACGGTAGTTGTCAAATTTGTAGACATTCCAGTGTCCTGATGGAGAAAGATTAAATTCCCAGTAACGGGGAGAACCATTAACTCCCAAGAAAAATTCAAAACATGTTTCTTCCCAGAGTTCGTTTTTACGGTTGGGGATATCTGCAGCTTTGGGAATGTGGATATTGTTTAAGTCCCCTTGGAGCACGAAACTAATAGTCAGTATATTATTACTGCGGGCTACACTACCTGTAATTTGTAAATCTGGGGTTAAACTGTTTGGGAATGCTCGTAAAGAAAAATTTTGTTCTTTTATTTCTTCTTGATTTTTAATCATCCCATTTCTCCGATAATTGCACGAATATCTGCTTCCTGAGATTCAATACTCTCAGTTAACTTAAACTGCACTAAGGCTCTAGCAAGGTTATGTTCTGGATATTTGACTTTGAAGTAAACATTACCTACTAAATAATCTGTGAAAAATCGTAGTCCTAACTCGAATGCAATGAGGCGAATTCCATCGTATATGTATTCGTAATCTTTTTTGGTGAGAAAAACCTTCGCAACTGAAAGGTATCCCTGCAAAATCGATTTACAAATAACAGTATCAAATACTACTGATTGCCACTCTGTCGTTTCTTCTCCCAAGGGATTGCATCCAGAGCGGAGACAGTCACCAATATCATAATGAACTAGTCCGGGTTTGACGGTATCGAGATCAATGACACTGATCGCTTGCCCTGTTGTAGTATCTATCATGACATTATTAACCTTAGGATCGCCGTGAATCGGACGCAAAAACAGATGTCCTTGTTCTAAAGCATTTTCTAAGACATGCGCCCAACTTTGGCGATCCCGCACAAATTCCAAACAATATTCAACTTCAGGGGATTTTGGTGCAGGGTTTTGGTTTACGACAAGATGATACTGTTGCAGATAACTGGGAGTAACATGAAAACCTGGAAGAGTATCGGCTAATTTTTCAGTGGGTAAGTCATTAATAAGATTGTGAAACATTCCCAAAGCATAACCAACTTCGTAAGCGTGTTGATCGTCTTTGATGATGTCAAAGGTTGTACCTGCTTCTATAAAACTAATTGCTCGCCAAAACGATCCATCAGTATCAATGAAGTAATCTCGATTATCCTTTGTTAAAAATACCTGCGGTACTTCCCAACGACGATTGAGGTTCTTTGAATCACTTTGCAAACGTTGGCGAACATGATTACTAAAAATACTCATGTTCTGCATTACCAATTGTGGTTGACGAAACACATTGGTATTAACCCGTTGCAAAATCAAATGCTTATCTTCTAAAGAATCCAAAGTGACAAGGTAAGTACCGTTGATGTTACCATGTCCAAACTCTCGGACATCGATAACTTTACCTTGGTGTTTAAATTGATTGGCAATTTCGGTCGGGTTATTCAAAGTTTTATCTGGTTTATTAAGGTGTATTTTGCAAAACAGATGTTTCACAAATAAATATTGGATTTTTTATAAATATATATCCCAGTGCAGATCGAGCCAATACAAGTGTGCAACATTTGTTACTAGTTACCAGTTTATGGCTAACGCCACGCACGCCCTTGCAGGCTAAAGTTATCAGTTATTCATTACTCATTACTCATTACTCACTACCAATTACCAAAATTTAGGATTTTCCAAAAAACTATCCAAAAGTACTTTTTGTTCTAGTCGAGTATTAATATCCTTTGCAGCTGCTAATCCCGAATCCATAGCACCTCCAATTAAATTACCACCACACCAATCACCACAACAGACCAAAGGTAAAATAGTTTGTGCTGATAGACACTTTTCTGATAAAGGATGACGTGGAAAAGCATAACGCCAACGATGTACTTGCATCCATTCCGGGGTTTTGAGTGTTTCCAGCATTAACGATTCGCTTGCACTTTGCAACATTTCTTCCCCAACTGCTTGTAATTCCTCTGTTTCTAGGTGGATTTGAGCAAATTCAGAGCTACTTTGAACTACAAATACAGGTTGATGAGATTGATGACGTTTGCTACTATCAAAGCCGATCCAAGCCAGGATATTATTTTCGCTAAAGTTAAGAGCTTTCCACTCCGGTATTTTAGTATCAAACACTGAAGAATAACCAACCATCACACTTATACAAGGGTGAAAATCAACCGAACGTAGTTGATTGAGGAAAGCAGACTTAATTATGCTGTTTTCTAAAGGTTCCAAAAGCATTGTGGCTTGAGGTGCAGGAATTGCAATAACTAAAGCTTTTGCAGTTATTTCCTTATTCTCAGAATCATTATTAGATGATGAAGTATTACTGGAAACGCAACTAAGACGCCATATATTTTCAGGTGTTAGATCGATTTTAGTGACCCGTTGATTGAGCAAAATATCTAAATCTTGTGCCAGAAATTTTGCGATCGCGCTCATTCCTGTAGGTGCAGTGTAACAAGGAGAGCCGGATTTTTTGATTGGTAAATGGGAATTGACTGAAAGTTCGTAATAAGTATCAGTCCAAACTTCAACAACATTATGTTGAGATAGTAATTTCACAAAACCTTGGAGTAATTCTCCTTTGGGTTTGAGGTAACAAGCTCCGTGGTCTGCACGGGTATCATGTAGACGACGAGTTGCAACTCTTCCCCCCAAACCACGAGATTTTTCTACCACTACAACAGAATATCCGGCTTGAGTTAATTGTTGAGCGCATACTAAACCGGCTATTCCTGCACCAATGATTGCAATATCAGTCATTTACTCAATTAGCGATTGCGAACTCCTTACATCAGTATCGATGTTTTTTTGCCCTTTGACTTGAAATAAATCATCAAATTTTACGCACCACTTTTTAAAGCAAGGAGATATAGGTTAGAGGGTTCTTTTTTGGATTGCATATTCTTTTTTAAATTGCATAATCATACCATTTTTTTCTTTGATTCATATTTTATTTACGTATATATGCTTTGTTGATTTTCTGAAGCTGAAGTTAAATTAGAGGCTGAGGTTACGGTCAAATCTAAGATGAATGAGGATAATAAAATTTCCGAGGATATAGCTAAAGAAGTATTTGAGAGAGCATCACAGCTTGTACATGAAAAATCTCAAAGCTATTCCTTAGAGGAACTTATTCAAGCCGGAACAGAAGTCAAAATTCCTTCTGAAGTAATCAAGCAAGCCGTAAAAGATATACAAGTAAAACAAAAACAAGAACAACAAAAACAAATACAGCAAAAACAAAAAAATAAACAGCGATTGGTGATGCTATCAATTACTGCTGCTGTATTTATAGCCTGGTTGGGTAATACATATAACTTTCTCAGTAATACTGCAACTAGAGTTGATGCTAAATGGGCACAAGTAGAAAATCAAATGCAGCGTCGTGCTGACTTGATTCCTAATTTAACGAATATTGCTAAAACCTACACTAAACACGAAGAGGGTATAATTCGTTCCCTTGTTGAAGCCAGACAGACATACCTCCAAGCAAGTTCTACGAAAGAAAAAATCGCAGCCAATTCATCAATGTTAAAAGCGATTGAGCAATTTATTGCTGGTACAACAGCAAATTCCAAACTGCAATCTAGCGAAATATTTATTAATCTTCAATATGAAATTGCTGGTACAGAAAATCGTATTACGACTGAGAGAAAGCGTTACAACGAAGCAGTTAGTGCATATAACCAATCATTAAACAGTTTTCCAAATGTTTTAGCAGCTAAAATTCTAGGCTTTCAACCAAAGTCTTTTTTTCAAACAAACAATAGTAAAAATTGAATAACAGATATACCGAAATAAATAAATCAATTGAAAATATATAAAAAAGAATGAAAAAACAACTTTCTCGCCATTCTCAAATAATTATATTTGCGTCCAGTCTGTCTATTTCTTTAATACTTAGCAATATCCCCACCCATGCTCTAACAGTACAGGAAGTTCCAAACCCTCGCCAAAAAAATAGTGGTTGGGTAACAGATATGGTTGATATGCTCTCCCCAGAAGCAGAAGCCCAAATCAATCAAATGATTTCTAACTTAGAACAAGAAAACGGTACAGAAATTACAGTTGTCACAGTACCAACAACTAAACCTTCCTCCACACCCAAAGCATTTACGACCGAGTTATTTAACACTTGGGGTATTGGTAAAAAAGGTAAAGATAACGGGATTTTATTTTTAGTTTCAAAAGGCGATCGCCGCACAGAAATTGAGACTGGTTATGGAGTAGAAGAAATTTTGCCAGATGCTTTGGTTGGTAGTATTATTCGCAAACAGGTAACACCAAAGTTTAAAAAAGGGAAATTTGAAGCGGGAATACTAGCTGGTACAAAGTCATTGATTAAAGAGTTGGAGACAAAGGCTACACAAACACAAACTGCTGTTAGTTCGGAAACAGAACATCCAGACTTTGTGATTTTTTTAGTATTATTGCCTATGTTTTTATTAATGATAATTGCCTTTTTATTGTCATTATTACCTGTGCTTTTGCCTATAAGCATATTCATAATAATCATAATAATGCTTCTTGAATGGAGGGGAATCATCAAAACAAATCTTAATTCTTTTATGTTAAAAAAATTACGAAATTATAGTAATAATTACAGCGGTAGCAGTTACAGTAGTTCCAGCAGTAGCAGTTACAGTAGTTCTAGTAGTAGCGATTACAGTAGTTCCAGCAGTAGCGATTACAGTAGTAGCTCAGACAGTAGTGACTTTGGCGGTGGTGATAGTGGTGGTGCTGGTGCTGGAGATGATTGGTAGATTTTGCAAAACTCAAAATATTTGAGATTCTTTACTTGAATTATGCAGATATAAAAAGATGTACTTTAGCTGCTCAGAGAGTAAGAATGGTTATAGTTCTCGCACCTACTAAAGCCCTCAAAAGAGGAATATCTTTAAGTTTTTGATCTTTATATTTTGCTGTTATTTTATATACTATTTCAGTAACATTTTTTAAGCTACGGATAAGATAAGTTGTTGTAAAATAACAATCCCATAGCGAATAGTAGTAAACCTTCACATTAATCACAGAAGCTGTGTGAATTAAATGAGATCTGAGCAATAACATTGTTGGTGTTGCAGAACTCAGTTATGCTCAAATTTTCTAATTTATCGCTAGTAGAAATGTATCTAATCAACACCTTCAATTGTTGAAATCAAAATTTTCAAGTACTTCTGGAGGAATTTCAATCGCGAACTCTGACATTAAATTCCCATTTTTATCCCTGGGGATGAGATACCCATCAATTAAAATTGCATCCTCAATTCCAATTCTTTTCATTCCTTGTGAAAGCAGATTATTACGAAATTTTTTTGCGACATCATCCCCTTGCTTTTCGGCAATTTTCAGTATTCGCGTAACTTCTTGTGCTTTTATTACTCTTCTGGTTTGACCTTTAAATTCTCCATTTTCAGGTTTAACCAAATAAACTTTGACTTTCTCAAATGTTGGTGAGAAACCAACTCCCATCATTTCTACAAAATGATCTAAATCAACAAAAATTTCATTTGTTGGACGATGACAGTATGCGATCGCATTACCAACTAGCATTTCTACTTGTGCGCTTTCTACTGACAAAACTTCCATTTTGTTAAATTCTTGTGACATAGTTTCCATCCTATAAAGTTACAGTTCTCGAACAGAATCGCCTGCGTAGTCCTCTATTTAATTGGAGTGGATTCAAATCAATCAAATCAAAATAAACATGGTTTGTATACCGTTGTTTGTAATAAATGTATTTGTTGTTACTCTTATTATTTCAGCTCACATACTCATACATGCTAAATAAAACGATAAATGTCAAGATAAGATTTTTATTATTATGATTTATGCCCTGGTCTGGATCTGTATCAAAGATAGACAGGTTTTATGTACGAAAACGCGCGGTAAAGATGTCTTTTATATGCCAGGAGGAAAACGAGAAGATGGTGAGTCTGACTGGGATGGATTATTTCGAGAAATTCAAGAAGAATTGAATGTAGCTCTAATTCGACAAACTTTGGCTGAAGTTACAGTTGTCCAAGAATTAGCTCATGGTTATTCAGAACCTATGCAAGTGAGGATGAAATGTTCTCAAGCTGACTATGTTGGTGAGATTGTTCCTAGTTCTGAAATTGAAGAGATTGCGTGGTTGAATTATAAAGATCTCAAAAAATGTACTGCTGCAGCTAGGAAAGTTATTGAATATTTACGCGATCGCTTCGCGCATCCCCTGTGGGGATATCGCAATTTAATCGATTAATAGCTAATGTTGCAATCCAAACCCATCATCTGAGAACTCATTTATTGCGACGCTATAAAATAAATTGGAAATATGATCGCACCAAAAATTTAACCACTTCCAAATGACTGTAGAGACGTAGTAATGCTACGTCTCTACAATATTTAGGTATTAAAAAAGTTCGCAAGGAAAATATCTACTACTTATGCAGGAACCACAAACTCTTCACTACCAGAAAGCCCAAAGGCTTCATGGATAACCTGTAAAGCTTGCACACCTTCATCTTCTGCAACTACACAACTAATCTTGATCTCTGAAGTTGAAATCATTTGAATATTAATATTGTTCCGCGCTAATGATTCAAACATCTTTGCAGCAATACCCGGTTGTCCCAACATTCCCGCACCCACAACGCTGACTTTAGCGATCGCTCGGTCTAAAACTACTTCACCCCAACCATACTCATCTGCAACATCTTTGAGCATGTTTAGTGCAGCTTCAGCATCCGTACGACAAACCGTAAAAGCTACGTCGCGTTTGGGAACACCATCAATCACATGACAGCGTTGGGACTGAATAATCATATCTACGCTGATATTATTTTCTGCTAACAAGCCAAAAATCTTTTTAGCCATTCCCGGACGATCCGGTACGTGACGAATCGCCAACTGCGCTTGTTTTGCATCTAAAGCTACACCTCGTACGGGAGGATAGGAATTTGGAGTTGTGGGAATACTCTGGGAACGTGGAGAAGTGGATATTTCAAAGGTATTGCAAAGTGCACTAACAGCCTTGTCACAGTCTTCTTCATCTACAACGCAACTAACCTTAATCTCAGAGGTAGATATCATCTGAACATTTACCCCAGCTTCTGCAAGGGTTGCAAACATTTTTGCTGCGACTCCCGGACGTCCAATCATCCCAGCCCCAACAATGCTGACTTTAGCAATGTTTTGTTTTACCATCACCTCTGCTTCTCCCATTCCCGAGTTTTCGTCAGTTCCCTGACTATCGGGTTGGGTCGAACGCAATACAGGTGCGATCGCTTCTGCAACGGCTTCTGCTTTCTTAAGGATTGGCGTCATCACAGTGAAGGCAATATCATTTGAATTACCTTCATGAATTGATTGAATAATTAAATCGACATCAACATCCTGACGAGCGATTTCTCCAAATAAACGGGCTGCAACTCCTGGCTTATCAGGTACTCGTAGTAGGGAAACCTTAGCTTGATTGGTATCGAATTCTACAGTATCAACTGGACGGGCAATTTCTAGATTAACTAGAGAACGATCTTCCTGCTTTGGTGCAGAGATATAAGTACCGGGATCGTTTGTCCAACTCGACCTGACCACTAAAGGAACGCCGTAATTACGAGCAATTTCTACAGCCCTTGGATGTAACACCTTTGCCCCCAAACTGGCAAGTTCTAACATTTCGTTACAGGTAATTTCATCCATTAGTTGGGCTTGGGGTACCAAACGAGGATCGGTAGTTAAAATTCCCGGAACATCAGTATAAATCTCACATCGATTTGCTTGTAGTGCGGCTGCTAATGCTACTGCGGATGTGTCAGAACCACCTCGTCCCAAAGTTGTGATTTCCAAATTTTCACTGTTAGAAATTCCCTGAAAACCTGCAACAACTACAACTTTACCTTCATTTATATGTTGTTCGATTCGTTCTGTAGCAATATTCAAGATCCGGGCACGCGTATGCGCAGCTTCCGTCATAATTCCAACTTGAGCACCAGTCAATGAAATTGCTGGCTGCCCTAACTCTTGCAACGCCATAGTTACCAAAGCAATAGATACTTGCTCTCCAGTTGAAAGCAACATATCCATTTCCCGATGGCTGGGATTTTCGGTAATTTCTCGCGCTAATTTTACCAGTCCATCAGTGGTTTTACCCATTGCCGAAACTACGACAATCAAAGAGTTTCCAGTCTTAACTCTTTCGCGAACGCGCTGTGCTACAACCTGAATACGTTCCACAGAGCCAACGGAAGTGCCACCGTACTTTTGAACTATGAGCGCCATAATTTTTGAAAAATGAAAATGAATTGTGACTGCGTTCCCAACGCCATCAGCAAATAAACAATTCTTTAAAGAATTGCAAAGTTACTCTGTTTCAATAAGTTATCAGAATCCAGTAACAGTCAAAAGTTTACTTTACATTTTGTTGATTCTTTATTAACCATGGTAACTAATTTATTGTTAAAGTATCAAGTTATTCGATACATTTATTACATTTTAATTCGCAGTAATACATAAATAAAAGGCGTTGCATAAATGAGGGATGAATTTAAAAAATTTATGTCTAGCCCCCTAAATCCCCCCATATAGCTCCGGACAAGACAAAAAACAAAGGCATTATCCATTGCAGTAAAATTATGGCAGAAATGCTTGCGATCGCATTAAGCTCATTATTTTTAACGTGCCAAACTCCAAGATCGAAAAATCGCAGACAGTGGAAAATAAACACTGCAAATGTTCCTATTACTTTGAGTGAATCAAAGTCGTAACGTCTAACAGGTTTACTGACTTCGAGATTCAATATAGATTCATGATTCATCTTGATTGTGGCAAAAAGCGATTATTTTTTCTACTTACTTAAGCAATAAGTAGGTAAGCAAAATTATTTATATATTTACTATCGAGTTATATTACCTGTTCTCCGTTCCCCGTTCCCTGTTTCCTACCTCAAAAAAATGTCTAATTAATTTTGCCCAAGTACTTAAAATAGATAGACATGCGTTTTTCCCATCATCACCCCACCAGTTAACCCATCCATTGGAAACCAACTATTGCTTCCGCTTCAATTTCCACCAAAACTTCGGGTAAAATCAAGCGACTAACTTCAACCATACTGCAAGCAGGTCTAATATATTGAAAAAATTCTCCATGTGCGCGACCGATTTGCTCCCAGTCATCAATATTAACTACATAAATTCGAGTGCGGACAACATCTGCTAAAGAACTATCCAGTCTTTTCAACGCTGACTCAATATTATGAATAATCTGTACTGTTTGGAGATATGAGTCACCCACACCGACAATATTTCCATCATTATCTATAGCCGTTGTCCCCGAAATATGAATGATATTACCAACCCGAAGCGCACGGGAATATCCGACAATTGGTTCCCAGGTTGTTCCACTGGATATAATTTGGCGTTCCGTCATAGGTTTATTTTGGTTCGTTTTAGTGTGCTAACTTTAAAGTTCTGTGCTGCGCTCTAAAATTAAATGATTGTATTGAGTTAATTTTGCTGTCCATTTAGGCTCAACTACAATTGTGCTAATTTTCTCCACAATAATTGCAGAACCATTAATGATATCTCCTGGTTGCAAATCTTCCCGTCGATAAACAGGGGTATCATACCATTGCTCTGCAGCAAAAATTTTTACTATTTCAACAGCATCAGGAGTTTCATCTAATCCGCGAATGCGAGTAATTACAGCTTCTGTGGGAGTATCCATTTTTTGAATAACTTCCACTGATCCTGATTCTACTATTAATGCTTTCTCCGATTGCACAAAACCATATCTCAATTTATGTTCTTGCTCGAAGTCAGCGCGCATCATTTCTACATCGGGAATAAAATCAATGCTCAAAGTTGAACTCGTCCCCTCATATTTTAAATTCACCTTTTTTAATACTTCCTGTCGATGCATCTCTGCGCTGACTTCCCCACTCAGTTCGCTTTTTCCTGCTTCTTCCAAAATTCTCATTAATTGCTGCAGTTGGGAAATTAATTCTCCATTTAAAATCTTTTCCACACCTCTTTCCCTGATTGCTCTCATATCTGCTAAACCCATTCCATAAGCTGAAAGAACCCCAGCATAAGGATGCAAAAATATTTGTTTCATCCCCAAAGTATCAGCAATTAAACAAGCTACCTGTGCTCCAGCACCACCGAAACAGCAAAGCACATATTGGGTAACATCGTAACCCCTTTGCAGACTGATTTTTTTAATTGCATTTGCCATATTCTCCACTGCGATCGCAATAAACCCAGCTGCTACTTGTTCTGGTGTAGAAGTATTTCCGGTCACTGTTGCGATATCTTGGGCTAGTTGTGCAAATTTTTCAGCGACGATATTTTTATCTAAAGGTAAATTCCCATCTATTCCAAAAACAGCCGGGAAATATTGGGGGTGAATTTTGCCTAACATCACATTGGCGTCGGTTACAGCTAATGGTCCCCCACGTCTGTAAGAAGCAGGTCCAGGATTTGCACCTGCTGATTCTGGTCCTACGCGATAACTAGAACCATCAAAAAAAAGAATGGAACCCCCACCAGCAGCAATGGTATTAATTGCTAAGACGGGAACTCGCATCCGCGCTCCGGCGATTTCTGATTCTAGTTGACGTTCGTATTCTCCTTTGAAGTGGGCGACATCCGTACTGGTTCCACCCATGTCAAAGGTAATTATTTTTTCAAAACCCGCTCTTTTACCAGTTTGTACAGCACCGACAATACCCCCAGCAGGACCACTTAAAATACTATCTTTCCCTTGGAATTTTTCCGCTGCAATCAAACCCCCGTCAGATTTCATAAACATGAGTTTGACTCTGGGTAACTGACTGGCAACTTGGTTAATATAGCGACTCAGTATTGGAGTTAAATATGCATCCACAACGGTTGTATCCCCACGGCTAACCAATTTCATCAAAGGACTCACTTGATGGGATATAGATATCTGCGTAAATCCAATTTCTTGGGCGATTTGAGCGACCTGTTGTTCGTGGTGAGGATAGCGATCGCTATGCATAAAAACTATGGCACAACTACGAATACCTGTCCGGTAAACAGCTTGTAAATCTTTGGTCACTGCTGTGATATTCAGTGGAATTAATTCATTACCTCGAGCATCATACCTTTGTTCGACCTCTATTACCTGCTCGTAAAGCATGGTAGGTAAAATTATCTGACGAGCAAAGATATCAGGGCGGTTTTGGTAACCAATTCGCAAAGCATCTTTGAAACCTTTGGTAATTAAAAGTGCAACCCGGTCGCCTTTTCTTTCTAATAGTGCATTGGTCGCAACTGTAGTTCCCATTTTTACAACTTCTATTGCTGTAGGGGGTATGGGTTCATCATTTGTAACTCCGATAATATCGAGGATACCTTGAATTACTGCATCTTGATATTGCTCGGGATTTTCTGAAAGTAATTTATAAACAATCACCCACTTTCCTTCAGTAAGAGGAACGATTAAAAAACGTTGGGGTAAACTACTTTGAGGTGCTACCAGTCGATTTACTATCCCTTGGTCGTCAGTAACAGCAACAATATCTGTAAATGTACCACCCCTGTCAGCAAATACCTTCAACATTACTTAATTTACCCACTGTATTTACCCATCATCTAAAAGTAGATTAGCAGGATATTAGGTCTTTAAAAAATCAATTCTCAAGTAAGGTGAGTTACGACGAAATAAGTATTTAATATTTATAAATACTTTTAAATACCTCCGTAGGAACAACTTTTTCAGATGAATTTAAATAACTCACTCAATAATTCACTCCACAAGGAATTAGAACACTACAATAACCTGGTTTCAACTCACCCCGACAACCCTGGAGCTTACGTACAGAGGGGGATGGTCAAATTTAAACTGGCTCAAATTAGCGAATCTATTACTGATTTTGACACCGCAGAAAAATTAAAACCGAGTATAACTCCCTATTTATGGCAGCGAGGATTATCCTATTACTACGCCCAAAGATTTGCTGAAGGTGCTTCTCAGTTTGAAATAGACTTAACTGTTAATTCCCAAGATGTAGAAGAAACTGTTTGGCGTTATCTTTGCATAGCTCGTCTTCAAGGGTCAGATGAAGCGCGTAAATCTTTACTCTCTGTAAAAAACGATCCCCGTTTAGTCATGCGTAAAGTTTACCAACTTTATGGGGGGAATTGCTCCATAGAAGATGTATTAAAAATAGGAAATCCTTTCGACAAGCGTTCCAAATTTTATAGTCACCTATATGTAGGATTATATTTTGAAGCTGGCGATCGCCCAGAAGATGCTCGGTCTTATATTAATAAGGCTGAATCTTACCGAATTGATGATTATATGTGGTATTTAGCTCGGGTTCATAAAATTGTGCGTGGTTGGGATTAAAAAATAGGGGAATGTATTCGATAGATTCCCCCAAACAAAATATAATATTTATTTTTTATCTCCTGCTTTTTTTCTTTTTCAGTTTTCAGCAAAATAATGATTTACTATTTTTTTTATTATTACAAAATAAAATCGCGTGTTATTGGTAAAACACACGATTGTGATACTTAAATTAATTAATCAATAACTTTCCTATTTAACTCTTGGCTAAAGATAACTCTGGTTGTAGTCGCTCTAAAACCTGCTGAAATACCATTGCGACCCAATCTACATCGGCTTCGGTAGTGTAACGTCCCAACGTCATGCGAATCGCACCTAATGCTACTTGTTCGTCAAAACCCATTGCTAACAAAATAGAACTCGGGTTGAGTTTACCACTACTACAAGCAGCACCAGCACTAATACCAATTCCAGCTAAATTCATTTGTCTAACCAGAGTTTTTCCGCTAATTCTTCCTCCATCAGTTTGTTCTAAACAAAAGCTAACGTGATGGGGTAAGCGTTGAATTAGATCGCCGGTAGGTATTAACCCAGGGATATCAGCAAGTTGGGCAAACAACCTATTTCTCAACTCAATCAGCCTTGGCGTTTCCAGCGATAATTCTTGGGCTGCTAATTCCGCAGCAGTTCCAAATCCAGCAATTATAGGAGTTGCTTGGGTTCCAGAACGCAAACGCGCTTCTTGACCGCCCCCCAAAACCAAGGGAATTAACTCTACCCCCGGACGCACGTACAATGCACCTGCTCCCTGTGGTCCATAAATTTTATGACTGGAAATACTCAGTAAGTCTACTGATGTTTTTTGGACGTCAATAGGTAAACGTCCTGCAGCTTGTACGGCATCAGTATGAAATAAAATATTTGCACTGCGAGCAATTTTGCCTAATTCTTCAATTGGTTGTACTGTTCCAATTTCACTTTGTCCGTAGATTACCGAAATCAGAACAGTGTTATCCTGCAAAGCTGCTTTCAAATCAAGGGGATTAACTCTACCTTTAGCATCAACCGCCAAACGCGTTACTTCCCAACCCCATTCTTCAAGTAATTTTACTGGTTCGGAAACCGCAGAATGCTCGACACTGGAAATAATTATATGCTGGGGTTCGGTATACCAACGAGCAACGCCCATAATGGCGAGGTTATCAGCTTCGGTACCTCCACTTGTGAAGATTATCGATTCAGCGGGTGCATTAATTAAAGCAGCAACCTGCATTCTTGCTTGTTCTATCACCGTTGCTGCACGTTGTCCCCACTCATGCAAGCTAGATGGGTTTCCCCATTGATTGGTCATTACTGCTTGCATTGTGGTTATAGCTTCTGGACGGGTAGGGGTGGTGGCGCTGTAGTCTAAATAAACTTGCATAAAAGTATGAGTGAAAACATATGCTGGCAACAGGCTGTCTCTATTTTTAGCTTACATAGTTAATCGAGCAAATTCTGACATTTTTTTTTATAGTTCATGATTATTAGTGGATAAAAGGACGTTTTTCTTAGTATGAGAAATATTTTTTCAATTTAGCTGGAAAGTTTATATTTTGATAACCCATCAGGGTATTAGCCTGGAGTCTTAATCGACATAGCTGAGTTTATTTGTGAGTGGGTACTCAGTAAAGTCTCTAAATTGGGAACTATAAGAGTAGTTCACTACTAACTAATTTTTAGCAGAATACTGTGCGTCTGTTTTATAACCACAAATATTATTCCCAAATCTTTTTATTATTCTTTCTTCTCACTGGCTGTCAACAAATCTATTCTCCCAAGAAACTGCAACAACAACTACCTCAAGATAAATTTGTTCAAGTTTACTTTAATCATTCGACTGCTTCTAAGTATCGAGAACAATATCGCATGAAAACCCGACTTGGAGATAATTTAGAAAAACAAATTATAAATGCTATCGCCGAAGCGAAAAGTAGTATAGATGTTGCAGTCCAAGAATTACGTTTGCCAAAAGTTGCTCAAGCATTAGTTGATAGGTACAGGGTAGGGGTAAAAATAAGAATTATTCTCGAAAATAAATATAGTCGTCCTTGGAGTAGTTTTACATCTACAGAAATTACGTCACTACCACAAAGAGAGCGCCAACGCTATCAAGATTTTAAAAATTTTGCAGATATTAACAACGATGGCAAACTTAGTCAGGATGAAATTGCTCAAAGAGACGCTTTATTAATTTTAAAAAAAGCAAATATTCCTATCATTGATGATACTGAAGATGGTTCTAAGGGTAGTGGTTTAATGCATCATAAATTTGCGATTATAGATAATAGATTTGTGATTTTAACCTCTAGTAATTTAACTTTAAGTGGAATCCACGGTGACTATAGCAATCCTAATAGTTTAGGTAACGTTAATAATTTGTTGAAAATAGATAGCCCTAAATTAGCAACTTTATTCACCGAAGAATTTAATATTATGTGGGGCGATGGTGTAGGAGGAAAAAATGATAGTAAATTTGGGATTCAAAAACCTTTAAGAAAAGCTAGAAAAATTATCTTAGGTAACAATAAAATTACGGTTAAATTCTCACCGATTTCTCGCACCAATGATTGGATTGAGACTAGTAATGGTTTAATCGATCTAAGCCTAAAGTCTGCTAGAGAATCCATCGACATGGCATTATTTGTATTTTCTGCTCAACAACTGGCAAATACTTTGAAATGGCGAAGTAAAAATAACATAAAAATTAGAGCTTTAATTGAAAAAGATTTTGCTTATCGTTCCTACAGCGAAGCCTTAGATATGTTGGGTATTGCAATTAAAAGAAAATGTAAATATGAACCAGACAATAATCCCTGGGAAAATCCAATTAATACAGTTGGAGTCCCTTTATTACCAAAAGGCGATCTACTGCATCATAAGTTTGCAGTCATAGACAAAAAATTAGTTATTACAGGTTCTCACAATTGGTCGGAAGCAGCTAATCATAAAAATGATGAAACTGTTTTAATTGTAGATAACCCGCAAGTTGCTGCTCATTATGTTCGAGAGTTTGAGCGACTTTACACTAATGCGATATTTGATATTCCAAAAAAAATATACAAAACTATGGAACAACAAAAAAGAAAATGTACAAATAAATAAACTACCAACCAAGTTATATCATGTCCAGTAAAACACTTGCGATAAGGTTCGTAGTAGCGCTTGAGCGCCAATATCTTTGCTATGGCGCTAAAGCGCTACTACAAACAAACATATTTTTTCATAAGTAATTAAGCGGACATGATATTAAATGTATTTCTTGATATAGATATAGCAATAAAACACAATCGCGATAAGCCCATTTGGACGCACTTCTTCCGGCGTTCAGCGCGCCAACAAACGGCTATGCGGCGTCAATAAACACCGCAGGTGCGTCTAATCGATCGCATAAAATAAATTAAATAAGCTATGAATTAAATAAATTGGATCCCTATTTATTGTCAAAGTGGTAGAAACCCTGAAATTATGTGATCAAACAAATCATTGATTTCTATGATGTTGTGATTTGTGTAATTGGGATTTTAATTATAAATTCAGTTCCTTCACCAAGTCGAGATAGACACTCTAATTTGCCATTATGCTTTTCTACAATTATTTGATGGCTAATTGCTAATCCTAACCCGGTTCCTTTTCCTACTTCTTTGGTCGTAAAGAAAGGATCAAATAATCTGGAGATAGTGTTTCCTGGTATTCCAGGTCCATTATCTGCTATGCAAATAGCTACGGATTTAGAGTCTAAAGTCTGAGTAGAAATCCGAATCTGACTTTTTGTTGCTCGAACATCTTCGGTTGATAAACCCGTATTTTTTTCCTGCTTACTCTGCTGCTTGTATTCATCTAAAGCATCAATTGCATTACTGATTAAGTTCATAAATACTTGATTGAGTTGACCGGGATAACATTCAACTAAGGGTAATTCCCCATAGTTTTTGACAATCTCAATTCCAGAGGATTCTGCTTTTACCTTCAAACGATTTTGAAGAATCATTAGGGTACTGTCAATACCCTCATGGATATCTGCTTGCTTATATTCGGATTCGTCAAGACGAGAGAAGTTACGTAGGGATTTAATTATTTCACGAATACGTAGAGAACCAACCTTCATTGAAGCTAAAAGTTTGGGGAGATCTTCATTGAGAAAATCTAAATCTATTGACTCTATTTCTTCTTGAACTTTAGTTGTAGGTTCAGGATATTCTTCTTGGTAAATTTCTACTAATCCCAGGAGATCTTGAATATATTCGTCAGCATGTGAGAGATTACCGTGAATAAAGTTTACAGGGTTATTAATTTCATGGGCAATGCCTGCAACTAATTGTCCCAAACTGGACATTTTCTCATTTTGAATCAGTTGACCTTGAGTTTTTTTGAGTTCCTTGAGAGTTTTTTCCAAAATGAAGTTTTTCTCAATTAATTCCTGAGTTCGCTTCTCTACTTTTTCTTCCAAATTATCGTTGTAGGATTCTAATTTTTGATTGGTGTTGATTTGTTCTGCTAAGAGTTCTTTAACCTTAAAAATCATTTGGTTGAAGGAAGTAGCTAAAACACCAACTTCATCTGTGGTGGTTGTAGAAGCTTGTAATTCAAAATTTGATTTTTGTGTAACTTCTTTAGCTATATGAGTTAAATCTTTCAGAGGTCGAGAAATACTTATACTGATGTAGTATGCAAATAAGATTGCCAATGTTGTCGATAAAGAGATGCTAACAAACGCTACCCAAAACTGAATTCGCTCAGTATTTTTTATGAACTCCTCTGCTTCAAAATAGTGATGGTCGGAAATTTTTACCAACTCGGTTAAATCATCTGAAATTCCGTCAAACTTTAATGCTAAAGGACTATTAGTAAAATCTAATAATAGCTTTTGAGCATTTGCGATTTTTTCTGGTGAATCTAAATTAGACGACGAATCTATCTTTTGTAGGATATGTTGTATTTCTTGGAAGTAAGCTTCTGGGATACCTCGATAAGTTTGGAGCAACTTAGGGATTCCATCAGCATGTACTCCATGGTCTTCACCTTTTGTATTGGTATGAGAGACAAAAGATTTGATCTCAGACCAAGTTTTTCTCACCGTTGCTGCATGCTCAAGAAAATGGGAATATTCATCTTTTAAGTCTTTTGGCTGATTTACCAATGGAATAAACTGTTGTTGATGGGTTCGTGACTGCAAAATTGAAGCTTGCAATCTCCGAACTATTTCTACTTGTTCGTGAGCATGCTGTTCTTTTTGACGGGCTTTACTTTTGTAATAATTGGAGGTGACAATCCCTGACATAGTACCGCATATGGCTATACCGATCGCTACACCGTATCCAAAGCCAATTTTTTGACTGACATTCAGGTGGTTTAAGAACTTATGAAAACTATTTTGTGATGACTGGGATTTATTCGATTTTTTACGAAATTTTATTCTACTAAAGATACCATTTAACTCAGTATTTTCCGAACTGTTAAGCATATATAATTTTATGTATTGTTAATACTATTTATTATTCCCAACACGATATCAATTTTTATAATCAAATTTCTTTAAATTTCATATTTTAGAAGACATTTTCGTAGAAAATTAAGCAAAATACTGAGTTTAAGTAGAATTTATCGCTGAAGTAAGAGTTCTGTTTTTGGTTGCAAAATCCAGTTAAGATTTTACGGTTGCAGGTATAATATAATTCTCTATATTTTTGTTACTTTTACATCGTAGATAAATCCAAAACATTAAATAAGTACTAAAAGTCAAGCTAATATTCCTGGGTTTAAAACCTGGGTAATGGCAAAAAATAGTCACAAATCATTAGACTTAAAGTAACTTACCAATGCTATGGGAAAAATAAATTAGATTAATGAGCGAACAACCTGCTAAAATTTGTATTCTTGGTGGTGGCTTTGGTGGTCTTTATACTGCCTTAAGGCTGAGTAAATTTACTTGGGATGATGGGCAAAAGCCAGAAATTGTGTTGGTGGATAAAAGCGATCGCTTCCTGTTCTTACCACTTCTTTATGAACTTTTGACTGGAGAGTTACAAACTTGGGAAATAGCTCCTCCCTTTGAAGAACTTTTGCAAAGTACTGGCATACGCTTTTATCAAAGCGAGGTGTCAGGGATTGATGTGGAACAAAAGCGAGTACATTTACAAAATGGCCCAGAAATATCTTACGACCGCCTAGTTTTAGCTTTGGGGGGAGAAACACCTTTAGATATCGTTCCTGGAGCAACATCTTATGCGTATCCATTCCGTAGTATTGCCGATACTTACCGCTTAGAAGAACGCCTGCGCATATTAGAGGAATCTGATGCAGACAAAATTCGAGTAGCAATTGTTGGCGGTGGTTATAGTGGTGTAGAGTTAGCTTGTAAATTAGCCGATAGACTTGGAAAACGGGGAAGATTTCGGTTAATTGAAATGAATGACCAAATTTTACAAACTTCTACTGAGTTTAACCGGGAAGCAGCCAAAAAAGCTTTGGATAGTCGTGGTATATTTATCGACTTAGAAACTAAAGTTGAGTCTATCGCTCAAGATAATATTTCTTTGGAATACAAAGGTCAAATAGATACGATTCCTGTAGATTTAGTACTTTGGACTGTTGGTACTAAGGTTATACCCATAGTTCAAGATCTTCCTTTGAAAAAAAATCAGCGCGGTCAAATTACTACACTTCCAACTTTGCAAGTTCACGACCATCCAGAAATATTTGCTTTGGGTGATCTTGCAGATTGTCTGGACGCTGATGGTCAGCAAATACCAGCAACAGCTCAAGCTGCTTTTCAGCAATCAGATTTCGTTGCTTGGAACATCTGGGGATCTCTGACTAATCGTCCTTTACTTCCTTTCCGTTACAAACAGTTGGGCGAACTTATGTCCTTAGGTGTAGATAATGCGACACTAAGTGGTTTGGGGATCAAGCTTGAAGGAACTTTAGGATATGTTGCTCGGCGCTTACTTTATTTGTACCGTTTACCGACTTTAGAACATCAACTAAAAGTGGGCTTTAATTGGTTGGTCGCTCCAATTATCGAGAGTATACAGAATTAAAGTGACATGATTTGCTGTAAAAAATCATCATAAAAACGATGAGTCTGTAAAGCTTTTAAATCATAAATTGCTTTGTATAAAAAATTGCATTTGGTCATGCTGACATATTTCCCAGGTAAAATATCTTGGTGAAGAAAATATCTGGTTTGAGGAGCTTTCTATAAATTCCCATAAAGACTAACACCATAAGATTTCACCCGCAGGGGTGCAGCGCATTGCGTAAGTTCTGAAAAGTTTAGTTTTGACTTTTGACTTACGCATCACGCTATATTTTTTGGTTATTCTTGATTTTTGTCCGGATGGAAAATTTTATCGGTTGAATCACTCTTTAATAAATATCTTGTGCGAATATGTGTTCTGGAAAAATATACAGCAATAATCAATACAGTATTCAAATTTAATATACTTTAGTAATTTACTTTAGTAATTGATTTTGGATTTTTATCGGATTATTGCAGTATTATTGGACTGATTTTTGGCTTGTTAATTTTTAGTAATTTATTTTTTAGTCTGACCATAATTTTATGTCTTTGGTTTAATTCATTTTTGATAGTAGGCTAAATAGAATTAGAAAAAATATTAGCAAATGAAAACAGAGTTTATTTAGGTTTGAGATTTATTCGTCCGATAATTACCACCTGTAGGTTCTTGAAAGTAAGTGGAGTATATATATCCTCCTGAAAATACATAGCTTGTGTTTTTAGGATTTCGATATACCCTACTAATACAAGCAAGATTTTGAATATAGTTTTGACACAAAGTCCGCTCTAATTCTGAGATTTATATCTTGGAAGTTGGATGTCGGAAGCAATATGTTGTAATTCAGATTTTAGGATTTAAATTTTAAAATCTGAATCTATAATTTATAATTTAGATTTCGAGACTTAAATATTTAAAAGTTAAATTTTGAAGATTAAACTTGGAAGATTCAATAACTGAAGATTTAATTATGTTGTAATAAAACTGAATACTGGTGATGTGATGAATTTCTGTACTCGATAATTCAACAATTTTTTTTGAATTTTGCGAAAATTGCTTGCATTTATGTCCCAATATGGTGGATATAAGAATATTTGCAATATACCACGCAGACATAAATGTTACTTTGTAGTAATTTTTATGAGCTATCTAAACTACATTCAATTTGAAAGCCTGACTTTTACTTAAAGGTAAACTGCAGTTCTGGATGCAGTTAGGGTTTATTTTAATTTGCAGATTATTAATATGGAACGTAGCATGAAACGACCGAAAGTAATTTTTGTAGACGCAGTTGGGACACTATTTGGCGTTAAAGGTGGTGTGGGAGAAATTTACTCCGAAATTGCGCAAGATTTTGAAGTGGAAGTTTCTCCGGAAGTATTGGACAAAGCTTTTACTGATAGTTTTAAATCCGCAACGTCACCTATATTCCCAAACGCAGATGAAAAAGATATTCCCCAACTAGAATTTGAATGGTGGAAGGACATTGCGACCCAAACCTTTACAAAAGCAGGAGTAATCGAACAATTTCCTGATTTTGGTGAATTTTTTAGCGAGCTTTATATCCACTTTGGAACAGCAGAAGCTTGGTTTGTTTATCCCGATGTGATTCCGGCTTTGATTAACTGGCGACGTATGGGAATCGAATTGGGGGTATTATCTAATTTCGATTCTCGGATTTATTCAGTTTTACAAGCCCTCGAACTTCGAGAATTTTTTGGTTCGGTTACTATTTGTAGTCAGGTTGGTTTTGCAAAACCCGATCCTGAAATTTTTGCGATCGCTTTATCCAAACATAACTGTTCTCCCCAAGCTGCATGGCATATTGGTGATGATGTTAATCATGACTATGAGGGAGCTAAATCAGCAGGGGTGCGAGGTATCTGGATCAATCGCAGTAAGACAAGTCAAAATAAAAAAGTCAAAATTAACAATTGAATGAGAAAACAAAAAATTCTTTGTTCCTTGTACTTCACCAAAAATAAGAATTTGTAACTTATAATTCCCCCAAATTTCAACACTTAAACTTACAATTTATACAGGTGTATGGGGTATTCATATGAAACATCTTTTGTGTATAGCATCAGCTGTAATAACTGGCTCTCTAATAAATTGGGTATTGTTTGGAAGACCAGCACAAGCTCAAGTTGCTTATGGGAGTTATGTAGGTGTTGGTCCAACTGTAGGACTTTCCGATGGTGGTCAAGTTGGGGGAGTTATTGCGGGTCGTTATAAGCTGTTAAAAGCGCCAGTTTCTTTTCGCGCTCAAGCTTTGATTGGTAAGAATACTGCTATTGTCCCAACAGTTTCTTATGATTTTCCTTTAGATTGGCAAACTGATGCTTATATCGGAGCAGGATTAGCTTTAGCTGGTGGTGATACACCCTCACCTGTTGGGAATAAAGTTAGTTTTGCTGTACAACCTGGAGTTGATTACATGGTACCCAATAGCAATACCGTGATTTTTGGTAATGCGATTATTGCTTTTGATGCTTATCGCAACAGTAGTGGTGCTGCTGTTTCCGTTCAAGGTGGTGTAGGCTTGAGATTTTAACTGTAGTAGCAGACATATAGCGACTGGATATTATATCCTGGTTCAGAGGCAACAGAGAAGATTATCACAAAGTCAAAACAGGTCGCGCCTTTGGCGAGCCAAAATTAAAAGTTTACTATTCATAGGCTGGAGCATTCATCAATTTCCTAGCCTAATCACGTAGTGCTATATCCTTTGTAGAGACGTAGCATTGCTACATCTCTACATGGTTTTGATGATAAACGAAGTGACGAGAAAATAGATGTTGAAAACCAAATTTAGGTTTAAGTTTAGTTTTGAGTTTAATTTATCCTGCAAACTCAAGCATTAATTCTTTCAGATCGCAGAAAGTCTGTCTTAATAATTCAATATATTCTCCTGTCTGCTGATATTTGCTGACAACATTTACAGTAATGCTTTCCGGCTTAATAATGTAACCCAAACCGTAACCATTATCTACTACCTGACCAAAACAAAATAAATCTATACCCATACCTGCAGCTAAACTACTGGTACAAATTACCGATTCAACCAATACCGTGTAAGCTTTATCTTGGAATAATTTTGGTGTTATTCCCTGAGCGCGTGCTAATCGTAAAAGTGCGGCGAAATGACGATCTACACCGTATCCCTGCTGACAATCTTTCTGACGAGAGACATGGGCGCTTACAGCATTTTTGAGGGCTGCATATTTTGCTTCTCCAGAATCACCCTCAATAAAAGTACGGATCAATTCCATAGATTCGGGGGTAACGGAACGCATTGCTTCGGTGCGTCCATAATGGAATCTTCGAGTATGTACGGATTCATAGACACAAGCAATTTTACTGTGCAGACGAAAATAAGCAATTTGCATGGCTAATTGCACCACACCATCTGGACTGAGACGATTATTCTTGATAAAGTTACGCCCAAAATCCTGGAAATCCAATACTTTGGTTTCATGTTGAGCAATGAAATCTTTGATCTCTGTTGTAGTTTGGTCAATTTCTCCAAGAAGTTCTGGAGTCAATTCCCACTGTAATTTTGTGGGTGTTTCAAATGAATTAGAAGCGTCATTATGATTACTAGCTTCTCCCTTACTTTCTTTACGCTCCTTATTTACTTCATATAGATAACGCAGAATAACGAAACCATCAATACCTACATGCTCAACATTGAGTCCAGAATAACCATTTCCTGTAAAAATTAACTGTAAAGGTTTATCAAACCAACGATTGCATCCATCCCCATGCAACATATTTTGCGAAGCAGTTTCCCAATCTGTTGGTGCAGTATCGTCCAAGCAGATTACAAATAAAGCACTATCCAGTAATCCCAAAGATTGGGTATTTTTTTCTGCAGAAGCTGCAATACCTTGACGAACAACAGCCCAAGGTGTCCTGTTCATTGCTGTCATTCCACCGATCGCAGGTTCTCCAGGTTTAGTATTTTCGAGAATCCAGTTAAGTTGAGCTTCAATTTCCCCAACGCTTTTGATTTTATCTCCTTCCAAAGGTTGTATGGAATAAAATGCATTGTGACGCATCACCACCACATTTTCCCGTTCCGGACTGTGAAGCATGCGATCGCGCTTTACACCAGGAATTCGATCCCAACCAAACAAATTATCATACTGAATCATGCACATTGGCTGATTACCGCTGCGTGGAGAATCCCTATCTACTTCCAATTCGCGGTGTTTAATTTTTAAATAAAATTTTAGAGTATCAACAATCCAAGTTGCAGCTAAACGAGCTTGGGGTAATTCTGGTTTGGAAACCGGTGTAAGTACACTACCAAAATTCTTGTTAATCATCAGAGGTCCACGATATTCCGCAAAACTTTCTTCTCGGTAATCGTGAACGTAACTAGTATCGGTAGAATCGGCAATGATTTCTAGTTGTTTTTGTAATTTTTGACCGCTTCCCTGTTGAAATTCTTCCACAGCTTTGCGAGTTTGCTCTAATTCTTGCTCACTTAAAAGCGGCGCAACTATCTCAAGATAGAGTTTACATGTTGCATCTAGTACAGGTAAAGGAAGTTTGGGAAGGGAATCTTGGAATTCGTACATTATCAACGGTTAAACAGTACCTTCAAACATTAGCAATATTTTTTCCATAATTTCTACTACTAAAAAATCTTTCACTATCCGGTGATTTTATGATTTGTGTCTGCTATGATTATCGTTGCTTTATGGACTATCAAATAGTCATTGTGGGCAATCCAGTAAAATGTCGAAATAGTAGAGCTTTAATGATTAGCAATAAAGTCACGTTCCCTCCACTTAAGATTGAAGAAATCATTAATTTTTCCGACTACCCCATTACAAATTTATCCGAGAAAAAATCTATAGATTTAATCAATAATTGTCGCCAGCAGTTACAAGAAAAAGGATGTTGTATCCTAAGTAACTTTTTGACAACTCAAGGGTTATTTAATGCTCAAGAAGAATCAAAAAGCTTAGCTCCTGCTGCTTATTATGCAAAACGGCACACCAATGCATTTAAGACAGATGACGACCCTTCTTTACCATTAGACCACCCAGTAAGGTTTTTCATGGAACGAACAAATGCTTTTGTTCCTCAGAATAAATTTACACCAGATTCTTTATTTTTAAATTTGTACCATGCAAAGATTTTTCAACAATTTATTGCTGCTTGTTTGAACACAAAAGTAATTTATGAATATGATGATCCATTAGCAGGAATGGTACTCAATATTTTACCTTCAGGTTGTCAGCATCCGTGGCATTACGATGAAAATGATTTCAGTATAGTTTTAATGATACAACCGGCTTTAGATGGAGGAATTTTTGAGTACGCACATAATATTAGAACACCTAATGATGAGAATTTTCCGTTGGTTAGTAAAGTATTGCGTGAAACTTATCAGGGAACCAAAAAAGTGAATTTACAACCAGGTGACTTACAAATATTCTATGGTAAATCATCTTTGCATCGCGTGACTAAAACTATTGGCGATCGCCAACGTCATACAGCTATATTTTCTTATACTAGAAAAAATCATGTAATTGGAAAAATTACAGATACTAAATTACTATTCGGTCACACAACTGTAGACCACGAAGAAAGATAATACTTAGAAAGTATTTATAATTTAATGAGGTAGTAGACAGGAGAAGTAAAAATTATAAGAATCGCAAATATGGGAAAATTCAACTCTGTATGATGCGATATTCTCCTGTTACCTATTTCCTAAAAGAGGAAAATTTCTATTTAAAGTGAATCAATTAGATTGACTATTTATTTTGTTAATTGTCTAATGGTAATTGGTAATGCTCGATCGCATGTAAAAAATAACGTAGAGACGTAATGTATTTCATCTCTACGCATTTACGCATAACATTAATTTTTGTTATTTAATCTAACTCAAGCACAATACTTATCAGCAATCCTATATTACCGATGCCATTACTTGAGATAATATTTGCAATGCCCGATCTACATCTGCCTCTGTAATAATCAAAGGTGGTACAAATCTAACTACTTTGCTTCCTGCTGGTACCAATAATAAACCTTCTTCCATTGCAGCTTTTACAACATCAATAGCACTCAAGCTAATATCTGGAGATAGTTCCATTCCAGTAATTAACCCCCAACCTCGTACATCGATAATTTGTTGGGGATGTTTGGCTGCGATCGCTTGTAAACCACTGCGTAATTGCTCTCCCCTCGCAGTAACATTTGATAACAGATTTTCTCGTTCAATTGTTTGACAAACCGCCATAGCAACCCCACAAGCAAATGGGTTACCACCAAAGGTACTAGCATGTTCTCCGGGTTGAAATACATCACAGAACTTCTTACTCATCATTGCACCGATGGGAATCCCTCCACCTAAACCTTTAGCGCTGGTAAATACATCTGGTTCCACACCCAAGTTTTCATAACCCCAAAGTTTACCGGTACGTCCCATACCTACTTGAACTTCATCAAAAATCAGCAGAATTCCAATTTCATCACAAATTTGTCTTACCCTCTGGAAATAAGCTCGATCTCCTGGATTAACTCCCCCCTCACCCTGTAATGGTTCTAACATAATTGCACCAACTCGATAATCTCCCTCATCAAGTTCGCCAATTGCTGCTTCCAAAGCCTCAATATCGTTATAAGGTACGTAGTGGAATCCAGGTACTAAGGGATTAAAGTTTTTATGATATTTAGGTTGTCCTGTAGCTGTAATTGTGGCTAAAGTACGTCCGTGAAAACTTGCATTAGCAGTAAGAATGATGGGTTTTTCAATTTCCAATACTGTATGAGCGTACTTTCTAGCCAATTTTATTGCGGCTTCGTTTGCTTCAGCCCCAGAATTACAAAAAAACGCTCGGTCAGCACAGGAATTTTCAACTAACCAGCGTGCCAATTCTCCCTGTTCTGGGATGTAGTATAAATTGGAGACGTGATGGAGTTTTTGAATATGCTTTGTGACTGCAGCAATTAAAAATGGGTGAGCATGTCCCAAAGTACAGGTCGCAATTCCAGCAACAAAATCAAGATATTCTTTTCCTTCGGTATCCCAAACTTGAGAGCCATGACCTCGTTCTAAAGCTATGGGAAAGCGCCCATAGGTTGACATTACATTCTGGTCAAAGCTATCTTTATCAAACGTAGAAGCTAAATCTGTTTGAGTTTGTTCTGGCAGAATTTCAATACTCACAGCCTGACCCCTAAAATTTTCTACTATATAACTATTTTCCAACCGAAATAAATAATTGCAAAGTTTCTTTTCAATTTTCACAAGAAAATGTCGGGACACGGGTAAACGCAGAGCTGCCGTAGGCAAGCCACTGAATTTTAATCAGGGGAGGAACGTGGACACGGGCAATTTTAATTGCCGTAAATATTAGCCATGATGTGGATCTTTAATATATTTATCAATAACTTCAGCACTAACTTGACCTGCAGTGGAATAAAAATAACTGTTAGTCCATAAAGATGGTAGTTTGTTAAGGGACTTCAAAGTAATAAAATATCCAGCCCTTGCGTTGCGCCT
>NZ_JASJDK010000006.1 GCF_030065675.1 Mastigocoleus sp. MO_188.B34 | reverse complement strand
ATTATTTAAAAACTAGTTTTTAAATAATTAGTATTTTCGCATTCATTAATGGATATTGGTTGATAAAACTGAAGAAAATAAAATTGCGAGGTATTTACTAAATTACCTCATTTTTTATCAAAAAAAACACATTTTACTTAGGTAAAGATATCTTTATTTCAAGAATATAGTATTCCCAAATAAGTTATTTAATGTTTTAATTTTACACTTATAAAACTTATAGATGGAAATATAAAAAAGTCTTAAAAATTCAAATTCAGTTATTTCTCTTGACGATATTACAGGGGATAGTAACAATGTCATTTCAAGAGATAAAAAAATGTAAAGTTATTGTGAATTTTTGAAAATGAAGCGTAGTAGACTTGCAATAAATATATAAACTTTAACTTATAGATTAATCAAGTGTTCCCCAAAATCATCGATATTCCTAATCTGTCATGCAGAGTCACAAAAGAAAATGAATCAAAAACAAGTGGAAGAGGTGCTAAAAGCAATTATTGCCGGAAAGTATTCATGGGCTTGTGTATTGATGCTTCGTTACAATGGTTACGAGCCGGTAGACTACATACCATATCGGACTTACATTCGACTACTTAAGGAAAACTACCAATTGGAACGGCAAAAATCAAATTATGCCAGAACTGGAACCTAAAATTCATTTGGTAGAATGTCAAAGGTTGAGAGGTAACACTAAATCATTATTCCATGTAGCACTCAAAGCTAAGTACTAAGGGGATAAAATGTTTTATTTCACTAACTAGGAATATAAATTGTCCTTCTCAAACTGTTTGAGTCTGAAAAATATTCAATTAAGGTGGTATATAGAAGCAGAACAAAGTTGAGCATGCTTCTAGTATTTTTGTTTTAGTTTGCGCTTTAGTTGGACAAATTGCTTTAGTTTGATAAACTCATTCCGATCCTAAAGTTATGACTTTTTCGGAAAGCTAATTGCATCATTTTTTGGATTAATTAGGATTTTGTAGAAAATTATACTATCTTAATTAATTTCATCGAAATTAAATTATTTAACTGTTTGCGGACAAAATGTCCGCTTTTTATTAGTTTGAACTGTAATAAATATTTTGCCTCGCAAATAATATCACTTAAAAATTTAAATTACAAGCTTTTTATCTTGAAAAATATAATTAATTGCAAACTGTGAATGGAGCTAACAAATTTTAATGTATAAATTTATGTTTTTAAAGGATGATGAATCGCTTTTTAGCCTTAGGTCGCACATCAAGGTGGTGGATATAAATCCTGGAATAGAGCAAAAGCTTAGATTGAGTAAAAGTATTTCTTTCCCAGTTGGAATTTTGGTTTTTCTTGTTTTTCTTCCTACTCCTGTAAAAGCAAGTTTCACCACTGAAGGATTTCCTAGAGTGATTTCGGAAACTTTACCTTCGTTCTCCTCCATCCCTGAGACACTAAAGCAACCAGTCAGTACGCCGATACCAAGCAGTGAGAATGATGGTCAGCTACCTGTTCCTATTCCGACACCAACAACTTCACCTTCTATTCCCCAAACACCAGAAAATATTCCTGAGATTCCGCAAGAGTCTCCAGACTTATCTCTACCAGAAGATATTCAACCATCTCAGCCTACGTCAGATATTCATGATGACATCCCGCGCCCAGTTCCCTCTAACAATCCACCTGCAAAAATTCTGGAAAAGTCTTCTAGTAGTGGTAATCTCTTGGAGGTTAGTGCTGCTAGTAACTCATTGAATCTTTTTGCTCGAGCAATTGAGACAGCAGGATTAACGGATACCCTGATTGAGGATTTCTTCACCATATTCGCGCCCACCAATGATGCTTTCAATCAGTCTTTACCAGCAGGTGCAATGGATTTTTTACTTAAGTCAGAAAACAAGTATTTGTTACATAAGTTGTTACGATATCATATAGTTAAAGGCGAACTTGCCGCAAAAGAGTTGACAACAGGTAAATTAAACACACTTGGTGGAAGTGTTGCGATTCGTGTTACTCCAGAAAGAATTATATTGAATGATAGTAGTATTACCCATGCAGATATTCCAGCTACAAATGGAGTAATTCACTCAATCAATCGCGTTTTGATACCTCGAAATTTGAGGAATACAATAATCGTTAAAATGTCCGAGGGCTCCAAAAATCAACGGCGTTGAAGGTTTAGTACAAGAATTTGTAATTCAAGGCTTAGGACTTCAAAACTTAGGACTTCAAAACTTAGGATTTCAAAACTTGGGAATTAAAAACTTAGAACTTCAAAATTTAGCAATTCAAAAAACTTAAAACCAATAAAATATACATTTTTGATTGTATATTTTATTTGTAATGTTAAGATTAGATGATATTTTAAGTGTTGAAAAATACAAGTCGGTTTGAATGTCAGAATATAATATAGGCAAGTAAACGCTAATTTGTGTGCCTTGCAACATTTAGTATTTCCGAGAAACTTTGGAAATAGAAAGAATTTGGGAAATAAATATGAACGCTATATTGGTTGCTGTTTTTGGGGTATTAGCGGTTATTTTAGGTTTTAGTAAGCCAGTGCTTGCGGATTCTACGCGAGAAGCTAATACTAGTTCTGGTAGATATACCTTATCTGGAGATTCTTTAACCGGAATCGATACTGTAACTGCAGAGGAAGATTTCACAAAATTCTTTAGCAACGAACAAAGACCGAGAAAAGATTTATCCAACTTAAATCAGTCTTTGTCTTCACGTGAAGAAGATGTTAGCTTGGAACCGGCAGAAAAATTTATCATCGGAAATGATGGATTAAATGTCCAATTTAATGATGGGGTAAAGGTACTATTCGATTTAGGTGAATAGGAGTGGGTAAATTAATTATCTTTATCGACATTCGGATTTTGCAGATTAAATATACTTGAAGAGTTTCTGGGTTCCTAACAGGGAATTAATTAGAGGCAATAGCAAGTATATTTTTTTGCGAGTATTTATGCTTAATATCTATTTACAATCTAGTATTAAATTTATTTTTTATTTTGCTGATTGTTCGAAATATTTTTGAGTAATTTGCTTCGTAGCATTAGGTCAAAACTACCATTAGGTCAAAACTACTTGCCAATCCCATCTCTTAATTCCTAATTTCCAATCTGGAATATTCAACAAAATAGTTTTGCCGCAGACCATCTTAGATAACCTGCGGCAAAATTTAAAACATGCTAAAAACGGGATGAAAAAAAATGTTTTTAGCTAAAATAATCAAAATGACAGAAATCAAAATGATAAAAAAAGAATTAACTATTAAGTTTCAAAACACCAGCTTCATGCTGGATAGGTAAAACATCTAAAGTGTCCATATCAGAACAATATTTTAAATCATCGTAACCTTCCATGCGTAATAAACGTTTGCCATGACTAGCATGGTGGAACAGTTCGAGTAAGTTATCTTGCCATTGGCAATAAAGAGCGATCGCACTAATAAGCTCGTCGTTTCCAGCGACTTCGTCGGCTGTAATTTTGCTTTTTTGAATCACACCATGAGCGATAGCGCCAGCACAAACAGTATCTTCCAAAGAAAAACTACCTTCCCAACCAGAACCAACCAACCAAACAGTTTCTGGTTGTTTGTCTAAAAGATATTGGACTACGGTAGCACGATTAACCATAGCTGCAGCTAATACAACTTTGGCTTTTTCGATTCTTTGCAAGGCGCGGGTACCGTTAGTGGTACTAATAAATATCCGCTTTCCCTCGACACGCTCTGGCGTACATTCCAAAGGAGAATTGCCCAAATCAAAACCTGGAAGCTTTGCACCTCCACGTTCCCCAATCAGCAAACGCTTTTCCTTTTCCCAAGCCGAGCTTTCTTTTTTTAGTAAATCGATATCGCTGAATACCTGAACTGCTTCGCCACCTGCAGCTAATGCTGTAGCCATCGTGGTTGTTGCACGCAATACATCAACTGCGATCGCACACTCTGGCAATGAATCTACAGGAGTCAATTCGGGAGTATGATAAACAAATAGCTTCACAACTTGGATAAACCTGAAACAGAAGTAGCTGTGTCACATTCTACCGATTTGATGTCACAAAACAGAACAGTTGGTGTCTAATAGTTAACAGTTCAGTTAAAAGTTCAAATTAAATAAGTGATTTTTGCAATGTTAAGTAAACTAAGCGTGGGTCAACAGTTACCTGCTTATAAGTACTCGCCAGCAAGGATTTACAAATAATTTGTAATCGTATAATAGACTTGAATTATATATTGTCTTATTAGCTCTATTATGAGTCAGATATTAGAAATACTGATTTATTTGAGCGCTTTGCTCGATATTTAAATATTTCTCAAGTCAATCTGAATTAGTAATTCTTAATTCATTAATCCTAACTCACTAACTTTAATTCCAATCCGTTTACACACCTTAAAACTAAAATCGATATGGCACCTTTACCTGAATATCGCCCCAAACAACTATCTTTAGGACCGCTAGAAGCAGAAATTTTAAATATTGTTTGGGAACTAGGTTCTGTTACAGTCAAAGACGTGCATGATCGAATTCTGGCAGATCCGAACCGCGAATTGGCTTACACGTCAGTAACTACAGTGCTGCGTCGTCTGACTGATAAAGGTTGGTTGGCTTGCGACAAGCAGGGAAGAGCTTATTATTGGCAATCATTGCTGACAAAGAAACAAGCTCAAGTTATAAAAGCCCACGAGCAGTTACAACAATTCCTCGCAGTAGGTAACCCTGATGTAATTGCTGCTTTTGCAGATAGTTTAGATGAATCAGCTTCTGAAAAAATACAAGCCATTGCTCAACGTATAAAAGCTGCAAGGAAAGCCAGGGAGGAAGAATAATGCATCTACTGATGATTTCGGTCGCTGTTATTTGTGCTTGGAAGATTCGACAATCCTACAAGCACATTGAAGGTGATTGGTACGAAGCTTGGCAAAAAACTTTGTTTTTATTCCTTTTCCCTCCTTTACTGATTTTTATGACCGTATTTGCCTTAGTCTGCATGGGTCCTGAAGGCAAAATGGGGGGAATACAAACGGGTTGGTTGGGTTATGTCTTAGCTTTACATGCCCTTGTGTTTTTTGCTTATTTGTGTATTAAGTTGGGATGGCAAGGATGGCAATCCGTCCAGTCCGCCCGTAATAATCGTTTAATTAATTTAGCGGGTAAAAAAGCTAGATTACTTGAGGTAGATGCATTATTTGCGGGTCAAATAGGTTTTTGGAAGCCAGAATTAGTTGTCAGTGAAGGATTAATCCAAAGTCTTTCTCCTGAACAATTAGATACGGTTTTAGCCCATGAAGAAGGACATTACTATCACCGGGATACATTTTGGTTTTTTTGGTTGGGTTGGGTTCGTACTTGCACTGATTGGTTACCAAATACTGAAGCTTTGTGGCAAGAATTACTAATTTTGCGAGAACTCCGCGCCGACGCCCGTGCAGCATTGCGGGTAGACCCTCTATTACTAGCAGAATCATTGTTGTTAGTAGTTAGCAGTCAACCTATTTCCACTGATATTTGCTGTGCTGCCCTCGATTCTACCGGTACGGATCGCTTGGAGCAAAGAATAGAAGCCCTTTTAAAACCACCAGAAAACTACTCACAATTTAAGGAAATTTCTTGGGATAGATTTGTTTTAGCTTTCTTACCTCTTATTAGCATCTTATTTCACACGTAATATTTTGTTTATTACCCATTACCAATTACCAATTACCCATTACCCATTAATATATTTTTATTTTGCACCTTTAGCCGTTAACATGAGATGATCTTATTAAGACAATAAGTTAATAAGAATAATGTTTAGTAGTATCCAAGCTGATTCTCCAGAGAATCAGTGGCGTTATCAGTTGGATAGATTTGTAAAAAATCATCAACAAGAATTGGCGGCGTTAACTTGGGGTTTATGGTTGGAAAATGGTAATAGCAAGGGTACGATTGGAGTTGATTTACAACCAAAACCCCACTTTGTTTATTGTCCGCAAGCAGCTGTAGAAAATTTAAACGATCGGGTTGACAATAAACTTCAGGAAGTGTTGGGAATTATTGAGCACTATAATCCTGAAATGGAAGTTTTGATGATTGGTATTGCCAAGGATCAAATAAAGCTGATTTATTTTGAACCAGAAATAGCGCCACCCGTTTGTTTTAAAGAACTTGGCAAAAATATAAATTTATTATTAGAAAACTTAGAACGAAAAATGGCTGAGCAATTGAAGTTTGATTTTGGATAGTTCGATTTTTGATAATTCGATTTTTGATAATTCGATTTTGAATCAAACTACTAAAAATTGCTAAATAGCAAAACTTTGTTAACGCTCTTAATATTTGTATGATTTTGTTCAGATGGTTTTGTCTAGACTTTTTTGCAGGAATTCTGTAAATAGCTTGATTTTAATGGATAGATGGCGATTTAGGGGGTATACAACATATAAACAAAGTTCTGGCGGGTGATAGTCGGATAAAATTACTTGCAGTTTTTTTTGCTGCAATTCTTGTTTGACAATAAATTTCGGCAATAACGCTATTCCCAGACCTTTAACAGCTGCATCTCTGAGAACTTCTCCATTATTAGAACACAGAGAACCATTTACAGTAACAGTATGTTCCCCATCATTACCAATCAGTTTCCATTGATTTCCGGTTGCTAAATACCCATAGTGCAAACAAGAGCGATCGCGAAGTTCTTTCGGATAACCGAGATTTCCATATTTTTCTATATATTCCGGAGATGCGCATAAAACTCTTTCAACAGTTGCGATCGCCTGGGAAACTAAACTTGCTGATTCTTTAAATTCGCTGATTCTGATTGTGATATCAAAACCTTCAGCAATTGGATCGATAAAGCGATCATCTAAGGTTAACTGAACCTGCAATTCTGGATGTAAAGTAATAAAATCTGCCACCAGAGGAGCTAAATGCGAGATACCAAAAGACATCGGTGCATTAATTTTCAATGTTCCCTTAGGTTCCTCTTGCATTTGAGAAACTGCTAACTCGGCTGATTCTAATTCAGCAAGAATATTGATGCAGCGTTCGTAGAAAGCAAGTCCTGTAGTGGTAGGGTTAACCTGACGAGTACTGCGTTGAAGTAATTGAACTCCCAATTCGTTTTCTAGATTAATTACAAGTTTATTTACTGTGGAACGCGATACACCCATTTCCCGTGCTGCTGCTGCAAAACCTCCCGATACAACTACTTGAGTGAATGCTCGAATACTTTCAAATTTATCCATAGGGCTCGAAAAATAAACAGTTGCGATTAAAACCTTTAATGCAGTTTCAGAAATATAGCGGTTTTCATTTGAATAAAATACATTTTACGTTCCCATCCTGTAGAGACGCGACATGTCGCGTCTCTACAAGGTGTAATGTACTCAACCGGAAACCGCTATATATGACTTAGAAATATATAACTCAATAAATATATGATTGTAGAAAGATTAGAGACAATATGTCTTATTTTTAGTATATTGTCTTTTATATAAAAACAATAGATAATATAAATAATAAAAAATTATTCCTCACCAACAAAAGTGTTACTGAAATTCAAAGGAGGGGAAATATGATTACTATTCGTCCAGCAAGTGAAAGAGGTAAAGCCAACTTTGGTTGGCTCGATAGCAAGCATAGCTTTTCTTTTGGTAATTATTACGACCCAAATCATATGGGTTTTGGTTCTTTGCGAGTAATCAACGAAGATAAAGTTACACCAGGAAAAGGTTTTGGGACTCATCCCCACCGCGACATGGAAATTATTTCCTATGTTTTAGAAGGAAGCCTCGAACATAAGGATAGTATTGGTAATGGTTCTGTAATTCGTCCGGGTGATGTTCAACGGATGTCTGCAGGAACAGGTATTTTACACAGTGAGTTTAACGCCTCTAAAACTGACCCAGTTCATTTTCTCCAAATTTGGATTTTACCCGATACACAAGGGCTCAAACCCAGTTACGAACAGAAAAACTTTTCCGTTAGTGAAAAACAAGGCAAACTGAGGTTAGTTGGTTCTCGTGAAGGACGAGATAACTCGGTGAAGATTCATCAAAATCTGGATCTTTATGTTACTTCTCTCCAAAATAGTGAAGAAGTGAGTCATACCATTGACAATAGTCATTTAGTATGGGTTCAAGTAGCAAGAGGAGCTATATTGGTCAATGGACAGAATCTCTACGCCGGTGACGGTGCAGCGATTTCCCAAGAAACTGAAATTACGCTAACAAGTACTGCTGATAATGCAGAAGTACTGTTGTTTGATATGGTTAATTAAGTTAGTTGGCTGTTGTTTGACAGTTGAAGATTGAAAAATGTAGAGACGTAATATGCAATCTGATATATTGCGTCTCTGCAAAATATATTGGATTGTTTTATGACTTTGAAAAATAATCTCTTTTCTCGCGTTAATTTAGGTTCTTATACTTTATCAAATCGTATGGTAATGGCACCCATGACTCGCTTGCGAGCCAATGGAAGCATTCCTACAGAATTAATGGGGACTTATTACGCTCAGAGAGCATCAGCAGGGCTGATTGTGACTGAGTGTACAATGGTTTCCCCCTTGAGTAATGGTTACATGAATTGTCCTGGAATTTACTCTCCCGAACAAATTGAAGGGTGGAGACTAGTAACCCAAGCTGTCCACGAACGCGGTGGAAAAATATTTTTGCAACTATGGCATAGTGGTAGAGTTGCTCATCCTTCCTTACTTAATGGTGAATTACCTGTTGCTCCTAGCACACTTGCTCCTCAGGGTCAACTTCATACCCCTATAGGTAAAGTAGATATAGAAGTACCACGCGCTTTAGAAACTGAAGAGATCCCTCCAATTGTCGAACAGTTTCGCCAAGGTGCGAAAAATGCGATGACAGCGGGTTTTGATGGGATTGAATTACATGGAGCATTCGGTTATCTAATCGATCAGTTTCTCCAAGATGGTTCTAACCAACGCACAGATAGATATGGTGGTTCAATTGAAAATCGCGCTCGCTTTTTATTAGAAGTAGTTGAAGCTGTTACCGAAGTTTGGGGTGGAGATCGCGTTGGGATTAAACTTTCTCCTAGTAATACTTTTTATGGGATGTATGATTCCGATCCAAAAGCTACTTTCAGTTATGTAATTAATGCTTTAAATAATTTTAATTTGGCTTATATCCATTTAATGGAACCCAATCAAATAGACTTAGCTAATCGCGATGTAATTAATCCTGTACTTCCAGTATTTCGATCTGTCTATAAAGGAAAAATTATTACTAATGGTGGTTATACAAAGGAAACAGGAAATCAAGTGCTTGCAGATGAAGCAGCAGAGTTAGTTTCCTATGGTAAATTATTTCTGGCAAACCCCGACCTACCACGACGTTTTGAATTAGGTGCAGAATTGAACGAACCAACTCCTAAAACATTTTATGGACGAGGTGATAAAGATGCAGAGAATGGATATATTGATTATCCTTTCCTTGATTCGTAATGGGTAATTGGTAATGGGTAATTACTATTTCCCATTATTTACTCCTTTGATTTCAATCGATTTAAAGATTGATTTAAAGATTAGTTATTCCTCGTTTCAGTGCAGCGTTGTTATGTCAGTTGCGATATCTCTCCTAAAGGTTGGTGTACCAATTTTAGACCAATACGGTTCAGATAAGCCTAAATTTCTTCGTAGAGACGCGACAGAGGCTAACGCCGACGCCGCAGGCTCTGTCGCGTCTCTACAGGGTTAATTGTTTTAAAAAAAAGTCCTAACTGAACTGTATTGGATTTTAGACTACTACCAAAATCTGAATCCGAGCAATTAACTGTAAAAAACAACTCTGTAAAAATCACTACAGCGGTGTCCTTTGAAATTCCTCATCGGGGTGTTGTGCAACAAGTTTGATAAAATTGATTTTTTCGTGTCCAAAGCAAGTCAAGACTTCTCTTCTACCGCGCCTAATGCTTTGAGTGTGGAAATTTCGGCATCTATTAAACCTTTAACACCTGTAATATTCATGTTTTCATAAGGGCGATCGCTTTTGAAAGTTTTGAGACATTTACCTGTTTTAACATCCCAAATTTTGATTGTTTCATCTAAGCTACCGCTAACCAACATAGAATAATCTCTAGCGATCGCTATTGACCATACTGTATTAGTATGACCTGCTAAAGTTTGTATACATTTGCCCGTAAAAGTATCCCATATCTTGATAATTGCGTCACTACCTGCGCTAGCTAAAATTTTACTGTCAGAACTAAGAGCAGCAGAAGTTAATTTACTATTATGTCCTTGAAAATCTCTAATAAATTTTTTACTAGGAATATCCCACAACCTTAGCAATTGCTCATTACTAGCAGTTACTAAAGTTCTACCATCATGACTAAATAATACAAAATTAACACTTTCACTAAAATCGTCAAAAGTTACAAGATATTCTCCCGTATGAATATCGTATAAATTTACTTTTCTATCGCGACCACCACTAGCAATAATTCTACTATCGCGGCTAAAATTTACTGACCATATCTTATCAGTATGTCCATAAAAAGTTTTCTCGCATTTTCCAGTTTCAATATTCCAAATCTTTACTGTTTGGTCATCGCTACCACTAGCAATACTCTTACCATCAGGGCTTACAGCAACTGAATAAACTTTACTCTCATGTCCAAGAAAAGTTTTGATGCACTTTCCATTTTTTACATCCCAAAACTTTACTGTGTTGTCTGCACTTCCGCTAATAATTTTTTTCCCGTCAGGAGTAATAGCTACTGACCAAACTACATCACTGTGGGATTGTAATATTTTTAAACATTCCCCTGTATGAACATTCCATATTTTCACTTTTTGGTCATCACCACAGCTAATTAAAGTTTCACCGTTAGGACTAATTGCGACTGAATATACTGGACTGATATGACCTTGTAAAACCTTTAAACATTCTTTAGTATTGATGTCCCATAATTTGATATTTTGGTTATGACTCGCACTAATTAAGGTATTGCTATCAGGGCTAATAGACAATGAATTCATAGCGCTTGTGTGTTCTTGTAATGTATGAAAACACTTACCTGAATCGACATGCCATAGCTTGATTGTTTTATCCCTACTACTGCTCGCTATAGTTTTACAATCAGGACTAATAGTTAATGAATGTACGCCACCAGTATGATCGTGAAGCGTTTGAAAGCATTCACCTGTATCTATATTCCATAACTTAATTTTTTGATCGCGACTGCAACTAGCGATTATTTTACTATCGGAACTAATATCTACTTTCCATATATGATCGGTATGCCCATATAAAGTTTGTAAGCATTTCCCAGTATTGATATTCCAGAGCTTTAGTGTTTTATCATCACTTGCACTTATGAACTTCTTTCCATCAGAACAAATAGCAATTGAGGTAACTGTCTTGGTATGTTCTTCTAAAGTTTTCAAGCATTCCCCATTACTGATATCCCATATTTTTATCGTATTATCGTTACTTCCACTGATAATTCTCGTATTATCTTGAGATATCTCTACTGAATAAACCCGCTGAGCAATATGACCTTGCAGTGTTTTAAGACATTTTCCAGTATGGACATCCCATATTTTGATGAGTCCGTCATCACCACCAGAAACTAAATTTATTCCATCCTTACTAAAGGTAAGGGTTCTAACCCAATCTTTATGACCGCTACAAAACACAATTTGTTGTTGATTAGAAAGTTCCCATATATGAATATCTCCGCTAACCTCTCCTGTCGCAAACAAATTTCCATCTGGGTTAAATGCTACTGACAACACACGACCCAGAACTTTATTAAAATTGGAACCACTTAGATTTGCTTGTGAAAAATTGACGCTTCGTAAACTTGCGTTACTAAAATCTCCCCCCTTAACCACAGTGCCTGAAAAATCTCTCCCCTCCAAAGCACCTTCATTAACTTTAACTGCCAGAGTCACGAAATTTCCACCAACATAACCAACCTCCGCCTCACTCTTACCCTTCGTACTTTCAATAACCTGCAACAACCTTTCACAACAACTCCCCCGATCAATCATCCCCACCAACAAATCCAAAACTGCTTTCGCTAATCGTGCTTTACCAACTGTCTCCCGCAATTTTTCTAACGGCTCACTTTTAAAACCCTGCAAAGGTGCTATTAAATGATTTTTCTTCCGCTTTTCTACCTGTAACTGACAATATTCAGACCAAGTATATTCCTGTGGCGCTGCATTTTTATCTATACATAACTCATATGGCTGCACTACTTCGAGAAAATCTTGTGCCAAAACTCCCAACTCCGCAGCAAACTTATACGCTACAAAAAACTCTAACAACGAACGATGTGCCGGAGTATAGTCACCATTTGCATTACGAATCAGCATTGTTTGCCCCATCATATCGTAATGCCAGTGATCCAAATTGTTTTGTTCTTGCACGATAGAACCAAATAAGCGCCGAATGCGATCGGGAAACAACTTATAATTCAGACTCATTTTGTCGGTGGAAAGCATTTCCCAAGCGATTTCGCACAGGAAATACATCTTATCTGCTAATGATGTAAACGTGCGTTCCGACTTAATATCCCGTTCCATCTTCCGTCGCACCGCGTACAAATAAACCCGCGACATATCCACAGGTTTACCCGCTTCAATATCTGGTAATGCTTCTAAAATTAAGTCACTCATCACCGGACGACGTGCTAGATCTAGAAGTTGGGGATTATTCATCACCTTGTCAACGGTGTCGCTATTCGCCACATTAGAAAATACCTGACGGATTTGTTCGTCGTTGAATTTTTCTAATTCCAATACTTCAAATTGCGGGGACTCAGCAGTTAAATTTGCAACTGAGGCGCGTAATTCAGCGTTTAATAAACTCCGTCCTTCCTTGGCTTCAGGGAAATGTTCCGTGCGACAGGTAAGTATAACTTTTGCACCGGGAACTACTACCTTTGCAAGTTCCCAGAAGTTATTAATCATTTGTTGTCTATCAACCCGCGCCGCCATCTCATCAAAACCGTCAAATATAAGCAACAGTTTCCCCATGCGGTTGAGTTGTTCAAAGACGGAAATATTTAAGCTGATTTCATGTTGGGAAAAGAAAAACCCTGCCATCACGTTTTCTACATCCAAGGCTTTGGCGTAGTCCCGTAATAAAATAACCAAGGGTAAACGGGGACGGGTTAAACCTTTTTGTTTCGCTTCCTGATATTTTTGTAAAGCAGTCCAAGCATAATGAAACGCCACCCAAGTTTTCCCGGTACCAAATTCTCCTAAAACAGAAAGATGTTCTTTAGCCGGATCGTCTAACCACAAATCGATATAACCATCGATCCAACCATCTTGCTCATCATAACGATTTACCCCCATCCTTTGTTTCGTTACCGGGTCGAATTCTTCCTTTGTACAAGCAAGGGGAACATACAATTGATCGATTTTGCGTTTCTTCACCTCATTTGACAACCAATTTATATAGTTGGTGAAGTCTGCGGTTTCATCGATTAGTTCATCGAGGGTATAGCAAAATAAATCTTCGTTTTCTCCTTTATTTACTTCATCTCGTGCTAAGCGACTGATACGACGTGCAGCAATTAACCAACCCTCATCAGTTTTTTGAGTTTCTACAGACTGACGCAAAGCCACCAAATCACTAATTTTTGCTTCTCCATCTATTCCCCGCACCAAGATTCGGTCAAAGCGTCGCCTACCCTGAATTTTAATGATTAATTCAAAATAACCGGTTTCCCAAACTTCATACTTCTCAAAACCATAACCAAGAGTTTTGAACCATCCCCGTAGTTGTTCGGCTAGATGCGCAGCTTTGCATTGGGGTTGCGTTGACGTTAGGTCATCTGTAGAGACGTAGCATGCTACGTCTCTACGGGGATTTTGGTTTGATGATACTAATAAACGTGATGATTGACTAGTTAATTTTGCAAGTTCTGTTTGAATTTCTTCCAGACTTCTTAATTGATGTAACTGTTGTTTGATTACTTTTAGTTCTTGTTGTAGCTCTGTTATATTACAGTCCCGTCTTACTTCTGCAGGGGTGCGAGTTAATTCAACAACCTTGATAAAAACAGCGCTAAACTCTGCTAATTCAATAATGACATCAATGTCCTCTTCTGCGATCGCCTCTTGTAAAATATTCCATTCATCCGGTTCCAGAACTTGCTCGATTTGTGCAATTACAATGGAAGGATTATCAGCATCAAAAGCTTGACGAAACGCTTTTTGCACTTCTTCTTGACGGAAAAGTTGTAAAATCGCCCGTGGTTTTCCTATCCCATACTCTACCAATGCGTAATTATAAACACCTGTAAATTCTGCTGGTGGATGGTCGGGGTCAAGATTAAATTGTTTTAGTAGTTTAATAACCCTTTCGTTACGTTTGAGTTCGTCCTTGGCAAGACCAGTTATAGCATCTATAAGGATTTCAAGCATTATACTGGTTGGGAAGGGATGATTTGAGTCCTTTCCTTATAGTAGCTATTTATTGGAATAATATACAGCTATTTATGTAACTAATATCAGTCAATTTACTTAAGATTATTTTCATTTTGATTGTTATCCACTGCGCCTAATGCTTTGAGCGAACTTTTTTCAACTTCTGTTAAGCCCTTAACACCAGTGATGTTCATGTGTTTTTTAATGAAGAATGGATAATAAATAAATATTAACTACTGATTCGAGCTTGATTCCAGTCAAAAATCAAAATCAGATGGAAACTTATAATTCCGACTGAAAATATAAATAAAGTTTCAAAATGACCCCCACTGGCAAGATCTAATTCTTTTTTATGAGTATTTCCACGGCGATAATGGGGCTGGAATTGGTGCAAATCATCAAACTGGATGACTGACTGCTTTAGTTGCAAAATTGATTCAACAAAGCGGAGAATATATGCAAAATCAAAAAATATTAGCGTAACAACTCGAACAAGGTAAAATCAGCTGCATTTATTATGAACCATTAAAGTTATAGTCATGTCGATAGTTGTTTCTGTGTTTTCTTTTGGGATTAATCCGATTCAGAGACTAGCCTTAGAAAAATCTTGGTATACTATTGCTACTGCGACGAAAAACACTCATTCAGGAAATATTGAAAATTTTAATAATTTTGCTGAAGGTATTTTACTGCAGACGGCATTTTTGCTCAAAATCGGTATTGAATGTATTGCTCTGTTGATTCTTGCTTGGGGAATTTTAAGAAGTATCCAGAAGATACCATCACTTCTCAAACATACTGATCGTCAAAAAGCTTTATTATCACTCCGTCTCAAATTAGGAATGTCTTTAGCTGTGTCTTTAGAGTTTCTGTTAGCAGCAGATATTGCAGCAACTGCTATATCACCTAGTTGGGATGCATTGGGAAAACTTGCAGCAATCTCAGGAATAAGAACTTTCCTCAATTTTTTCTTGCAAAAAGAAGTTCACGAATTAGAAGAAAAAAATTCAAAAACTTTAACTGAACAGTCACCAGTCACCAGTTAACAGTTTTAACCCGAATTTACTATTGTGTGGAATGGACTATTGTTCTGGACTATTGTTCAATTTTTTCTACTGCACCCAAAGCTTTTAGAGAAGCTTTTTCAGCATCTGTCAAACCGCTAATACCTGTAATTTCCATCCCCTCATAAAGGCGCTTAGACTTTAGTTGCTTCAATCGGCTACAACTTCCCACATCCCAAAGTTGAATATTTTCATCTTCACTACCACTGGCAAGTAAATTACCATCAACAGTAAAGCTGACCGATCGAATTGGTGCTGTATGCCCGTGTTTAAGTGTATCTTGACAAATCCCGCGATCGGCATCCCATAACTTCACAGTCATGTCACCACTACCACTAGCAAGAAGGTTATCAATTCTCTGTGAGGATTCCTCACAAACAGGTCTGAATTTTACTGAGTAAATTTGTTTGGTGTGTCCTTCCAGGGTATACAAACATTTCCCCTTATTAAAATCCCAAATTTTTACTGTTTTGTCTTCGCTACCACTTGCGAGAATCTTTCCATCAGGACTAAATGCTACTGACCAAACAAAATTTTTGTGCTCTGTTAGAGTTCTGATACATTCTCCTGTATGAATGTCCCACAGTTTAATTGTAGTATCAGCACTACCACTAGTGAGTATAAGTCCATCAGGACTGAAAGCAATCGCCCATACTGAGTAAGTATGTCCTTCTAATATCCTCAGACACTGACCAGTATTGATATCCCAGATCCGAATAGTGTTATCTTCACCACAACTGACAACAGTTTTTCCATCTGGGCTGAAGATAACTTTCCATACCCAGTTACTGTGTCCTGAAAGGGTTTGAATACAAGTACTGTTATCAGTATCTCTAATATCCCAAAGCTTTACAGTGTTGTCTGCACTACTGCTAGCAAGAATTTGCCCATCTGGACTAAATGCCACAGAACGAATTCGTCCTTGATGTCCAATAAGAGAATGATACTCATAGGTATTTAAATCCCATAAGCCAATACTGCGATCGTCGCGACCACTAGCAAGAATGATTTTATTATCTGGCAGAAGTGGACTAAAAGCTACTGAATAAACGTCACGAGTATAGCCCTGCACTACATTTAAGCATGTTCCTGTTCCTACATCCCAAAGTCTGATAGTTTGATCGTCACTGCAACTTAGCAGGGTGCGTCCATCAGGGTTAAAATCGATCGCCCATACTTGACTTTCATGTCCCAGCAAATTAAACAAACATTCGCCAGTTTTGATATCCCACAGTTTAATTGTCCGATCTTGGCTGCAACTAGCAATTATGTTGCTGTTGAGGTCTGGACTAAATCGTACTGAATAAACTTGTTTTTCGTGTCCCTCAAGTGTGATTTGACACTCACCTGTATGGATATTCCATAATTTAACTGTATTGTCTTCGCCGCTACTTGCTACAGATTGCCCGGATGGACTAAAAGAAACAGACAAAACATCTCTACTATGTCCTGTCAAACTTTTGAAGAACTTTCCTGTATTGACATCCCAAAGTTTAACGCTGCCGTCAGAACTAGCACTGGCAAGAATATTAGGATTTTTAGGATTAAATGTTACCGACCATACCCAATCGGTATGACCCTGAAGGGTTTGCAGACATTTACCAGTGTTAACATTCCATAATCTAATAGTTTGATCTTCGCTAGCACTTGCCAAAATTCCACCATCCGGGCTAAATGCTACTGAGTAAATTTTATTCGTATGTTCTTGAAGTGTCCTGAGACACTCACCCGTACGGACATTCCATATTTTGATCGTATAATCTGCACTACCAGTAGCAATGATTTGGCAATCGGGGCTAAAAGCAAAAGCCCAAGCCCAGGTATTATGACCTTTATATATACGTAATTGTGTAGTATCTGAAGTTCGCCATAAACGAACCTCTCCATTAATCAAGCCTGTAGCAAAGTATTCTCCATTTGGACTAAATTTAACTGATACTAAGCTAGACATTGTTTCAGAAAATACTGAACCTGTAAGATCAGCATTATTAAAGCTGGTACGCTGCAGGTTAACATCTTCCAGATAAGCTTGCCAGATAGTTAAATCTGAAAAATCGCGCCCACTTAAATCTTTTGGAGATTTTTCTATTTGTAATTGGCGCAGTAAATTAATTAAGTTACCTGCAGCATAACCCTTTTTTCGCAAAGACTCCTCTTGTAAATTGGTGAGCATTCGCCGTAAATGAGATTCCAGTTCCCCCACACCAAAGATGTTATTTAGCTTTTGTTTGACTGGTTCTAGAATCAGCCGCTCTTGGGTTTTATGAATATAATCGAGGGAGCGTGCCTTCATTAAGGGATAGGTATTGATAAATTCTGTTGAATTCCCTTCGCTGATATCTTCCGTGGCTTGCTCTATCAACTTTTGTGTGACATATTCCATGACAACAGATTGCTGTCGAAAACGACTGCGACCTTTTTCTTTTTCAATTAGCGATCGCCGCAATAGTGATTCAACTGCTTCTAATATTCTAATCGCTGGCTCCGAACGAATTAAATCTTGTTGCAGTTCCTTTAAAGAAACGTATTCCCGATGAACTGCTAACCAGTACATCAATTGTTTTTCTAATTCTGATAAACGATTAAATTGCTGATCTAAAACGGCGCGAATATCTCCATAAACAGCTGTTTGTTGCTGAATTTGATTGAGAAATTCGGTGACGTTATTACTAAATAAATCATAGATTGTAGTGGCAACTATCTTCAAAGCCAAAGGATTACCAGAGTATCTTTTTAGTAACTCACTTAATTGACTTTCAGAACAAGAACATCCTTTATCTTGAAGAATAGCTTTTGCCTCTTCCATATCCAATCCCCTCAGTTGGGATACTTTGACTGGAAGATTTTTCCCTTCCAGTGCTGCTACTTCTTTGGGTTTTTCCCGGCTAGTTAATAGCAAACAACTTTCGTGGGCACTTTCTGCTACCTTTTTAAACAGATAGCCATATTTCTCATATCCTGGTTGGTACTCTCCTGCTCGCTCGAGGGCTTTACCTTCTCCACTACGCAATACAGATTCGACATTATCTAAAATTATCAAACAACGATTTTTTTGCAAGGCGTCAATTAGACGCAGTATCTTGGTGTTATCATCGTTTGGCAAATCAAGTTCTGTATCCTGGGGCAAAAAACGTAATAACTGAGTGAGAATATCTCCCAAAGATGGAGCATTACGAAGGGAACGCCAAATCAAGTATTGAAAATTTCCCTGTACTTTTTTGGAAATTCGTGCAGCTAAAACCGTTTTACCTATTCCTCCAATACCCAAGATTGTCACCAATCGACAGCGCGGAGAATCAATACCCTCAATCCATTGCTCTAACTCTACAAGCTCTTCATCTCGACCCCGAAAATCCGCAACGTCAACAGCTTCACCCCAGTCTTCACGCAGTAAATATTTATCTGCTTGACTTGTTTGTTCTTGGTATGAAGTTAATAGCCTTTGTTTAAGGTTATGCAGTTTTTTGTTACTGCTACCTTCGATATTAAATTTACGGTAGCATTCTCCTAGTCTTTTTCGTACCGCTGACTGGGATATTCCCAATTGGTCAGCAATTTCAGAACCTAAATTGTCTTTTAATGCCAGCATTAAAGCACTTAACTCAGTGTTTGTTACACCATTCCTCGCTGCTAGCTCTGTAATGAAATTTTCTGGCAGTTGGGACATATCGGCAGCGCTCATCATTTTCATACTAGCTCCACACAATATATCAATATGTGAGATAACACCTTATAACATGACTAAAAAAATTATAAAATAGTATGTATCTCACTTCACGGTATTCAATTTTTTAGGTATTTTTTTTAACCAAACTTTTTATTTGACACAAATTCTCTTAAAAGGCTTTATAAACTTGATATTTGATTATTAGCTTTGTTTCTTAATTGTTATTTTTTTGTCATATTTTATATTTGACAGTATAAAGTAATGCCTTGATTATACTAATATGAGAAAAGCTAAGGGATATAAAGATAAAATAATTTACACTAACCAATAAGACCCATCAGAAAATTTTATTTTTCTACTTGCAATTACTGTGAATGTGTACTATTTTATAAGTATGTTACATGTATGTGAGCTTGGTGTGAGAGAGGTAAGAAGAAGTAGCTTTACGCTTTTTGGCTGATATAGCTTTTATCTGTATATAACCAATTGTAGCGATCGCTGCTAACCGAGACAATAGCAAGCTATCGGAGAAATCAATTATGACCTTCTCACCATTTTCTGAGTTTTTTAGCAATTCTAATGCTATGAAAATGTATTTGGGTGTTGGGGATGTATCTGTGAAACCATCGTCTGCATTCAAGTTACAAAAGAAGAAAATACAAGGTATTTCTCCACAGAAATCATGCTTGTTCGAGTTACATCCTGCTTTTTCTCACATGACTGTATTATTGATGGAATCTGTCTTGTTAACTGGACATGGCGAGTTTATGACTCGTAGTAAAAAGGAAAATTATCAAACAGCAATTCAGTTTTCTGGACATATTAGTCATCGTTACCGTTTGAATCGTCAGGAAATCGAGGAAGTTCAAGTAATGTACGATAATATTTTGGAAAATTGGATTGCTTGGAAACAATCCCATAAGGGAAATATACCAGGACAAAGTACTAACTCGTAATTTGTAACTCTTTATTAGATTTCTGCAAGAATTTGAACAGGTTTATTGACGCACCCCATGGATTCAAATCATAAGCATAATGAGTTGGCGAATAATCTTCCAACTAAAAATTAAGTAAATTTGCAGAGACAATAGAATATCTACAACTAATTTTGGAGAAATTTGGCTTTCGATCGAACGAGAAGTTGACGAGCCGGTGAAGTGAATTAATCACTTACCGGTTTTTTAGTGACTTTTTTAATGTAAGGATAGTGCCATGAGGAATAACGATTTACTAGTAATGGTTTTAACAACAATTGCAATCCTCACTGTTGTTTATCTTCAATCTATTTACCTCAGGAAAATTAATACAAATGACAATACCCCTACGATTAATCCACAGCGATTAGCAAATATTTTCCCAAATAAAGGGGCTATATAGCCCCTGTAGGAAATATTCAAAATAACCGCCAAACTGAATAAAAGTATTTCTAACGATGAGTGCGCTCGAAAAATATTAGTACAAGTGAGTTGTAGTTAGTAAATTCATCGATTGCATCAAATTTACCAACTTCTATTTTTTCAAAGACTAACTATGTGGAGGTGATATATCAGCGATAGTTTTACAGTGCAAAAAGATAATTTAAAGTATTTACTGTGAGCATAGAGCTATGAATAAACATCAACATACCTACTTATTTAGATTTGTTTCCCATTTCATTAAATTCTTTTTGCTAGCATTATTTGGTCTGACAATTGCTTATGTAATGTCTGTGGTTTTTGATAGATCAGATTGGGCTAACACCTTATTCCCAATAGTATTTGATTGGATGCGGCGCTTGGGAATTATTCTACTTTGTTTAATAGCTGCAACTATGGTGGTTGAATCCCTGCGTTAAAAATATTGTTACTTGAGTTTACTGGTCAAATTTTCATTTGATTGCAATAGATCGTTTATCAGATTTTTTTACTACATCAATATTTTGGGTGTAATTTACATCTTAAGATCTTCTTAATAAGATGGTAGGACTGTCAAATTTATTTGTTAATTACTTTTCCGTAATTCCTACCATTTTAGGATATTTTTTTGTATGGTTATATTAATGAACTAATGAATTAAGTAGTAAAATTTATATATATTTACTAACAATATCAATAGATTTTATATATGAAATAAAATTTACGGTTTAAATGACTAATCCCATCCTTTCAACTCATCACTTGTACTGCGAATTAAACTACTAATTTGATTCCGATGATTTTCAAAATTAGCAGCAATTAAAATTAATATAATACCAACAAGTAAACCGAAAATCCATTTACTAAAAGGATAGGTATAAGTTAAAATTACTAACTGATAAATGGTTGTCATCAAGAATGTGGCAGTACCAACATAAAGAAAAGCCCTAACTCGCAAAGCTAATCCAGCAAATATTGAAACTATACTTAATATTCCGGGAATTAGTACTATACCTTGATTGAAGGTGGCAGCCCATCCACAAATTATAATTGTTCCTAATAATCTTAAATAATGTTTAGTTCTTTTATGTTCTATATCTTGTAATTGGGGATCGAATTGGGCAATATATAGCAATGAAAAACTAATTAAGCTAACATACCATAAAGGGTCTATAAAATGTAAACTTAAGAATAAACGCCATATTGCCCAATTCACTAATACAAGACTGATATAGCTTATACGAAAATTAACTTTTATTATTGTGAGAAAAACATAGTAACTGGCTACTATTAACAAAGTTAGTGGAGAGATATCAAATTTGGTTAAATATATAATAACTAGTGGCAAAATATATGCTAGGTTTTCCCAAGGTTTTTTTGACCAACCCCAATTTTCCCAAGGTAATATATAAACAAAGTAAGCTAATAGACAAAAAATTGCTGCTTGCCAAGGAATTAAAATACCACTAAATATTTTTCCTATCGGTGTATCCCATAAGAAAATACTAATTAAGCCCGCTTCTAATAAACCCAAATAAACCCAAATTTCCTCACCTCTAATATTCTTCCAAATAGGTTGAGAATTAGGATCTATTCGACCTTGGAAAATTGCATACCTAACTAAAAATACACCAGTTCCAAATCCTAGTATTTGTTGTTCAACTGGAATTGAGAGTGCTGATATGAGTAAAAAACTGCTCCACACCCAATGAAAATGGGATATAGTTTGTAACTCAACTAATGGTAAACGTAAATAATTCTTCAGCCAAGGTGATAAAACTCGGTAGCCATACATCATTGTAGTACCGAGTGCAGACATCACAATCAAAGCATCTCCGTAAGTTTCCCCTGAGGCTTGTGATATTTGGTAGAGTAGTAGTTCATATGCTGCGAGTGATACACCAATAATCCCCAGGTAGAGTAGTGGTTTTAATTTTTGAGTGCGTCGTCCTACACCGATGAAGATCAAAGCTACGGCTAATGAAGATAAACCAGTCCAATTATCAAAGGCTTGATAGCGCAGTAAAAGTCCAAATGAGCCATACACTAATGGTAAAATATGCCAGCGTTGGGGAAGTGCTCGTAATTGATGTTTTTGTCTCCACCATTCCCCAAATAGCTGGGTTATTAAGCCAAGGGTTATATTTGCAACTGTGATTTTGACGAGTGATGTTTCCCCAAATCCTAGTATTTGCGCAATAAATAATTCCAAACACCAAGCAATACCATAAAATGTCCAATTGCTAGGTGTATCCCAACTACGAAATGCTAACGCACCCAAATTTATTGCTATTGCAACTGGATATAAGAGTTTTGCTTCTGTTTGTCCTAAATAAACTAACAGGGTGTGAATACAAAGTAAAAATATTTCCGTACCGCACAACACCATTCCCCATTTGTCAGTAGCATCAGTGTATATTGCTGCTAAATGATTTTCTTGACGAGCTAGCGATCGGCGAACAACCCACAAACACAGAATAATTAATGCTCCCGCTAAAAACCAAGCTTCTACTAAAGATTTGGGTAGAACTTCCCACAACACACTTGCAAAAGAAGCGAAAATAAAGCCAACTGTAATTACTGCAAATTTTTTCTTTCTTAGATAGTTAGTGTTGATAAACATCAACCCAACACCAACTCCCAAACTTAATAATCTCGCATCATTCAAAGGTAAAGTTAATAACTGTGCCGCAAATAAAGCGGTCGTTCCCAGTAAAGCATTTGTATTGCGTTCCGCATCATTATGACCCAGTTTGTTGTAGCGAATAGCATTTACTGTGAGTGCAATTGGTGTTACCAGCCAGATTAATCCCCAATTCCCACTATTTACTTCTAATCCATACCACTGAGCTGGTATATCAACCCATAAAAGTACGAAACTTTCTGCGGCTAGCCCTAAACCAACGTACCACGCACTACGTCGCCATATTCCTTGACCAAGGCTACAAAACCACTCTGCAACCATTAAAACTAATAAAATAGCTACCCAATATTCTTTACTCAGGTTCGGTAAAAACAAATTTATTCCAGCACTCAGTGCAAGTATTCCAGTAATGTGGGTTAAATAAACAAGGTTGATATTTTTTTTATTTCTTCTGTGGGTTTGTTGGTTCTGTTTAGACCTAAAGCTATGCTTATAAGTAACGACTCCTAAAGTGATACTGGATAAAAGTAAATTCAGGAAACGTAGAGTTGGGTTTAATAATGAAGTAATGGTTAAGACTACGCCCAAATTTAAGGTTAATTGTTCGCCAAATTCTGCTAATTCTAGTTTTTCACGTTTGTATAATATATGTGAAAATGCCACCATGAAAATGATGTAAGGAAATAGAGCGACACTGAGTAAACTCCAAGGTTGAGAAATAGAACTGGTAACTTGAGTTGCAGTAGAAATAAGAGTCGTTTGTAATTCTGCAGGAATTAATCGCCAACCCAACCAAATCGTTTGCAAGCCAATTATAAAAATTGCTCCAAGGTCAAATTTTAAACTGTATATTCGTAAACGCCGATTAAATAACCATAATCCCAATCCACTGATGGCGATCGCCTGTTGGGGTTGATTTGTAACTGTCAGCAACCAACTCCCTATTAGCAAAGTACTACCAATTAATTGCCATGAGAAATTAAGGGTAGGAACTGTGGAAGATTTATTTACTTTGGTTTGAGGACGAAGTGTTAACCAATTAATTAACCAACCACAAATACCAATTGCTAAACCCAGCTGTGTGGGATCGATACGAACAACAAAGATGGCTCTTGCTAAAAGTACTAGTAAACTATAAATTACTACCGCAACGATTAAACCCATACCCAAAACAGATTTTTTATCTTCGCTTTGCAAGGGTATGAATATTTTTCGATTAAAAGCTTGAATAATAGTAGCTATAGTCGTTCCAATTGTGGCAATATAAATAGCTATTAAAGGTATCCCAGGAATTTCCCAACCCCAGTGCAAATAACTTAAAGCCAGAACATTTACCAAATATAATTTTCCTATAGGTAAATGTCCCGCAAATAGCCGATGATTGCAAAGTGAATTGGTAATAATTGTTAGAGATATGGCAGCGATCGTAACTGCAGTCCACTCTAAAGGATTATTCCACAAACCAAAACTATCTATTGCCCAAAAGTTTATTGGTATTAACAACAAGGTAATAGCAAGTAATGTCCCTGCAGTTAAGCGAAGGTTTTGCTGTCTTCCAGCCCAAAAACTTGCTCCCCAAAAAGTTAAAGTGTAAGCCCATAAAACTCCATATTGTCCAGGTGCAGGAAATTTGTCCCACTGAGTTGCTGCAAGTACTCCAGAAGACATAACTACTAGGAACATTCCCAAAAACAGCAACCAACGAACGCTGAACTCAGCTAGTAAAGATTGCAACATTACTGCAAATATATTAGGTGCTGCTAACCTTTGTGACGCTTCTGTGGGGTCGTTGTGAGCCTTAGTTGCTAAAGTTTGAGAAACCTTTGCTGACTTCTCTGGTGCTTTTTGGTTTTGAGTTCGTAGTATTGCTTGACATACCAAAAACTCTCGACATATATGTTTGACTTGAGAATCGGATATCAAACCTAATTTTAATAAACTATCGAGCCCCGATAGTAACTCAGGATGATTCCTGGGCAGTATAATTTCTAGATTATTTGGACTATCTGGACGCTCAAATTGCGATCGCATTTTTATGCATCCCGAATACTTTACATTAATATCATCTCTATGATGACAGTATTTTTTCAGTTTATCTGTGACAGTTGTTTTTTTGTCTGTATTTATACTTAATTATGTTTGTTGTTAGGGAATTAATAAAAAATACTTTTGTGGAAAGTTATAAAATTAGCAATAAATTATCGTGACATAAAATACTAAAACAAGCTAAATACGGTCAGTTACTCTATTTTTATTATTGATTGTAAAGGGTACTGATATGTGTCTGAATTTTCGCTGATATCAAATTCAAAATAAAAATCAAGAAGTGTAAATATTTTTTACATCAGTTCTTTTTTATATGTGTCACAGTCAATGTAAGTCCGGGAGTACACTTCAGCAAGTGGACAAAAATCTAAATAGCAGAAATTATACTGATAAAAATAAATGAATAAAACATTGTCAGTGTAATTTCGCGTGATTTACATCCTAGTGATTATTGTTTATTATGACTTTAGTTGCTATTTTTTTTACATTATATTATATAAGTTTTACATATTTATTAGTTTATTCTCCCATTTTTAATCTAAAAGACCGTCATTTTACTGGGAACTAAAGAAAAAAGTTAACATCTATTCTTCTCGGAAGTCGCGGTAACCAAAAAGATACGTGCTTCTACCACAAATAGTCTTATTGAAATTACTGACTACAGAAATTGCACTATCAAAATTTACTCTTATAAATAATGAATTACATAAAAACTTTAAATTTTGTCAAGAAAGTATCAATTACTGTTTTGAGTCTACTTGCGATCGCAACACTATCTGAGAAGCAAGTTGAAGCAGTTGTAATAACATTTGATGATATAGAAACAACCTATGGATTTGGTGCCGTAGAAAATGGTTATGGTGGTTTAAATTGGGTCAATTTTGGATACGTAAATCAGGTATTTCATCCTGGTTCTGGTTACGAGAATGGTTTAGCTTCGGGTGACTATACTGCGTTTAATTGGTATGCAAAACCAGCCGAAGTTACAGGCGATTTATTCGATTTTCAAAGTACTTTCCTTACTGCTGCTTGGAATAATGGATTGAATATTTTGGTAGAAGGATTTTCAGGGGGAATATTGAAATATTCACAAAATGTGGTTGTTAACCCCAGCGAATCCAAGCAATTTATTTTTGACTACATAGGGGTCGATAGAGTGAAATTTACTTCATCAGGAGGAGTAGACGCAAACCCTAACGATAATATTGTAGGTAGAAATTTTGTAATGGATAACTTTACTTATAGCAAAAGTAATTCAAGCATTACGCCGGCGACTCCAACTCCAGTTTTCCAACCTGGAGGAAATATAGCAGAAGTTCCAGAACCGATTTCAGTTCTAGGTTCGCTGCTTGCTTTGGGTTTTGGTGGTGTTTTCTATCGACAATATTCTCGAAAGTCACTTTAATTATTCATTCCAATTTGTGAAGATTTTATCTCATTGGCAAGTATTCCCACTAGGTTTAATCTAGCAACAATATCTGTGGCTTGTATTAGTTCGTTACGAGTAACTTTACCTAACCGTGCAACCATAACTATACCTTTACAGTAAGATGCAATTATTCTTGCATCGACTGTACCAAGAAGATGTGGGGTATCAAGTATTACCAAATCGTACTTATCTTCAAATAACTCCAATAATTCCTTCATCCTGGCGGAACTTAAAAGTTTCACGCTATCTTCAGGAAATGGTCCTGCTGTTAAAACATCAATTGCGGGGTGTGCGGGCTGAATATAGTCCTGTGGTTGAACGTCACTATCATCCTCGAGTAACAGCGATAAACCCCAGTCATTAGAAATTTTCAAAGCATTATGAAGATTGGGATTACGGAGATTAGCATCAATTAAAAGCACTCGTTTATGCATTCTGGCTGCACTCATCGCGATTCCCATAGCCAATATTGATTTTCCTTCACCCTCAAGTGCTGAAGTTAACATGAGAGATTTGAAAGGTAAAGGAGATTTGAGGATTTGCAGATTTTGGAAAGCCATATCTAAGCTTTCGTGGGATGGGAAAAAAGAAATTGTTTCTACAAAACTTGGATCTGTAATTTGTCCATTTTTAAATGGTAGGTTAAAAAATTTCTTAATTTTTCGCGGAGGTAAAAATTTTGGGATAATACCTAATAAACGAATATTTGTGAGTTTACTAATTTCTGCAGTGGAATAGATGGCGTCATTAAATTGCTCACGAATTAATGCTGCTGCAATACCCATACTTGGACCAATAACTAATGCTCCAAACAACAACATTAATCTACCGCTACCCAAGTAAATTCCCTTTTCTGGCTCTTCTAATATTTGCCAATCAAACCCTCCTTGGGCGATTTGCAAACCTAAAGATTGGCGAGCTTGTAAAAGTTGCTCTAAGGTTTGACGATGGGTTTCTACTTCAGGTAAAAGTCGATTATATTCAGCGATTAAGGTCGGGTAACGACTGAGTTCGGTACGAATTTTTTCGGCTGATTGACTGAGGCTTTTTTCGTTTGCAATCAGTCCCAAATAAGTTGTATGTAACTGAAGCAACTCTTCTACTAACTTGATATCAACTCCTGCCATTTGTCCCTTAGTGAGGAGTTTATTAGGATTAATCTTATTTTGGAGCGCAGTTGCAGTTTTAGGAAGAGTTTCGATTGCTGTTGTAATTTCAGTTTTTAAGTTTTTCTTATCACCTAAAGTACGTCCAACTTCTTGTTCTAACAGCGCAAGTTGATTTTTTCTTTTCTCCTCCAGGTTTTTGACTTGGGGTGAATCCTGTGTATAACGCAGTCTTTCCTGAGCTAAAGCTAGTTCAGTTTTTTGAATTTCATTCAATAGGGTTTGATAACGAGTTGACTCGCTTAATCGAGAAGAAACTAAAGCATTTCGGGGTGATTCTGCGACTTTTCTTTCTAAATTTCGGTACCGTGCTTCTACGTCCTGAAGCCGAGCGCGAGTATTTTCAAGTTGTTGTTGGGTATTTGCTAAGGACTCCAACAAAATTTGTCCCTGTACCTGTGGATCGAGTAAATTGTGCTTGCGTCGGAATGCTTCTAAATTTTTCTCAGCTTTGACAACAGAGTTTTTGATTTCGGGTAAACGACTGTTAACAAAACCAAGCCCTTTATTCAATCGCTCTTTCTGCTGTTCGATATTATAATCTTGGTAAACTTTTTGTAGGGCTTGTAGTACTTTTTGAGCTTTAATCGGATCGTTATCTTTATAGGAAACTTCGAATACTTGAGAAAGAACTTTATTTACTCCCGATCCCCCTTCAATCCTTTTAACTTCTAAAGGACTACTTTGACCTTTTTTACCTTTAATATCTTCCACTTCCATGTCATATTCAGCAGGAAGCAGTTCAACAGCTTTTTTGATTAATTTCTTACTCAGCATCAGTTGTCTTTGAGCTGTGTAATCAACTACTCGAAAATTAGGATCGGCAAAATCTCTTTCGTTATCTCTTTGATTATATGGCGATCGCACACCCTGATACAGATTAGAACTCACCATGATTTGCATGTAGCTTTGATATGTAGGTTTTGCTATGAAGGCTAATGCAGATGCAATTCCCAACACAACTCCAGAGAAACCTAATACCAACCAACGTCGGTGTCCCAATATAGTAAAAAACTGTTTTAAATCAACCGCACTTTGTTGTGGATAAGCGGTTATTGCAAGTTGCTTTTGTCTTAAACCTGTATCAACCACCACAAAAACCCTCTAGTATCGCAACAATTTAAATACAAATACAAAATTCGGAATAATTTTTGCAATTATTCTTAAATTGACATTGAAATGCAATCACCCCGACAAAAAAATCACTTTCTTAAAAATTGTTATCCGAACAGCCTTGTATGTGCAAGTCCCAAATAAAGTTTTGATTTTTTCAAAGATTATGAGTTTATCTTCGATTATGAGAATAACATTGTGCTGATAAATATTATCTATTGTAATTTGATTGAAACTGACATTTGTTACTCATGATATTTAGTTTAGCTTGGTGTTTACGAGATATATAGAAAATAGTTTAAACTTTGTAATGGGGTTAATTTCCTGAGTTTTGTGCTTACACAGGAAATTTTAAATATTTTACCTACTTCTAAATGTAAAGCATTGATTTTCATTAAAATTTTCATTTAGAAATAAATGATACTTTTCACGTATATTTTCCAATTATTGAATTATCTGAACCATCTGAGATCGCAGACAAATTTCAATGAAAAATAAATTAAATTGAATTAAAAATTATGAGAAATCATCAAACATCATAGGCGCTAAATATCATGCTGTGTGGATAATAACTTTTAAATGGTAAATCTAAAGACAATAGTTTACATAAATAACATATAATTGGTAATTTTTTAGTTGATTCTTAAATTTATATTCAGATGCAAAGAATCTTAGCTGTAATTGTGTTTATAAGCAATCTCAAAATTAAAAAATTAGCATGTAGTATTCCTGGATAATAGTGATATCAAGCTACTTGTGGCTTATTAACTATTTCACAGATTTTTGGTAAATAAAAATATCTTATTCTTTTTCCTTTATCAATTATAAAATGGTTTCATAATTAGCAAAATGTCAGTAATGACATTTATTGTTATCCCCTAATTACTTATTCCCAAATTAATATATATACTTTGAAAATTATGATAATATTTTTTACTAACAAAAAATACCAATTAGTGGTTGCTTGGTGCTCCAAAATTATTCAGTTCAACTCTAAGAAAAAGGTGAATAATTAAAAAGGTTGTAGGTTTAGAAGAAGCTTGCACTCCTCCCAAACTATAGCCGCCATAATATCAATCAATTAATCAATCAATTAATTATCTTAAGCAATTTTATCAAGCCATATTTTTGAGAATTGGGTAACCAAAAGTCTTAAGCTGTGGAAAGGTTTTTATTGAAGCTAAATACCAATCTTTAAAGGAGATATTCGATAAATATTCATCGTCTTTCCTTATACTCTTATGATTTTGAAGTCTCATCCTATTTCCACCAATATTATGATGCTCATTTTTCCAAAACTCAAACTGGTCTTTTTCAAAATTAAGACCCAATTCTTGCATTAGTCTTTTGACCTCTTTCTCAGTATCTTGAACTATATTTTCATATTTAAGTAAATGGTAATTATCCAGTCCACTAAACTCAGAAAACCACTTTGAATTAACCTTTTTGTAGTTTTTTAATGCATTAAAAAAGTTATAAGATTCATCATTCAATTTAAGACCTTTTCTCCTTACGCTGTATGCAACTGCACGAGGATCTCTCACAAGATGAATTATTTCAACAGCAAACTTATTTGATTTTAAAAATTTAACAAGTCTGGGATAACTTTTAGAACTATCACAGAAAATAGTTTTTTCTGATACCTCAAGAATTGCTTCAATCAATTTAAAGTTAGATTCTTCAAAAACTTCTATCTCTTCAGATTCAATATTTGCACCGATATTATATTTATCTGAATCTATTTTGCTTAAAACAGCTTCCCAATAAGCACAATCTTTTATATTCTTTTTACAGGTACAAACTCGTTCAATTTCACCTCGTCCTGGGGGTCGTTCGGAGATATAGTCATGTAAGCGATCAATTTCACCTCCACTTTCTATTTCACTGTGGGAGCCAAGAATTAGATCGGTTAAAGTGCTACCACTATGTCCGGAACTTAAAATATAGAGAATTTTAATGGGGTTTTTCATCCTAGTAACATAATACAAAAACATATCAAGTCTAATGCGAAAATCTTACAAAGCTTGAGCTACAAGCAAAGGATGGCAATTAGCACTTGAGGGAAAAACAAGTAACTGTTGTTTTGGGTTATAATACCATCTGTTAGTAGAAAAATATTTTCAAAGTATTATCCTTTAAGAATAATATTGCCGATTAATTTAGTTATGTGAAGAGTAAGTAAAGTAGCTTGTAATGTATCAATCATAAGGTATAAAGCAAGAGGTATAACTTTTATATTTTTTTGGTAATTGCGTTCTAAATGTGCAATTATAGTTTTTCAAATAGAGTTTTGAAATTAAATTTTTTGAATTAGAGTTTTTAGATCGGAATTTCTAATTGTTTCTAATTAAATTTCTTTCATTAAAGATTGTTGATAACTGTACGTTCGCTTATTTTGGAAGGAAGAGAGGAATTAATACCTGATTAGGTAAGGGAAAAACGGCGTCGAGGATCTGATTGTACCGTTACTATGTAATACGTGGAGAAAGCTAAAAGAGAGCTACGGTGTAATACATGGTAAAAGAGATCAAAATCTTCCGTGTATTACATGGCAGAAACTAAATTCATTTAGATGTGTTACATAAGCCCGAAATTTTCCTTGTAATACATGGTAAGGCGACCTAGTGTAAACAAACAAAAAAGTTAGAAAATAACTCTTGGGGATAGATATTAGAATGACTCCGACTGAGATTTTCTTATGTCATGATACAGATATAATATTGAATAACCATTGGATGTCGTAAGGCGTTGGTCACTATGCAAGGCGTTATGCCATTTGTGCTCTACTTTGTTTAACAACATTGGATGTCGTAAGGCGTTAGTTATGTATTAAATTATTGTGTAGAAGAACAAGACAAGGATATAAATTTTCCAACTTTTTTGTCTTTAAAAATGTTGTTATTAAATTTATAGCTTCTTAATAAGGTAAATTTTCCAACTTTATTTCTTTTGTTCTTGAAATAGATAACGTATTTACTAGGATTACAGTCCCTGTTCACGCAGTGCGGATGAAATTTTCCAACTTTTTTGTTCTTCTACATTGAGGGGGTTAAGCGATGGCAGGATGGATTGATTGAGTTTGCTTTGAGACGCACTGCGTGAACAAAAGACAGGTTAAATATTTGATACGTTAAAGTTCCAGGGGCTTACTCACATGATGACCCCAAATTACGAAAATACTGGGAAGACAAAGCCACATTTCAGCGATTTCCAGATTTGTTAAGAATTATCAAACCCTCTTGTTACAAGGGTTTTTATGTCATGAAATATTAAAATGAGAATTGCTGAGATTACCCCTGATTAGTTGTTAGCCAATCCACAATTGCCCTACCTACTGCTTGCCCACCTCTTGTACTCCAGTCAATTACATCAGGCACAGGAACGTGGATGAAATAGACTTCAGCTAAAACTGCAGCTCGAACATCAGTATCTTCTGCGCCACTTAAAATTCCCAGGCGTTGACGTGGATTGCGTCCTCTCGCGATACGATCTCGTATACCTAATTCTGTCGCAATTTCTGCACTCATAATTTTTGAAAGGATTAAGTCTGCAGAATCTGCTTTATGATCATGAACCAGTACCTCTGCTCCTTGAGCAGGTACTGAAGCACTGTTGTGGTGAATCGAACAAAACACGTCATATCCAGCAGATCGTTTTCCTAATCTGTACAAACTTGCAACTGCATCTGTGATATCGCAAGGTACACCAGCTTTCTTAATAACACGTTGTGCTGCTTTTGTTGCAATTTGATTCAAATTATACTCATTTTTAGAGTTGACACCAATGGCACCTGGATCAAATATTCTACTGGGTAACTTGCCATGACCAATCTCAAGAAGAACACCATTTTTCTTCCAAATTACGTTTGGGTCTGGTGAAAAGTTGAGAAGTTCTGATGCTTCGTCAAAAAGGCTTGTAACCTTGTCCACATAAATCTGCTTTGCAGCAGAAGCACCACCTATATAACCAGCGAAGGCAATAAATTCTATATACTCTTCAGGAGAAGAAATACTTGTACGCCATCCAGAATACACAGGTCGCTCAATAAAAATCCAATATCCATCAACAGCATCTTGAAGGGTTTCAAACTTGCAATATATGTCTGCACCATCACTGGCTTCATAGGATACAGGAATTGCTATTCCACTCATTTCAGGACGATATTTCATGCCAAATGGATTACTATGCAATTTGAATAAATCAGACTTACCTCGTCCCGATTCAAGAATTGCTTGGGCGAGTTGTACTTTCTTGAGATGTTGGAATTCAATCTCAGTATCTTTGAGGATAGTCACAAAATCACTCCATTCAAAAGCCATTTCTTCTCTCCTATTAATACTTCACCTTACTTCTCTATCAAATTAAAAGAAATTTGTATTCTTCTCCTTCCAAAATGAGAATTGCTGAAAAATATTAACTGTGATTGATTTAGCTACTCGTCTTCCGGTGGAGATTTGGTTGACAACTAAAGCTTAACGAACGACGCGCGGCATCTAGCAGCTAGCGGTTTGGACGCATCCTGCGGATGTTCGGCTACGCCGCGTCAACAAACGCCTTTGGCGCGTTGTCAGCGTAACGTAGTTAGTTATTGCGTACCGTAAGTATTACGCCACGAACGGATGTTAAATTTGAGTCAGATACCTGTTCATAAATTTATAACCCATGCTTTACAAGCATTTCAAAGATTATTCATATTTATTCAATCAACCTATGAATTAGGATTTGATATAGTTGATGATAGTTTAGAGAAAAAAGATAGAAGCGATATGCAAAATACTACCACGACACTAGTGATCACTGGGAAAGGATAATTGCGCTGTAAGGAGCAATGCCAATATTACCGTTACAGGGCATACCATCAGCTTCACCCCAAGTAACCGTTGTATCATAGCCGAGATGATTTCCAAAGTCAGGACTGTAACCATTCCAGTCACTATTGAATCGTATCTGCCAGTAACCTTCCTTAGGAAAACCAATATTATAGCTATCGTAGCTACGGTCAGCCATATTCACTACAACAATAACATCATCTCCTGGACCTCCATTCTCCCAACGATGGAAAGCAATCACCTTATCTTTGTTATTGACATGATGGACATTAACATATTGACCTCTTAAACCACGAGTATTGTTGTACCAGTTGCGACGTAGGCGAATCAAGTCACGATACATATCGTGAATTCCACGGTAAGTATCTAACTTACTCCAGTCAATAGGATCTTGGTCATGGAACCACTGGTCTTCCAGGATTTCCTGACCCTGAAAAATCATGGGAATACCAGGTGAAGTAAACACCAAAGTTGCTGCCATGGTAGAACGCTTTCTGGCAAACCAACTTCCAGCATTACCAGGCCAGATTTCTTCAGGGACCCGAGATCTGCCGTTAGCGACTTCATCATGGGATTCGCTGTAAATTACTCGCTCAAACGCATCACCATTATAGCGGTGATAGATGGCATCGCGAACAGCGTACATATTACGTCCGTTGTCGTTAGGAGGAATAATGGTATCGCGGATAGGATGAACAAAACTAGGATCCCATTGAGCATCAAAGCCAGCACCACCAGCACCTGTATCTTTGGTAATCCATTCATTATTTTGTAAATCTTCAGCAATACTAATCTTCCAAGGACTGGAGGTATTAATCTCATTATTAATCCACTGCATCAAACTCCATCCTGAGGGAATTTCACCACCACCACCGTTGTTCTGAGTACGGATATTAACTGTCGAATCCCAACGTAAGCCATCTACATGGCACTCCGAGAGCCACATTAAGGCATTATCGCGAATATACTGACGAACTTCTGGACGTCCATAATCAGGTCGCGTATCTCCCCAAGGAGTTTTAGAACGCCAATCGTTGTAAAAATAAATACCTCCTTTGTCATTTTCATTCCAACCATCAAACTGCCATAGATCAAGATCACTAGGTCCGAGGTGGTTATAGACAACATCGAAAACAATGGAAATACCACGCTGATGACAAGCTTTGACAAATTTCTTAAAGCCTTCAGGTCCACCATACACACTTTCAATGGCAAATATATTTGCTGGGTTGTACCCCCAGGAAAAATCAGCAGCAAATTCTGTTGGTGGCATCAATTTGATGACATTGATACCCAGGTCTCGGAGATAGTCTAATCTTTGAATTACACCATTAAAATTCCCTGGTGCTCCTCCTGGTAAATCATTAAAGGTGCCCACATGCATTTCGTAGATTACCATTTCATTCCAGTTTGGAGTTCTGTAGTTATCATTACTCCAGTCAAATTCTAGAGCACAAATAACTGAGTTACCAGCAGAGTTAGTAACTTCCCTCGCATAGGGGTCGTTTTTCTTATAAATATTACCAGTGTCACGGTTGACAATTACATACTTATACTGTTCACCGATTTTAGCACCAGTGATGTCAGCAGACCAGTAGCCATTGTTTTCGCTGGCTAGGGGATTAGCAGTGTCAGACCAGCCATTAAATGTAGCAGTAACAGAGACACTACTAGCGAAGGGTGCCCAAACACGGAATGTTGTACCTCCATCGAAGGGAATCGCACCCATACCAGTACGTACAGAAGTGGAGATGGGGATGGTTGCAGTATTCATCAAGTTGATATCCTACGAAAAAATGTAATCGCAAAATTAAACAGAACTTACGCACAGACACCGTAATTACAGTCCGAAGCGACAATAGCAAGTAGAGTTAGACTTCATTACTTACATGGAAATTTCAACTCCTCTTTAACCCAAATCGAAGAATAATTAATCGCAAGTCGATTACTCTTTGACATTAGTGCTTTCAGTTTCTAAAGAGTTGACTCTTTCTTTCAAAAGGGATAGTTCCTGTTGCTGCTCTTTAATAACCTTAGTTAACACAGCAACAATATCTAAAGCGCAAACTCCTTTTCTGTCATGAGTTGCTAATAACTCAGGCACATCTTCGGCAATAAATCCAACTATTGATTCTTTATCTTTATCTTCTCGATAATTGAATTTAACTGGATTTAGGTTTGCCAATGCCTCAATGGCTTCAGTAGTAGAGAAATCAGTAATATTTTCCTTCAGTGCTCTAGATGATATGTCTACCAAACGTCCTCTAACTTCGCCTCTGTTTGTAATAGTCAGTAAACCTCTGAATCTTCCATCCTCTCCCTGCCATTGAAATCTTGTATCTCCATCTTCTCTTCCGTAATTAGTAAACCCAAATATACCGTCTGGTCCACCGTCGTAACTAAAGTCAACTCCTGGTCCAGAAGTTGGGAAAAATTTGACTTCTCCTCCAAAATTTCCCGATGACTCTGGTGCAGCTATGTGTAGTATTGCTTGTGGATTAGCTACCTCCCCAATACCAATGTTGCTATTATCATCATTGATAATCATTCTGAGATCGCCACCAGAAGGTCCGTTAGCATTAAATCTCAAGTTACCGTCTTCATCTACAGCAAGATTCCACCGCTCACCGTTTTCGGCACCTAATGCCAAGTTACCAACAACTTGTAGCTTTGCTTTTGGCTCGTCGGTTCCAATGCCTACGTTGCCTTGGCTATAATAGATACTATTATTAACACCGTTTACCCATTGACTTCCGCCCGAACCGCCACCGGGATCAAAATTTAATTTGTCTCGTGTGATGGCTCCATTTTGAATCTTGTTAGTGGTTATCGCATTGTCAGCAATATCATCCCTTGTCAATTGCCAACGAACACCGTTTTTGTAGTATTGGGTGGTGTTGATAATGCCTTGAACGTCAAGATTAAAACCTGGATTATCTGTCCCAATGCCAACATTACCACCACTATAAAAGATGCTGTCATTACGACCATTTCCCCACTGACTACCTGTACTGCCTCCAATGGGAATTGATGGGTCTAATTTATCTCGCGTAATCGCTCCATTTTGAATTTTGAGAGTGGTAACGGCATTATTCGCAATTTTAGGGGTTGTCACAGAATTATCAGCTAACTGTGCTGTCCCTACTCCACTATTTGGAATGTCAAAGTCAATTGATGGGTCTAATTTATCTCGCGTAATCGCTCCATTTTGAATTTTGAGAGTGGTAACGGCATTATTCGCAATTTTAGGGGTTGTCACAGAATTATCTGCTAACTGTTGTGTTCCTACCCCACCATTGGGAATATTAAAGGAAATTGAAGGGTCTAGTTTTTCTTTTGTAATTGCCCCATCTTGAATTTTGAGATTCGTGATGGAATTATCAGCTATTTGATCCGTGTTTACACTACCAAAATTCAGTCGTATATTTCTTAAACCTGAGCCGTCTCCAACAAAACTTCCTGCAGATATTTGATCGTTCACAAATATGGTTTTAGCTTTGATATCGCCCCTAGTTCCTGACACATCTAACTGTGCAGAGGGTGAATTCACTCCAATACCCACTGGTCCTTCAAATGTGTAGCGTCCTAATTGATTAAATTCGTCATTCATATTGTCTAAAACTCCTTAATTTGTTGCAGTTTAATGTTAAAAAAATGCCCTAAATTCAATCCGCTGAAGTTATTTTTTTTATAGCTATAGCAGTTACCCCAGACACAGCAAAGATAGTCTAATTTCAAATTGATCAATTGGATCAAAGCCATCAGGTACACTTCTTCTGAACTGAACGGTCATTGCATTAGCTGAAACAGAGGCTGTTACTACCAATTTCGATTGTTTATCTTCAACTTGATCTGTATACGTCACATCGCATAAATCACGACCCTCTGAGGCAACAGGTAGCCATTTTTCTGGAGAAATTTTTGTCACACCAGAACAAAAACAGCGTTGATCTAAAATTGATTGATTGTTGACAAAGCCAGATATTGGGGCTGAATAAGATTCTTGAGCGCTTAAAGTCCATCTAGAAATTCCTCCGACTAATATTAAGCTTGGTATAAAATCGAGATTTGGTACTGATATTTGTGCGCTAGATTGAGAGTTTTCGTCAAATGTGATTGAACTTGTTAAAACACGCTTGCCGAGGTCATAGTTTGCAATAAACTGAGTTGCAGCAGTAATTTGATTGGAAATTTCAGGTGCTAGTTGTTCGTCTGCGATCGCACCTGGGGCAATCCTAGAACTGGCGTATTTGCGTCTTAAGTCATCGATTTTACTAATGTTAGCGTTAGTATCCAGTTCAATCGATGCAAGTACGATCACTGAGCCATCATCAGCAGGGGAGTCTTTGCTAGCGTTTAGCTTGGGACGTTCGGTTATACGGATATAATTATCTATAGCACCTAACTGGCGGCGGTCTTCTTCATCTTTGTCTTCGGCATATTGAATGATGATGTAGACATTAACGTCTCTCCCAAACTGGTCTTGATCACTGAGGTTAATTTCTCTAGGTCCTAGATCCGATGACAGGACAATTTCATGTCCTTCTCGATCAACCGCTACGCCAGGGCTGACTGAGATTTTTTGGTCGTCAGTCTTTTTGACTTCTAGCCCTGAAACAATTCCCCAATCATGGAGTTCCTTATTATGTAGGTGACGCATGTCACGATGATATTTTTGCTCATCTATAAAATCTCCTTCTTCTAAAAATTGAGTTCTGAAGTAGTTAAGACGTTTAATTTCGGGCATAGTCTAAAAGCTCCTTTTACAAATTTTGATTTGTGGGCCAAATACCAAGTAATGTATCAGCGCCGATAGTTGAGTGTACTCCAATCTGCATACTGGGGAACTCAGGATTCAACTCATAGTAAGTGTGAGCAGGTTTTTCTAATTCAATCAGAGATTTGACAATTTCTAACTGTCGTTGAACTTCAGAAGAACTGTCCAATTGTGGTAAAGTTACAGTCACCTGAAAAAAATGTGGTGGTCCACCACCCAAATACATATCTACCCCAACTGTTGAGTGGATACCTATTCGACATTCTAAATCTCCCATTTCCTCAATTTTTGGTTGGGTAACTGTAAAAATTTTCAAGAGTTTCAGTAGATTTTCTTTAGTACCTCGCCGTCGATAAAGTGGAATAATTTGGGCAATGAAATCCCGTTGTTGTAAGGGGGGTAAGTCAGCCCTTAAAGTAAGAGCAGCCCAACTAGCCAGCCACGGTAAAAAGTCTTCAGGTGTTTGATGTGGGTCAAACAAAAGTGCAACATTAGCAATAATTTCTTCAAGTTCTCCAGAAGCAATGATTTCTTCGAGTCCTTTAGAAGTAGGAAATGTCGCTTCTTCATTTGTCCCTAGCAATAACTTTTCAAACGCTAGGATAAACTGACCAAGGAACGGATCTTCTTGGTAAATACCAGGAAGATAATTCATCAAACTACTGGGGGTTCTCGTTAAGGTGAAAGTCATAGTTTTATATAAATGTTTTAAATAAAAGTTTTAAATAAAAGTTTTAAATAAAAGTTTTAAATTCTAGCTCGATATTATCTTTAGTTAAAATAACAAGTTCTTCTGGCTTTAATTTCAGTGCAACCAAGCACTTATTTTTATTTATGAGTAGTCGATCACTATGTTGAATTACCTGTTTTGGATCTTGCCGCTCTCTAAGTGTCAACTCATCATGATCCTCTATTCTGGTAATATAATTTACTCCTGGTAGCTGATCAAGCAACTGGTAAATTTCAGAGACATAAACATGATGACCAAATGACCAGCCCTTACCTTTCTCACCACCTCGAAGAGGATGCAGAAATTCTTGTAGTGCATTTTTGACACGGGGACTAACATCTTCTTCTAAAGCATCGGCTTTAAGAAAAATCCTCAGATGTATACCAATATAAATATAATGGGGACCTACTACACGCAATTTTGTAGTTAACAGCAGTCGAGATTTTAGATAATCGCGGACTTGTTCAATGAGATTGCTCGTAGGTTGAAGTTCATTGATGTTCTGAAATTGATTGCTTGTTTCTTCAACATGTGGAACGATAATGACACTGATGTATCCTGCTCTTTCTTCTATCTCTGATAGGCGTTCAGACTCCAGATTTTCTAGGTTACGATTGGCTATACTACGAGCACGAGCAACTTGGGAATGGGCTTGTAGCACTAAGGTCTCAAAATCTTTATCCATGATACAGCGATCAGGACTACGCAACTTTAAGATGGTTTCTCGAATTTCATTGTCTAAGTTAAGTGGCTCACTAGGCTTCCAATCAGGACCATTAATCAATCTTAAGAAATTTAGCTTGTTAGCATCTGTGACTCGATTGAGCCGATAAAGTAGCATTTCGCTCAGATAGGCAAATAATTCAATCAATGTGATACCGGGATCGGAGGGGTTATGGTTTGTCCACTCCGGGGCGTAGGTAGGAATTAAGCCCAGAGCTTCTTGAACTAAGTCTTCATAGGTGCGATCGTCTAAATTGGGAAGTGGGAGAGGCATAAGAAATTCAATGTTAATTTGCTCAGATAGATTGTCAATTTATATTAAAAAGACTTGCCAAAATCATAGAGAAAAATATCTTATATTTGCAGTCTTTCTAAGTTCTTTGCCTTTAAATTCTTTGCTTTTAAATTATTTATAGTTGCCAGTAAAATTAACTTATGCAATCAAATTGCTATCTTGCTGATAGTCCTTCATCAGGTTCAAGCAACATATTTATTTCGTGCATACCAGAATAAACAAGAAAGCGACCTGTATTTTTAACTTTTGGTTGCTCTTCTTCTTCATTTATGATTAGGCTACGAACATGATCGACCCCCGGAACTGCTTCGAGTAAAGCATAAAAATCTGATTTATAAGGATACCTACCAAATGCCCAACCTTTACCATCAAACCCACCAGTTAGAGGGTGTAGGAAGCGAGTTAAGGCTTGTTTGACTGCTTTTTGGACTTTGTTAGCTTCTTCTAGAGATTTGGGAACGATCCTTGCGCTGACATTTACCTTTATATATAGTGGGCCAAATACCTTGATTTTTGCTGTTGCAATAGCATAAGTTTCCAGATATTCCTGAACGCGTTTGAGTAGTTCCAAACTAGGCAAGGGTTTAATATTCATAGAGCGTGGCACAATAATAATACTTACCTGCCCAGGAGCTTTGGGGGCTAGATTAGGTAAATTTATATCTACCGGGTTGTCCTTAAGATTAAGTAGCGGTATAGCTTTTGCTCGTGCAACTTCTGATGTCGCTTGCATTGCGAGGTCTTCATAGTCTTCAAAGGTAACTGCACGTCCCCCATGACGCACAGTACGTGGTCCTAGTTCTATTAAAGAATCTAATGTTTGCACATCAGCACCTCCTGTTGCTGCTTCTGGATTAGTAACTGAATCTATATAAGGAATAGTGGTTTGAAGTTGGACAATAGTGTTTTCGGGTTGGTTACCTGCTGCACCTCCTATAGCTTGATATCTTCTCATCCGCACGTTTGCAACTCCAAGTGGAGGGATGAGTCCTCTTAAACCATCACCAAAGCGAATTTCTCCTGAGTTACGGTCGATGATATAGTGGCGATCACGGCTTCGGGAACTGTAAAAATCTGCAACTTCACTCCAGCGCACCCAAATTTCTTCTGGTCGTCCAGTTTCATCAAGTACTTCGGAAATTGCATTCTCACCATGTACTTTTTTGATACTTTCTTGTTCTTCATCTCTGAGCATTTCTGGCTCTTTTACTTCCAGATATTCTCCCTCAAGTACTGGTGACTGGGTAGTGTTAAAGCTTTGATTTTCTGAACCGTTGCTAGAACCGAGAATCTCATTTGCGATCGTTAGGGCTTGGATTGCGCTCGTTGTGTTTAGCAATACTCGTTTTAATAATGGTTGTTGAGAATATTCACTCCTATCTGGTTCCCGATGCACCCGCAACCAGTAAAGATTTTCTGGTAAGTCAAATTCTTTTTTGTCACCAAAATCTTCTGGTGGTAAAAATTCCACTAATCCTGAATGAGTCAATCCTTCAGTCTCATCTTGCACAAACAAATTTGTCCATTTATTAGTTTCTTTACTCCAATATTCCCAAGTTAAACGTGGTGATGATTTCGAAGGTAAGGAATTGGCTGAGGAATTGTTAGTTGTTAAATCTGGATTATAAAGTACATCCGCCATTTGGAAGTAAATGCTGATAGTCCGGTTCGGAAAACTGAGACGATTCTCTGGTATGCTAAGACCTAAATAGAGAGTTGCTTGAGTATCAGTAGTAGGTTGGAATGGTTCAAAGCTGGAATCAGGAGGAATTATTTGCTGGCGACTGAAATCGTTGTAGGTTTCTATAGTCTCAGGTAGCTGCGGTGAAGTTGTTAAGGTATAGTCAACTTTTAACGAATTAATTAATGGTGGTTTGAAACTTGCAGGGACTAAACTAAATCCTCCAAAAGTGTTCTCATCTCTTTCGTAATGAGCATCTTCACCATAATTACCAGACTTGATCCGCACTCGCAGCCAAAAGTTCTCAATTCCATTAACAGTTGTTGGCTGCAAGTTTTCGCTTTCAGGTAAAATAAATTCTACGACTGGGTCAGAGTTTGGATTAGAACCTGAAAATGTAAAGGCTCTAGTTTCATCCCGAAATGTTACCTCTGGCGGTGATAAAGGTGGCGGATCTTCCGTATCTTCTGCTGTAGAAGTTCCTACAGAAAACCATCCTTTATCAGTCCAAATCTCCCATTCTAATGTTGCATTTGGGTCTTTGTTTTCGATGGGTAATGGTATTCCAGCAGATGCGAGATCTGCTAAGTTTATATGGAGAGTGACAGTAGCACCACTTTTTGAAAAAGCTTCTTGGTTTGCAAGATATAGTGTATCACCAAATTTGGGTTCTTCTCCAAATGGAAAAAAAGGTTTACTCAAATCGATTGATAATAAGTTGGTAAATGCTTGTTCTATCCGCTGTTGTGTATGATCGAATGTTGCTTGCAAATTGACATTATTAATAAAAGATACTTGAGAACTAGAAAAAATAGGAGTTTGCGATCGACAACGCAACAAATATTTTGTGTTTAAGTTATCTAAATTATCTAAATTATCTAAATCATCTGAATTATCTAACTGATAAATTTCTTTGCTAACTTCGTTAAAATTGTTAAAGATAATTGTACCGCTTCTAGTCAAATTGGACGTTTGGTCTTCAATATTCGAACTAGGAATGGAGAAGCATTGCAATCCATTGCAAACTTCCCATGCTAAACGGATTTCTGGATTTTGCAAGTTTTCCTCTAACTCAAAACCCAAAGTTAAAGTTTGCAAATCAGAGTGCTTTAATAGAGTGTTATTAATAATATCGAAGTAATGCTCAATCGGTTTTTGACCTTCAAAAGCTGAAACTTCTTGAACATTTTCATTGTTATAAGTAGTTATATTATCATTAGTATAATTACTGTAAAAATCTTTTTCTGGTTCGCGTACAAAAATATATTTCAATTGTGCTGCGGTAACTACTAAGTCACGTTCTGTTTCAAAAATGACTTGTTGACTTTCATCATCATCAAGTAGTACTGCCACCTGAGTTCCAGCAGGTACAAAAGCATCAACGTCACTATCAGTTGCTAACGTAAACAACAAAGGTGCTCTAGCTGGTTGAGGTGGTGTCTGTGAAACACCTAATAGGTCCAGAAATGCTAAGAAGTTTTTATACGGTACTTTATTGAGACGTTGAATAATAATTTCGGCATAACGAGCAAAGATATTAACCAGTGCAGCACTAATTCCTTGGAGTTGGCGATCGCCGTTAGCCTCTTCAAAATTTTGTGTATATTGTGGTAACAGATTTTGCACCTGTTCGGCAATATCCTTTGCCGTGCGAGAGTCAATCGGTGGTGGTTGTGGCATCAGCTTACACTCCTTTCCAGATAAAAGGGATAAACTAGGTTAAAAACGTTATTGGTAGCCCGAACTTGATAGTCAATATTGATTAGTAGCTTTTCTCCTTCAAAGTCTGACACTGAAGTTACTTGCACATCTAGCACGTCAATACGTGGTTCAAACCTCAGCAAAGCTTCTCGCACAGCTTGAGATACCTTACCAACTGTAGAAGGTGAATTGACTTCAAACACTAAATCATAAATTCCACAGCCAAAATCTGGGCGCATCACTCGTTCACCTTTGGCTGTAGCAAGGATTATCCAAATTGACTGGCGAATGCTTTCTTCAAAGGCGGCTTCTGCTAGTATGCTATTATCATTTACCGTTACCGGAAAGCCTAAACCCTTTCCCAAAAATGTTTTAGACATCTTATTCTCCTTACTAACCACCAATAAAGACTGTTGTACCTGTCCCAATTACTACACTTACTAGTGGCACTGGATCGCTGCAAGTTTTAGCCCTATCGCCAAGTCTTGCTGCCTCTTTACCGTTAATTATGACTGTGGAACTACCCGATGCGACCGAGCCTTTATTAGTAGGTGGCCTTACAAAAAAAGCTGGACTTGGAACAGTATGTGATGGCTTATTCTTAGCGGTACTATCTACAGTAGCTGCTGGCTTTCCCATGATTTCGACATTGGAACTGACATTACCATTGATATTGCCAAAGAATGGTAAAGGTGTAGGTACAGGTGAAGGAAGTGGCACTGCCATTACAAGGTGTATATCGATTGCAAATATTACATCGCATTTTCTTGCTGCTGGTCTGCCCATAATTTCTAACCTCTAATCAATAATTAGGAATTCAGAATTCATCAATATTAACTATTAACTAATTAAGACATATCTTTGCTTTTCCTGTTCCGCTTTTGATAATTGTATTGGCATCCTTGCCGGTAGCCTTAATATTCATATCAGCTACTGCTGTAATATCAGTTGTATCTGTGGAGTTTATTTTTATTTTGTGGGCATCTAATTGAATAACACCTCGAGGAGCTGATAGTTTAATATCTTTGTCTGTTTTGATGGTAATAGTATTAGATTTAGTATCAACTTTTATGCTATTGCTTTTGGTTTTATCAAGAATTTCAATATTTTCTTGCCCATTTGTATCATCAAAAGAAATTATATGACCACTGCGAGATTTAATCAGGCGAATATTATTTTTCCCATCTTGTTTTGCCTCTGGAGGAGGAATATCTTTAACGTTCCACAGAGCACCAAGAATGTAAGGAAAACGTAAGTCTCCATGTTCAAAAACAACAAGGACTTCATCATCAATTTCTGGGATAAAGTAAATACCGCGTTTTGGACCAGCCATTGGTGTAGCGATCCGTGCCCAATAGCTCTCATCATTATCGCTGAGCCAAGGGAATTTTACTTTTACCCGCCCAAGCTTTTCTGGGTCTTTGTTGTTGCTAACAATTCCAATTACTACCCCATAAATCTTCTGGGACATTTTCTGCTGTTTCTGTGTGTCAACTATTACATCAAATAAACTCACGATTGTTATACTCCCTAAATACTTGCAGCCTTTCTCAAATAACTGAGGTATATCTAATATTCTTTCTTTTCTGTTCCCTGTTCCCTGTTCTCTGTTCCCTAAATAACTACTAATAACTAAAAAGCATTTCGTTGGAAAGTGAAATGAGTGTAGTAACCACCTTGTCCATAGCGACTAGTCCTAATGTTGAGACGATGATTTACTTTAGTGACATAATATTGTCCTCGGTACTGTTTCCCAATTCGTTCACCATCAATTTTGATAACTTTGCCTGCTTTTAAATCTGTGCGTCCGTGACAAAGTCCTTCACCTGTAATAAAACTTAGTATCCCAGCATTAAAGTTAGCTTTAGCAAGTTGTTCAGCTTCTTGTTCAGTCCTAACCGGGTGAGAAGTCCAAACGCCAGTAGCTTTGCTAAAAGCTGCTTGACTTTGCGCCGCTCCAGTTTTTTTACCACCCATCTTAGAAACTTCTTTGTTACCGCGTCCGACGATTTTTTGTTTTTTTTGCAAGGGATCCCATCCTTGCACAGTAATCTCGTCAACTTGACCCATAGCAGAGACAAAAGGATAGAACTCCAGCAAATCATCCATGAAGGTTAAAGTCATAATTTCGGGCTTGTCATTGCTCACCGGTCGGAAAAATAGCTTTTTGTCTTCTACAACCACTTCATACTGAATCTGACAAGCACGAGCTTGCAAAAATTCCCAATCTGTTTGATTTGCTTGCAGCACATACTCATGGGATATTTTACTATCCACGACCTCGGGAGTTAACTTCGCCTCTTGAGCTATTTTCCTTGCAATATCGCTGTCTTTTTTGTTCAGAAATGTTCGAGTTTTAGAACCCCTCTGTAGCCGATGGCGGCGATCATAGCCCCGCACCCTTAAGCTAGGCGGCAATTGGAAATGAAACTCTGGTTCTAAAGCAATTATCTCGCCTACGATTACCTCTTCTATTTTACCGTGATGGTAACCCAGCTTTACTGTAATTTCACCACCGATCTCAAATAGATTTGGTTTGTCAATAATCGGAATATCAGGTAATGGTCGCTCGTCTAGCCCAGCAAATTCTAAAGTAAACATACTAGGTATATTTACATCCTCATCAACTGTAATGCGAATCAGTTGTAACTCTGCATCCAGGGGAATCGGCGATTTATTAATCAGGACATCAAAATCTGGTAAATATAATTCTCTAGAAGCATTGGTCATTTTTCCTCCTAGTCCACTTCTGGAATAGTTAAGATTTTGCCAATCTCCAACTGGCGCGGATTGTCTAAGCTGTTAGCTTCCGCAATTATGCGCCAGCGTGTTGGATCTCCATATAGTTTCGCTGCGATGCTGCTCAACTTGTCCCCGCGTTTGACTGTGTGTGTAGTTAGTTCTGGATCGGTTTTACGCTGGTCATCTTGTGGTTTGATATATTCCGTAAAAGTAACACTCAATGTTGCTCGAACCGGAGTACCGTCTTTTTTAAAAAGTGTAAATGTTTGTGTTAAATCCGTAATGACTCCATCGAAAGGAAAATCAGAACCACTTGGAGCACTTCCCCAACTTACACGACAAGCGGGAGGCTGTTTAAAACTTCTGTCAATGCGAGTGAGTGCAACTATCTCATTGGTTTTTTCCCTGACATCATTTCCACTCCCTGGTTCAGTGACATCAAATAACAGTTCATTGATACTGAGTATACGACTGCTACCACCACCAAAAGTTAATTTTGGAGCATTAAGTAATTCTTGTGTTTCACCCCTACCTGTTGAACTATCTGGGGTCTTCCAACTTACACTCTTGCTAATTGAATAGGAATTGGGATTAAAAGTAACTTTAATTGGTCCACCGCTCGGTGATAAAGTTAAAGGATTCAGCGGTTGAATTTCTAACTTACTGATCACTTTTTGATGCTTCTCCTTTTAGTACCATAGATTCATTCCCCGACGCTCGCGTTCGATTGATAAGTTGCGATGCAGAATACGACTAACCTGTTGGGCAATCTGTTCTACACTTATTTCATTGGTTTTTGTATTTGTTTGGGCTGGTGTTTCTCCATTGGTAATATGTTTGCTATAGTTATTTTGTGCATTAACCATAGAATCAGGACTGGATGTAGTTGAGATTTTACGAGTAATATATTGTTCTCCTCTGACAGAATTGATTGTAAGAGGCATTCCAGGCTGATTGTTGCTGTTTCTGACTTGATTTAACAAGTTTTCAGATAAAGCTTGACTAACACTTTTACGCCAAACCATGTTTTGTTGGTTTAAGAGATTCACAGGAGAAGGAATTTCTGATGTGATCTCTTTGGGGGAGGTGGTTCTACTAATCACCTGTAAGGGTTTTATATTTTGTGTAATTGTGACAGATGGAGTCTTTAAGGAACTCTCATGCACCACTTTCGGTTGTAACGTGGTTGTAGGTAATTTATTAGAATTAGAAACTATAGAATTTTGAGGACCACTAGTAGAATTTTCACTCAAACTTTTTGGTAAGATTAGAGATGGTGTTGTAGTTTGAGAAATTTCTGGTTGGTTAATAATTTCTCTAGCAATTGTAGGTTGATTTTGAGATATTTGAGAAGTATATATTTGAGAAATAGGTGTTTTTATAGAGCTTTTATTATCCAAAAATTTTTCTAATCCTAATTGTGATGAAGAACTATAATTTTCAGAATCCTTGGTAGAATTATGGGAAATATGTTTGGGTAGTACGAGTGACTTTGTTGGCTGTTGAGGTTGATGGTTTAGTATTTCCCTGCTAACAATATTTGCTTGATGAGTTCTTTGAGGTTGAGTTGAATTTTGATTTGAATATTGAGTTGATTTTTGTTGAATCAAGGAATCCTTAATCTGGCTTTTTCTATTATATGTATTGGTAATTTCAACACTATCAGCAGTTGGTAAATTTTCTTGTTGTAGGCGTTTTGGTAATATCAGAGATGGTGTTGCTGTTTGAGACATTTCTCCTTGATTGGCAATCTCTCGGGCAATTTTAGACTGATTTTGAGTATGATTTATGAGAATTTGTGCTTTATTATCTTGATTTGAATATTGAGTTAATTTTTGTTGAATTAAGGAACCTTTAGTCTGGCTTTTTCTATTATCTGTATTGGTAATATCAACACTATCAGCAGTTGGTGAATTTTCTTGCTGCAGGCGTTTTGGCAATATCAGAGATGGTTTTACTGTTTGAGATATTTCTCCTTGATTGGCAATCTCTCGGGCAATTGTAGGTTGATTCCCAGTTGTTTGAGAAATAGTTGATTGATAAATATCTGTTTTTATAGATTGGTTTTCGGTAGAGCTTTTAGAAAGGTGCTTGGGTAAGATGAGTGATTTTGTTGATTGTTGAGGCTGATTTTTTAATATTTCTTTGCTAACAATATTTTCTTGATATTGAGTGTGATTTTTAGGAAGTTGTATAAAATTATTTTGATTTGAATTATGAGTTGATTTTTGTTGAATTAGAGAACCCTCACCCTGCAGTTGTATATCACCATTTTTGGTAATATTAATTCTATCAGCAGTTGGTAAATTTTCTTTTTGAAGGCGTTTTGGTAATATCAAATATGATGTTTCTGTTTGAGATATTTCTCCTTGGTTGACAATAACTCTTGAGGGTGTAGGTTGGTTTTTAGTTGTTTGAGGAATATTGTTTCCAGCAATATTTGTTCTAGAAACAGTTGGTTGAGCAACATCTGTTTTAATAGAGTTTTGATTAACCAAAATATTTTCTAATCCTAACTGGGATGAGAAGCTAGAATTTTCAGAATCTTCAGTAGAGTTTGTGGCTAGATGTTTGGGTAGGATGAGTGATTGTGTTGATTGTTGGGGTTGATGCTTTAGTATTTCTTTGCTAACAATATTTGCTTGATGTTGAGTGTGATTTGGAGCAAGTTGTACAAAATTACTTTGATCTGAAAATTGATTTAAATTTTGGGTCGATTTTTGTTGAATCAGGGGGCTCTCACCCTGGGGTTTCCTATTGATTTCATTGGTTGTATTAATGCTACGTTCAGGGATGAGTGAATTTTCTTGTTGAAGGCGTTTTGGTAATATTAGAGATGATGCTGTTGTTTGAGATATTTCTCCTTGACTGACAATTTCTCTTGCAATTTTAGGTTGATTTTTAGTTATTTGAGGAGCATTATCTCCAGAGATATTTTCCTCAGAAATATTTTCCTCAGAAATATTATCTCCAGCAATATTTTTTCGAGAAACATTTGATTCAGAAATATTTGCTCCAGAAACAGCTGTTTGAGGAACATTTATTTTCCTAGAGTCTTGGTTGGTCAAAACACTTTCTAATTTTGACTGGGATGAAGTATTTGTCTGAGGTTTGGGTAAGGGAACTGGTTTGCGGGTGACACGAAATTTACCAGAAGTAACTGGTGAAGATGGGGGAGATGGAGATACAGTGTGTTGCAAAGTCGGTACTGTGGGAGATTTATCCGCAGTTAATAGAGATTTGGGTTGGGATTTCCCTTGTTTTCGCAACTGTTGTGTTGTTGAGGTATTAGAGGAGAATTTTACAGGAGTGGAACTGGGTTTTGCAGGACTAGAATTGTTGTTACTTCTTGATTCTGAACGAACAGCACGGGCGATTGGTATAGAAGAAGATGTTGCTGTTTGAGTTGCGGTTGATATATTCAGAGTCTCATCTCTTGGTATTGCTTGTGACGGAGCAGCAAGTACTAAGTCATCTGAATATGCTGAAGTTTTTTCCTGGCTACTATAGCGTTTAAGTATTCTATTTACCACAGTAGAGCGTTGTACAGCCCACCCTGGTACGCGAGACAAGTGAGGCTGAAATGAGCGAATATTAACTACTCCTAAAGGTTCAGTACCACGATTTTCTATGCGCTGAATATGACTAGATAATCGTAATGTATTGTTATTGTTTATTCCTGTTGCTGATTGTTGAGAGGAATCTGCCATCTCTGAGCCTCCGTTCGTGTTAGCACGTCCAAGGTACTGCAACTATTACTGCAATTTTGGTCATAGTGCCTGATATAAAATAAATAAGTTCAAATATCTAAATATGGAACTGGGTTAACTCAGTCCTCGATGGACGAGTTCTACACTTTCAAAAGCAATTTCTCCCGAATCTGCCTTAAGTTGTGGTCCAGTCCACTTAATGGGAAAAGCATCTTTAAAATTCCACCACTTCATTGGTATTTTTTGCTCGTTTAATAAATAAACTGTGCCATTTCGACGTTTAAATTTCCCCGTATCAATGGCTTGAGCAACTTCTTGATGCCAAGTCCATAGACCATTAATGAAAGTCAGCCCGTGTTTGAAGACTAGGGGTTGATATTTTGTTGGACCAACAAAGTGATGTACGTACTCATTTACACCTCCTTCACGATAATCATAGTATTCTGTTTCGACTTCCAGACCACTGCACTCAGAAAAACCTCCCACCAAAACCCCTTCAATTTCAATCAAGAAATTAAAAGCACCGAAAGGATCGAGTGTAACACCTGCAGCGCTACTACCAGCAGCATAAGCTGTATTCAGACCTAGAGAAGGCATTGGTTCTTGCTTCCTTATGATTCAAGTTGTTCGTTTAAGCGTTGATTAATGTCAGCTATCTGTGCAACCCAACGCAATCGCTCTGTGTGTTCTAGGGTTAAAATATGTTCGTGCGGCCAATGAAAATGATAGGCAATATAGGCTACCTCCTTATACAACCGCTCCAAGGGGTAGCCAATTATTCCCCCATACTACTTAGTTCCACATCGAACTGTTTTTCACAGTGAGGACAATTTGTACGCACGCGATCGTGTCCATTTTTATTAACGCGGCAGTAAAGGTCTTGTAAATAGGTTAAATCTCCTGCAAACAAGTTTTCTATTATTTTAGGAGTAATGAATTCCAAAGTACCGAGTTTAGTGATGACTCGCGACAGTAAAATCATCAACAAATATCCTTGGTTACTACGCACACGTGGGTCTTTAAGAGGAGTAATTTCATCTAAGGCTGTTGCTAAACGCATAACTCCTTCTCTATGCAGATTACCTTCTGCATCAACATAGCCCAGTGGCAGAGTAAAGTTAAATTCAGTCTGTAGCATAGCTTGCAAAGTATAGCTTGGGGTAATTTAGGATACTAAACACTGTAAGTAACTTAAAAATAATCTATAAGCCTATAAGTCATAGCTTGTTGGGTTGACGCAGGATATATAACATCTTCATGGGAAAAGCAAAGCATAACCCAACAAGACTGGACTATCCCCTCTTCATTTCGTCATATACGATTTCTAGTGATTCAATTGCTACTTCATTACTGGTAGAATTGAAGCTAGGCGCAGTCCACTTGGAAGCCCAAGCTTTACTCAGATTCCAGCGTATTTTCTCTTCCCGAGCTTCATTCATTAAGACAATTGATACGTTTCTACGTTCTGTTTTGCCATCGATCACTGTTTTTCGCCAATCCCAAAGGCTGGTGGAGTCAGTAATACCACGTTTGAGTGTAATAGGTGAGTATTTGTTTAGCCCTGTTAGATGTCGTACATGATTAGGGTCAGTTCCCTCTCGGTATTCTACGGGATCTGTTGTCACATCTAAACCGTCACATTCTTGAAAACCTGCTTCAGTGATACCATCAATTTCAACTCGGAAGTTAAACCCACGGTATGGAAGATCGTCGTTCATAATTAGTCTCCTTAAGTTTGTATTTGGTGTGTTTGGTTATTTCTCGACTTATATATAAGGTCTTAGAATTTCACGGGTATCAGTGCGGCGAACAATGCGAACAATTATAAATTCGGCTGGAGCATTGGGAGCAAAACCAATTTCGGTAATAACCTGTCCAAGTTCGCGATTTTCCGGTGGATTTGTTTCTTCGTCACATTTAACGTAGAATGCTTGGTTGCGGGTTTCTCCTATTAGAGCACCTGCTTGCCACCAACCTTCCAGATAAAAACTCAGTTCTCGTTGAATTCGCAACCACAGTAGCCGACCATTAGGTTCAAAGGTTACCCAAAACATGTTTTGGTCAATCCACCGCATCAGGGTAAGAAATAAACGACGAACGTTGACGTAACGCCAGTTGAAATCTTGACCCGCGAGCGTCCTTGCTCCCCAAACCCGAATTCCTCTACCTGGGAAAGACCGCAGACAATTAATTCCGAGTGGGTTCAATTCCTCTTGAATTGAGTTGTCAATGGGCAGTTCTAAATCTAAGACATCATATATTTCTTCGTTGGCTGGGGCTTTAAATACGCCACGATCGCGATCGCTACGGGCAATTATTCCAGCTACATGTCCACAGGGGGGGACTAAGCGACCTTTCTCTAATTGGGTAGGATCATCCTGTTTGGGATAATCTTGAGTGTTTTTAACCCAAGGGAAGTATAAAACTCCGTTAAAAGCTTCTTTTTGATTTACGCTCAGGTCACGATGTTGCGATTTAATGTCCTCGTATAGTGTCAGTTTGGGCTGACCATTTTCTAGGCTAGGTAATGCATCTAATACAACCATGCGATCGCCACAAGTTTCACAGTGATTTAAAGCTGCTTGTTGCACCTGCAAAACTGCTTGTTTGTCTGGATACAATGTCATCGCATCGGGAATCGCTACCAAGTCTAGGTCGTTGAGAGGCTCTAATCCACTCAAGGCTTGAATCAGGGCTTCTTTGTTTCTATCTGGGTTCTCTGACTCGAAGACTGCTCGTGCGACGTAGCAACGAATACCGCCATTTTCAAAAAAACCATTTACTGCCTCTGCTAAGTAACTCTCATTTGGAGTCTGCAACTCATTGTCAAAGTCTCGTTTGCGCTGCAGGCTAATAACTTGTTGAGCATTTTCAAATAGGGACTGTATCGCTTTTTGAAACAGTAGCAATTCTTCTGAGTTTTCTGGATCTTCTGAGAGTTGTAACAACTCATCCCTGATGGTTGAAGTGATAACTCCGGGAAAAACTAAACACTTTTTTTCTGAGTCATAATCTATTTTACCTTTTAAGGACTCAGGAAGAGATGTAAGGTCGATTCCTGGTGGTAATTTTTCCAAAGGTGCGATCGCCCAAGCAAATCCCACAAATCCAGGAATCCCAGTAGGTAATGCCTCTTGAGGTTGTAAAAAAAACTCTTCTCTATAAACCCCCGGAGTCTTATAAACTTTTGGCATACAAGCCTCCATTATTTGCAAAAAGATACAAGCCGGTTTTAACTATTAGTTTGAGGCGTAATCTGGCTAATACGGAAGATGACAAATTCCGCTGGACGGACAATCGCCACCCCAATTTCTGTCACCACTCGACCTAGTTCCCGCTCCTCTGGTGGATTAGTTTCCGCGTCACACTTCACGTAAAAAGCTTGTTCGGGAGTGTCACCAAATAATGCTCCAGAACGCCAAACTGTGGTGAGGAAATCAGAGACATTACGAGTAATTCTCCTCCACAAATTAGGAGTATTTGGTTCAAAGACTACCCACTGGGTGCCTTCGTCTATAGATTCTCTGAGGAATAATAAGGTACGGCGGACATTGATGTATTTCAAGTCTGAGTTAGCATCTCCACCTATGGTACGGGCTCCCCAAACTAAATAATTACCGTTGAGGTCACGGATACAGTTAACACCTTGGGGATTGAGTAATGTTTGTTGAGCTTTGCTGATTTTGTATTTCAGTCCTAGAGCACCGAAGATAACCTCATTAGCTGGGGCTTTGTGTACTCCAATTGCAGTATCAACTCTGGCATATATACCTGCAATATGACCACTGGGAGGCACATATTTGCGGGTTTTGGTCGCTGGGTCAAAAACTTCTATCCAGGGGAAGTAGAAAGCTGCATAGTCTGAGTAGTCTGGTACGACGTTGTTATCATTATCCCGATCCAATTTTAGGAGATCCAATAGTCCATTAGTTTCTACCACTTGTGGACAATCAAAGATGGCAAAACGGTCTTGGGTTCTCTGTTGACAATGGGTGACTATAGCAGCGCGAACGCTAGACTCTAAAATTCCTGGCGCAGCGACAATCGCAATTTCATCAATTGGTTCAAATGTTCGCTCTAAGAATTGTTCGGTAATATCATTTTCTGCATTTACCCGCATGACATAGCAGCGAGAACCGCCATTGTTAAAAAAGCCATACACCGCGTGAGCTAATATATTTTGTCCGGTATCTTGAGTAAATTCACCAAAAGATTTTGTAAACTCAGTAAAATTGGTACATACTTTAACTTCACCAACACCCACAACAGAATTAAAAAAGCGTTTGTAACTTCCTCTGATGTCGGCTCCTGCTTGTGGAGCCTGTTGGAAAACTACGAATGAATCTTTTGTTTCGTCATTATTTTCAAGTCTAGCTTCAAATGGGTTAATTTCATCCCCTATCTTAATTTCATACTCTCCTGCATCTGGTTTTACTGGGTAAGACCCAAGTGGCAGTTTAAATTGTGTTTTCTCACCATCACCCGTAGCAATCATTTGATCTTTTACTTCTTCCACAATCGGCTCATTCGGCACAACACCAATGAACCCTGCAATACTCGTACTAACGGGAGCAATTGGTTTGATTAATGAAGGAACTTCCTCAACGTAAACACCAGGGGCTAAATACTCAGGCATAATATTCTCCTTGAGATTAACTAAAATACTATTTTTGATACAAGATAAACTAATCAAGTTAAATCGAATTTAGTGGTTTTAAGCTAAAATCTTCTGTGCGTTTTTCTCCTGGATTTAGTTGCTGTTCTAGTTTCCGGGTAGATAGCTCAAAACTTTTGTGAGAAACCTGTATTGTAGGGGAACTCGCCACGATATCTGATAAGGTGTATTTACCTTCTATATCAGTAAAAGTTTGGTATTCGCTACCACCAAGTTTAACTAAGGCTTGAGAAATAGGCTCCTGATTATCACTGCGTCTGACATTTCCAGTCAATTGGGTTGGAGATAGTTCTACTGATATTTGCAAATTTGGTGCTGTAACATCAATTTCCTTATCTTGTTCATATCGAAGTTTAAAATTAGGGGCTGAAACTTTTAGCTTATACTCACCATCAGGTAAATCCATGAAATTGAAAAAACCATTTTCAATTTTGGCGAGGGATGTAGGTAATTTGATTGGACTTTTTGGTTCTCCTATTAAATAGAAGGAGCCATTTTCAGTTGCCCAAATGTTGAAATTTTGACCTACTATATTGACAATGGTGTCTGCAATGGGTTGCTCCGTAAATTCATCCTTTATTGTTCCCGCAATTGCAACTTTGTGACTGGCTTTAATTATCATTTCTTCAATGAGGTGGGTGCAGATATTATAACGCTACGCGCAAGTAAAAAGTCAAAAGTCAAAAGTCTACTGGTTATAGGTTTTAGCTTCCGCCAATATCCTAACCTAAATGCGTAGTGCTATAAACTCAAGCTTTTCATTCCAGAAAGAGTATCTGTAAAAATCATTTGAGTAGACCATTGTTTGATTGACAATACAATGCTAATACTTGATTAATGTTTGAATTGTTCTATATGTAAAACACAAGTCAACCAACAAAATGAAGCAATTGAAGAATTAAGATTTATTTTATGAAATGATATCTTCAATAATCATCAATTGGTTCATGATAAAAATGCATTATGTCTACATAAATCACAATATCTAAATTATAGGAATAGAGGCAATATGACTTCGATATTACTACCTAATATAAATAGAATAGATTTCGTAATTGATTAAGTTATATTAGGTATTTTATTTGTAAATATTGTGAATCTTTTTCAAACTAATTTTCTTTGATAAATCTGTTTTTTGCTTCTCAGATTTTTAATTTTTACAATCAGTTTGTATGTTTATTTCCTGATAGTAGCTTATACCTTTTTCTGGAAGTTTGCTATTTTTATTTACAAAAAGTTTTATTTCTCATCTTTGTTATCCTTATTTAGTTATCAGTAAAATCAACTTATGCACTTTGGAAAAAATATTCACAAAATTACTAAGATTCTCTTCGGTGTTTCAATGTTATTGTTTTTTCGGTAACTAGAGGTACTTCCACTGGGGTAAAGGGTTGAACGGGAACTGTCACCACATAACTTAAACCAGCCTTCAGTCGTCCATCTAGAGAAGACCAAAAATCCCAAATATTAGGTGTTTTTTCTGGTTGACTCACCCAAGCACGTAAGGGAAGAGGTTGGTTCATATCTCCTTGCAGAACTTCAGTTGGTAGGGTGGGATAGCGTAACAAAGTTTTTAGAATACTTCCTTGTAGTCGATGTTCATCCACAATTTCTTTTGTCCAAACCGTAATCATATAAGACAAATCCATGCGGACGGGTGCTATAGTTTCAGTCCCTGTAGCACCATTGCGGTTTAAATACTTTTCGTTACTCCGTAACCCAAGATTCTCGCGGATGTCGTAGAGAAACAGATTAATTGTTGCTTTCTGTAGTTTGCTTTCCCAGTCTTGATTGGGTAGCTCAAATTTTATATCTATTTGAGTGTCATCAATCGGTACTTTTTGTTTCAGCAATTCTCTGAGGGTGTTATCGAGGTCTTGAAACATTCGCTTTCTCTCCCAGGAAGCTCTATTTTTGGTGCAGTTAAGTAAGTTGGTCAAATTGGTAGTGCATCAGTGATTCAGAAGAGATCCCGACGGTGCGTTACACTTCGTTAACGCACCCTACTGGACTGACACAGCTAAAATAGTGCATTAGCAAAATCCAAAAATCATTAATTGAAATAAATTTTAGGACAAATCTATTGCAACATTTTAGGCGTGTTAGTCCACTACAAGATCGGCGAGCGCACTGTAATTACCATTTCCAAAATTGAAACCACCATGCTTTGCTATCAACTACTCTGACTTCAGTATCACTCCTAGACCAAAAACCATTCCTACGACGATCATTGGCTTCATTGAGCATACGTCTTGCGAATGAATATGTCCTTGTATTATCTAATCTCTTCGCTTTTAAGTAGTACAGCATATCTGCTAAGACTGTATCGTTGTGGACAAAGCCTGTACCCAAGGCATATTGGATTCTTTGATATATATGGTCGTAGTGAAGCTGGGGAAGTTTTCCCGACGTCTTATCTGCCGTAGCCTCCTTTTCTATACCTAGCCAATTTTTATCAATTGTCTCCATTTGAGTTTGATATGATTCCAATTGATTATCACTCATCCCAGTTTCAGTATCGACAAGACCCTCCGCAGGAGGCAAATTCATGTTAGCCCAAATAAGTTCCCTGTCATCAACTCCATTTCTTCGATACTGTTGTGATGATGCAGCATGAGCCAGTTCATGAATAATAGCACTTGCAAAGTAATCCTCATCAAGAGAGAGTTGTGTCGCCGTGTCCCACTCTATCCTATAAGGTTGGTCTGCGTCAGGTGTTGATTTAGCTTGAGGTGCTGTGCCTTGAACTTGAACAAAATTACAGTTAGGTAATTGGGCAGCTGCGTCGTTATATTGTGCGGACAGCACAGAATCTTTAAGAATATTTTGAATCTTCTCTTGCGAATAGCCACTATGGACGTCATTCCACATTTCAGCCATATTATCGTAAACTACCCTTTGTATAATTGCTGTTTCTTCACGCTGTAGGGTAGGTTTTGGATTTTGCGATCGCTGGACTGCACCACTCTGCTGAACTACATGAGTCAACTCATGAGCCAACAACTCCTGCCCACTCCGACTACCTGGATTATATTCCCCCTGACGAAAGAACACATCCTGCTCCGTAGTGAAAGCCCGCGCCTGTATCGATTGATTCAAATGGTGTGATTGGCTACCCGTATGCACCCTCACCCCACTAAAATCAGCCCCAAATGCCTGTTCCATTGGTACGCGCACATTCTCTGCTAAAGGTTGTCCCCTACCTCGCGCCCGTTGAATCGCATCTTCGACACTTGGATCCACCTCTATTGCTTCACCCACAGCCATCCGCTGAATATCTGGCTTCATTTGTGCCAGTTCCTCATCCTCAGGTTCCATCCTTTGCACGGGTTCTTGATTTGTAGATGAAATACTATTCACCACTTGCTTGGCGACGCGATCCGCTTCCTGTTCGTATTTGTCACCCACTGCACCTAGAGTCAGTTTCGTTTGAATCACAGGTTGGTTCTGTTGTTGTGCTTCTTGCACCACCCGCTGTACATATCTATTTCCATGTTGTCGCTGCAACTGCAATAGCAAGTGCCTGTTAGCAGATTGTTGTTTTGCAGGGGCACGATTGAGCATCGCAGAATGGGCTGCTATGGAAGGAACATTGCTTATCCGACTTATTCTTTGCCCTATTGAATTACTTTGACTTGAGCCGATTCTCTGTTGAAATAATAGTTCTGTATCCTGGGAATCCCTGTGTTGTTTATGCTGAGATTGATTATTTAAAGTTCTTTCCTGCTTTTCCTTTGCCATTATCCACCTCGTCAGCCATAAGATTTGTTACAAGTATTTGTCAAAATTGATTGCCTCAATTATTTATCTGCGATCGCGAAAAAATTGCCTTGAAGTTAAAACTTTAATATTAAAGTAGTTGCCTGTACTATTTACTTACACACTTTGTAAGTTATCAGCTCCTCAATCCCTGATAATTCATAGATTTCGGAAATCATAAGATGACACTTTGCGACTGGGACACTCGATTGACAGACTTATGTTTAAATTGTATTTCTTCCTAATTAGATTGTTAATTAACTATTTTTCGGTATACTCTTAACTCATTTTCTGAAAATCTTCCTCATTTATTAACCGCCCCATCTTTCGAAGCTCCCGCTTTATAGCTTGAAGTAAGTGATTCATCCCAACAGCCTTACCCTCTTCAGCCGCCAGAAAAGCCGCTGCTACAGCTATATTTCGTATACTACCCCCAGCGATCTGAAACTTTTGGGCGATGGAATTGAGATTCACATCCTCTGACAATGGTGTTTGCTGGGGAAAAATCCTCTGCCAGATTTGCAAACGATGCTCTGCTTCGGGGAAGGGAAACTCAATAATAAAACGGATGCGACGGGTGAATGCTTCATCCAAATTTTGGCGTAAGTTCGTGGTGAGAATTGTAATCCCCTCGTACTCTTCCATTTTTTGTAACAGGTAAGCAACTTCAAGATTTGCATATCTATCATGGGCGTCTTTAACTTCAGAACGCTTCCCAAATAGAGCATCTGCTTCATCAAATAACAGTATGGCATTGGAATTTACCGCTGCTGTAAACACCCGATCTAAGTTCTTTTCTGTCTCACCGATATACTTACTAACAATTTGGGACAGGTCGATTTTGTACATATCTAACTGCAACTCGTTAGCAATAACCTCTGCAGCCATAGTCTTACCCGTACCTGGTAAACCAGAAAAAAGTACATTAATACCTTTTCCGAGAGAAAGGGTTTGGTCAAATCCCCACTGGTTGCAGACTATGTGGTGATACTTAACTTGATTGCAAATTTCTTGCAGTTGCCTAAGTTGATGTTTTGGTAAGATTATATTCTCCCAAGTATGTTTGGGTGTAATTTTGCGTGCTAATCCTGTTAGATCCTGTCCCGATTGCATGCGGGTTGCAGCAAATAATTCCGTGATGTTGATTTGTGCATCCGACTGCTGCGATCCTTGCATCTGTGCTTCCTCCGAATTTGTAGCCTGACTCCAAAGAATTTTGTTGCGAGCGATCGCGATCGCGCCATCAATCTGTTCGGGCGTTAAACGGAAGCGATCGCTCAATATATCAATCTCTTCTTCATTGAGTTTTATACCTATTTGAGTTGCAGAAGCTTGCCAATAAGTCCGACGTAGAGCAAAATTTGGCAGGTCAAACCCTACAGAAATTGCATTTATAGATTTAATAGTATCAGAATCACAGGGTTTTTTACCTCCTAAAATAATAATTCCTTTGCTTTGAGTCAGAGCAGTGAGCAGGTGATGATACTCGCCGTACTGTTTTTGACTGAGAATTTCATCAACTCCAGACAAATATAAAATCCCATTGTGTAGTTTAGCTTCCCGCAGCAACAACCGTAAAATCAAATCAAAATCCAGTTTTAGTTGTACCACTATCTTCAAATCTGCAGTTATGATTGGTACTCCTAAATGGTTGGCGATCGCTTTAGCGGTTCGACTTTTTCCTACTCCTTGTGCGCCATAAAAATAAAGCCGCAGTGGTTGTTGACTTTGATGTGCTTGTTCGGTCAGTTTTCCTAAAGCAAGTTTGATCTCCCGATCTAATGTTAACTGTTGTAAAACGTATTCGGACTTACCCAACCAGCAAAAATTTGCTAATCGTGGGTCAAGTTTTACTTCACCTAACAAGTAACGAACAACCTGCTCATCTAGCTTGAAATAATGAGCCAATAAGGGCGGTTTGATTTGATTTGGATCTGGGAATAAAGTTACTAAGCCTTGACTAATTAACGGCGCATCAGTCGCAAAATGAACCAACCGCTTCAGTTTTTCTGATGCAGAAGCACATAGTAAATTCACTGCTAAATCTATGCTAGGACGCTTGCGAGTAACATCATCTTGTAAATATGCATATATCCGCTCGTAACGCAGGTCAAGTTCTGGTGCTAAGGCTATTAAGACAATAACTAAATCAAATAAAGATAAATTAAAACTTTGATACAAGTTAGTTAAAGTTGAAGAGCTGTTGATAATTTGAGTAAATATTCCCTCTAAATCAACCTGGTGATCCAACAAAAGTGAAACACCCGGTTCCTGTAGTAAGTCGCGTTTTATATCATCTTCATTGATGTAAAGACCTCGATAAGGATCGGTTAGTGACTCATCTCCATTGTATTTTTGGGCATTTTTAAACGTATACTTGAGCAACAGATCGAGTTGCCGCAATGCTGAAAGCAAATTGTTAAGACATAAAACATTCATCTTTGATGTTATATATATTTGCCGTCGGAAGAGACGGGACTGTGAATATCTTCAGGAAAAGTTACCTTAACTTCTAAGAAGTACATTCGGTAGGTGTTGAAATAGCAGTAAGTTCAAAGCCAAAAGTCTTAGCTTTTTTCTTAAGATTTTTAAGTATCCTTTCTTTATACTGTTGCTCATAAGCATCTATACCAGGGTCAGTATAAGTAAGTGTCTCCGGATGTCCAAAGATAATAAAAAATACGTGCTAATTTATGAGTAGTGGCGGTAATTGCTTTTGGAGAACCCATGGGTGACTGCATACGACGGTAGTATGCACCTAAAGCAGAGTTACTACGACATATGTCTTATATTGATCGCAAACATAATGATTTTTGTTCATGAAATAATTAGCTATATTTGTTACATCATTATCAAAATGCTTCCTTGAATCTTTGTTCTAGACAGAATTTTTTGACCTCGTTTATTGGTTTTATCTTATTGTAATAATTCCTGTCTTTATTTAGATGTACGTAAAATCAACTTATACACTTTAGAACGGAAAGTATTGTAAAGATGTTGATGTGTATTAAAGTAAAACTTATATAATCATGAAGTGTAAGATAAATCTGACATAGGAAAGGCAAAATACCCATGCAGCTTGATATCACACAACTGCGTCTATACCTCTCTTATAGTTAACGATGCAGCATCCGCCATCGAATTCTACAAACAAGCCTTTGGTGCGGAAGAAAAGTATCGCATGCTCACACCAGACAAACAGAAAATCATGCATGCAGAATTACAAATCGGTAACTCAATCATCTTTCTCAATGATGAATTTCCTGATTGCGGTCATCTCTCAGCAAAAACTTTAAATGCTTCTCCGGTGAGTATTCATTTGCAAATTGATGATGCAGATTTATGGTTTGAGCGAGCCGTAAATGCAGGTGCAAAAGTAACAATGGCTTTAGAAAACACCTTCTGGGGCGATAGATAAGGTAGAGTTGTAGACCCATTCGGTCATAATTGGTCAATCAGTTCTCACATTGAAGAGCTTTCCAGTGAAGAAATTCAGCGACGTGTAGCTTTAGAATTCGCCAGTTAATACCCAACATTCCTCCCCTAATGCTGACGCATTGCTTCCGCTAAGGGGAGGTTGGGTTGGGTCGGTTAATCCTCTACTTTCTCAAAAACGATAGTACAATGGGTTACCAGAGCTGCGATCGCACCAATAGCAGCTAACTGGGGTGCAAGCAAAGCTCCAACCACTCCCAAGGTTAGAGGTATATCAATTAAAGTTTTGGCATCCTCATTCTTGATGATGATACGGCGTATATTACCTTTACGAACTAATTCCTTAATTTGACTGAGAAGTTTATCACCACTCACTTTTAACTCTTGGGTATTGATTTTTTTTTCGCTCATTTCAAAACTCTCACGATTAATATTTATCGTTAGTCTTTATGTAGCTAAGGTGTTGTGCTAGACGCAACTAAAAATTCAAAATATGAACTATATTACGACTTATTTTCAAGCCCTACATCACTAATATAGCAATCCAAAAAAGCCAAGCTTAAACCGCTTGAAATCAAATACCCCTTACAATCAGATATCCGTGAGACAAATATCCGTGAGAAGCAATATCCTCACATCAAATTTTAGGAGAGCTAAGTCCACCCAATAAAATCAACCACCACGGTACTTTCAAATCGGGAATTAAGGACGAATAATTTCTGAGTGCTGGTAACGCAGCAGGTAGTACAAAGCGAAGAGAACGGAGTGATGCAGGAAGATTTCCATCCCGATCAACGATTCCATAATGCTTAGCTAGTTCGGCGACAATTTGCACCCGTCCCGTACGACGCATTATATTTGCATTTGGTTCGGAAGCTAGCATGGCGATCGCTCGTCCTGTTAGTAGAGGGGTTTCCCAATTGTAGCGATCACGAAATATTCTACTTTGAGGATCGCTTATATTTTTCTCTTTAATTTCATCTGCCATGCTGGAAATATGCTCTGTACCAACAATACCAGGCCAAATTGAAACAGAAGCAACACTGTGGGATTTTAATTCGACAGCCATATCAGCAGCTAAGCGATCGCATGCAGATTTTCCCGCACCATATGCTGCACCGAAGATATAAGACATCCCACCCCAAGAGGAAATGGTGCAAATCAAACCTGAAAGATTTTTAGTCATCATCCGAGCAGCAAAAATACTGGCGACGTAGTGACTGCGAAGACCAACGTTATTTATTGCATCCCATAAATTGGGTTCGCAATTCCAAAATGGTTTTCCTTGAGCATCTCTCAATGCTCTGACGCCGGAATAAGCATTATTAACCAATAGATCCAGTTGTCCGCTTTGTTCGTCTTGAATGCGTTCAAATAGTAAGCGCACCTGCTCGTCATCGCTATGGTCTACTCGAACGGGAATGCAAACACCACCAGCAGACTCAACTGCTGTTTGAGTATCATTCAAAGTACCTGAAATCTCGCCATCGGAATCAGAATCATTGAGGCTACGTCCTGTAATATAAACAGTTGCGCCTGCTTCACCCAGCCCAATTGCAATTCCTTTACCAATTCCCCGTGTAGCACCCGTCACTAATGTGACTTTACCTTCAAGATTTTTCACGTCCGCTTTTCTAGCTGCTTAGTCATTATCTGTCTTATACATATTAGACGTATTTGGGGAAAGAGTACCTCAAAAATAAAGTCTTAGAGGATGTTTAAAAAGTCATATTATTTACCTTCACTAATAAACACGATACTTTCAAAGCATCCTTTCATGTGCTAAATTTTGAGTTATTATAGATAATATAGGATGTCTTTTGTTAATACTAAAATGTAAAGATTAGTTACGAACAAACCACATAGTTTAAAAGTAGTGATAAATTAATAATTGAAGCTTAATAAAGCTTCCCTGGCAGAGACAACAGCCAACGTTGTTTAGTTCAAAATTAGTTAAGAGGTAAAAAAGCTGTTTCATCATCTGTCTCGTAACCCAACTGCAACACCCGACGCGAAAACTTATATTTCCTCATGTTGTTGAATAGGGGGCAATACAACTGGATTCTAACTCTATTCCTAGGTTTAAGTTATTCATTCAGTGCAACCCCAGTTATAAGGATTAAGAAGAGGAAATTACTAAGTGATTAGTAGCTTGGGTGTTGTTGTTTTAAAAGATAATTTATAAATATAAAAAATAGTTTTTATAGCTAATCGCATCAATAATATTACAGCCTTCATAAATAATTTTAGTCAATTAATTATATTATTATATCGACACCAAACTCTTCAAAATTATCTACATTTGGTGTCGTCAAGGTAACCTGATGCGGGGGAGTAAGTAAGCAGGTACAAATAAACTCAACTATGTAACAAAAGGTAAATAAGTCTAAAACTCCTGCGATTGCTGAGGACGCGCTCCGCGTTCACCGTAGGTGCGTGCTAACATTTCACTACGTTCCACATGCGCTTTGCGCACACTGCGTTAACGCAATGACATACCTTGGTTTTTTAACGCCGACCTACTTAATCGCATCAATTTGAGAAAAGAAAATCTTTAAAATCTTCGTTTACATAATTTTGCTCACCTACTTAAATTTTTGTTCTCACAGCCACCAATTTGACTAAAATACTGGTTAATATTTACGAAGCTCTTTGGTGAAAAGAATTTTGCAGCATGATTTTTTGCGCTTCGGGTGTTAACTGTGAGGCGATGAACTCCACGGGAGTAGGTCATTTCCATTGGTACAACACCGACACCACTAACCCGTGCTTTTTCCGACCCATCTTGACTGAGATTGAAAATTAGCAGCATAGCATTGCGCCAGTTTTTGGAAGCCCTTTCCGCTCTGGTAATAAAGTTTCCCAGGGAATAATTTACCAAAACTTCTCTACCATCTTCGGTTGCAAGCATTTGCCAAGGTTGAATTACGTGGGGATGTGTACCGATAATAGCAGTAGCACCAGCATTTGCCATTGCTTGCGCCATTTGTTTTTGTTGTTTGCGCGGTTTATTTTCATTCTCTATACCCCAGTGTGGCGTTACTATTACTGCATCTATATTTTTACTATTTGCAAGAGCTTTGATTTCTTCTTCCAGGATTGGGTTAAGTTTGCTTGGATTCCATGCTGGTTTAGAACCACAATAAAGAACTTGGTTGTAGCGATCGCGACGTCCAGATTTATCAATAAAATTCGCATGGTGAGTACAAGCGATCCAAGCGATCGTCATTCCATTAACGCGAGTTAGGGTATGCCAGGGAACATTTTTAAAATCCGTATGCTTGGTACCGGTGTAGTTAATATCTCTATTTTGTAGAGCTTCGATAGTAAGATTTACACCCTTTGAACTGCGATCGAGGGAGTGATTATTGGCGGTGGATAAAATATCGATACCACTATCTTTGAGGTCGTCTAAGATACTTGGTGGATAGTTAAAATTCGGCCATCCTGTATAACTCATCCCTGCTGCTGCAGTTCCTTCCAAGTTAGCATAAGCAATATCAGCCTTTCTCAGATATGGGATTGCTTGAGACCAAATGCTTTTGAAACCTTGGCTATGATTTTGGGCTTGATTCTGCAAAACTTTGTGAGCAAGTACATCACCAACGGCTGCAATGGAAACTTTCTTGGTGTCAGCTTTTGTACTCGATTTCAACTTGCATTCTTCTTGAAATTGTAATTTTGCACCTAAGTTACTAATAGCAGTAATTTTTGGTTCTGTTTTTGGTGTATCGAATCTAACTAATTTATTTTGTGCAGTTTTATTTTGAATTTGAGTTTTATTTTGATTTTGAGTTTTATTTTGATTTTGATTTTGATTTTGAATTTGATTTTGCTTTTTGACAGTTACAACCTCTTTCTCCTGACGATAAAATATGAAGAGCAAAACTACAGATCCGATATATATCCATAAAGCTATTTTTAAGAATTTATCCAATAAAAAATTATCCATACCCGGGTAATATTAAGTAATTTAATAGACGAAAAAATAACTATATTTATACAGATAGTCAAATATTGTTGATACAACCCCCTGAATCATAACAATACTTCTTCATTTTAAATTGCTGTCATTAACTTAAAATATAAGAAAAATACAAGTAGTAAACTAATAACTGGAACTAACTCCATGAGCGCAATAAATCCACCTGACCAATTAATAGAGATGTGGTTAGAAGACGGAGAGCGCGTAAAAGAAAACTATGTAGAATTGATTTCACAAGAAGGATTGGACTCAGCTAAAATTCTGGGAGAAAGAAAAGAAAGCAGAAATTGGAGATTTTTCGATTGTCTATTCGAGCAAATTTTGCTCCTGAAATGTTTGTGCAAATTCAATTAGAAGCTTAAAAATTAACCTTAAAAATGACGACAGCAAAAGAAATTAGAATTTGCTTTGTTGGTGAATCCTTTGTCAATGGTGTAGGCGATCCAGAATGCTTAGGTTGGACTGGTAGAATTTGTGTTGATGCAAATAAAAAAGGTCATGACATCACTTATTATAATTTAGGGGTCAGACGAGAAACTAGTACAGAATTAAAAAATCGTTACTTGCGAGAAATATCCTATCGTTTACCACAACAATATGATGGCAGAGTTATATTTTGTTTTGGTGTAAATGATACAACAATAGAGAATGGAAAAACTCGCGTTGCAATTAAAAATTCTCTTGCTAATACCCAAGAAATTCTCATAGAAACAAAAAAGTTATATCCTGTTTTGATGCTGGGACCATTACCGATCGCAGATGAAACACAAAATCAGAGGATTGCTAATTTATCCCAAGAATTTCAGCAAATTTGTAATAAATTGGATATACCCTATTTGGATGCTTTCCCTACACTCATAAATTCTGATATATGGATAGGTGAAATAAAAAATTATGACGGTGCTCATCCAAGAGCAGCAGGATATACTGAATTAGCAAAAATATTTCAAAATTGGGAAGCTTGGTTGAATTGGTTTGAGTAATACCAATTTCCTTTAATATTGCTATACTTCCCTTATGGAAGGGAATAGGAAACAGGGAGTAGATTTAAAGATTTGCTCAAAAAGGTGATGTGTAGCAGTGTTTTTTGAAATTGGTATTAAAATAAATGACTTTAGGAGTCAGGAGACAGGACAGACCGTACCCTATTGGCGAGGGGAGCAGAAGTAGAATACTCTTTACAGACTGCTTTATAGGGTTTTAGCTATACCTCACTTGCTTGCAATCCGCTGATGGGAATTTCTTCGACTCTTAAATCATTTTGTTACCAAAATTTTTGCAGATTTACTTACGGGTGTCGCTACCATTTTCATCCCTGCGGGTGCAGCTGAAGTGAAACCGCGACGTACTGGAGTAACCGGACGGCTATCCCTACGGGAAACAATATAATGTGACAAAATAGTAGCGATCGCAATTTTCATTTCATATAAAGCAAAAGCCATTCCAATACAGCGACGGTTCCCACCACCAAAAGGTAAAAATTCGTAGGGTGAAAATTGTCTTTCTAAAAATCTTTCTGGTTTAAATTTCTTCGGTTCTGGGTAAACTTCTTCGCGATGGTGAGCAAGGTAAATACTGGGAATAATACCTGTACCTACGGGTAATTGATAACCCATAATTTCAACTGGAGATGTGACAAAACGTAAAACTCCGCTCATCACTATCGGGTGAATACGTAAAGTTTCTTGGCAAACTGCAGTAAGATAAGGCAAATTGCTAATAATGCTTGGGTCTAAATTATCCCCCTGTTCGGCCAATTCTTTAAGTAATTTTTCTCGTACATCTGGTAAATAATCAATCCAATAAAAAGCCCAAGATAAAGCTGAAGCAGTGGTTTCATGTCCTGCGATCAATAAAGTCATCAGTTCATCGTGTAAATCCTGGTCTGACATTGGTTGACCATCTTCATCGCAAGCAGACATCATTAAGCTGAGGATATCTTGGCGGTTTTGGTTGGATTCTACTCGACGTTCTTGAATTAACTCATAAATTAACTCATCAATTTGTCGTAATTTGCGCTTCATTTGTCCCCAAGGACTCAATCCACCAAATTCTTTTTGTAAAAAACTAAAAAATAAACCAGCAGAAAGTAAAGGCGATCCAATGGACTCCAGGACAGAATTCAATAATTCAGCCAACTTTTGGGAACGTTTTCCCTCATCCAAACCAAATACAACCCTTAAAATAACCTGCAAAGCAATTTCTTGCATTGAACCCCTAATCTTAAAAGGTTTACCCATTTCCCATTGATTGCTGACTTGTTCGACAACATCACGTATAGTTTCCCCATAAGCTCGCATTCTTTCGCCATGGAAGGGAGGAGCTAGCAATTGACGTTGACGACGATGCTCTTCCCCATCAAGCAAAATAATAGAGCGATCGCCCAACAAAAATCTTAAGATTCTACTTGCACTTCTGAGATTTTTAGGATTTGTAGTGAATAGCTGCTCCAAAGCTTCCGGATGACTGATATAGATGACAGCAGTATCGTTGTAAAATCCCCTAATTGCGAATATATCCCCGTAAACTTTGGCAAAATCTTCTACATACTTAATTGGTTGAAACACAAACTTAAATCGCCGTAATAGTTTCGGCATATCTGGTCCATCAGGTAGGCTGTTGCTTGGTTTCATAAAAAATATTTGAGTGAGAAATTGGAGTGAGAATAAAGTTCGATTCAGAATTGGTAACTCTAGCTTTTATTGTGGCAATTTTTTTTCTTGGATGCTCTATTGGGCTTAAAATAATAATAGGACTCACGCAACCGGCAGATTTTTCTTGTAGGTTGCATGACACTTGGAGTGAACTCAAAAGTATTAATTATAAATTTTTTAGTATCACGCACCAGCGGTGTATTGTGACAATTGGGTAAATCCTGAATAAGTAAGGACATATTAGTAATCAGTAATTAATAAATTAGTAATTACTAAGTATTTGGTCACCCATAACGCGATATATTCAACCATAGAGCATTAAAATTAACCAGTGCCAAAAGTAATCGCGATCCTGAATGGAAAGGGTGGGGTAGGCAAAACAACGACCTCAGTTAATTTAGCTGCAACATTTGCAGAGAAAACCAAAGTACTTCTAGTAGATGCAGACATTCAAGCTTCTGCCACTTGGTGGGTCGAGCGGAGTGAGAATGGTATGAGTTTTGACTTATCCCAAGAGACCAATCCCAAATTATTAGGTCGCTTACGTAAAATAACAGGTTACGATTTAGTAGTAGTCGATACGCCTCCGGCACTGCAATCGGAAGCATTAACAGCGGTAGTGAAAAGTGCAGATTACCTAGTTTTGCCTACACCTCCAGCACCGATGGATTTAACAGTTTTAATTGAAACAATTAACCAAGCTGTTACTCCTGCGGGAGTACCTCATCGAGTGCTTTTAACCAAAGTAGACACGCGAAGTTTAAAGGAAGCACTAGAAGCCCAAAATACTCTGATGCAGTTGGGAATTTCCTCCTGCAAAGCCTTTGTCCGGATTTATAAAGCTCACGAACGCGCAGCGCTTGAAGGTGTCGCGATTACTCAATGGCGAGGGAAAAATGCTCGCGAGGCGGAATCTGATTACCGTCGCGTGGCAAATGAATTACAGCGTGATTGGAGAAAATAATGGCTAGGAAACGTCTTTCGGACTTGCTACAAGAAGAAACTAAAAAAGTTACTCAAATTGAAGATGCTGCTGCAATTGATGTCAAAGCTACCCCTGTTGATGCTTCTGCAGTAGAAGAAAAGAAAACAACAAATGCTTCAGTAAAGACTGGCAAAAATTCTAATTCAAAAAGTACGAGCCCAAACCCAAAGAATAATAACTCAAACAATACTGAAGGTACAGATACAACTAAGACCGATCTAGAAGCTACCATCAAGGAACTAAAAGCAACTCTCGAGCAAGCTCATGAAAATGAAGCAACTTTCGAACATCAAATTAAAGATTTGGAATCTGCATTATCCCAGCAAGAGGGATTAGCTTCTGAGTTGAAAAAAGAACTTCAAGCAACCAAAAAATCAGCTGATTTAGAAGTTAGAGTTCAAGAACTACAACAAAAATTAGAACAAGCACAGCACAACGAAAAACTTTTGGAGCAGCAAGTTAACGATTTAAGAACTGCGATCGCAGCTAAAGATGAATTAATGGAAAGATTGAAAAAAGACCTGCAGCAAGCGAAACAAGATGTGGTAAAACTTGCAGAGATCAATTCCGCCTTAAAAGAACAGCTTAATCCTCCCAAACAGAGCAAGACTTACCAACAACCAAAACCACAACAAACACAACAAACACAAAAATCAGCAATTCAACCAGCAAAATCGTCAGATTTAAGACCTCAACACTATCGTAAATCCCACCTAGTAAGAGATACTAGACCCATTACGCGATCGCCAAAACCTAGCGGTCCTTCTTCTGAAGATTCTTCCGATAACTCTTCCCAAATGTGGTTACTTGACTAAGTCAGTTGTCAGTTATCAGTGAACAGCGAGCAGGGTACAGGGAACACAGAGCAGAGACCAGATAACTTTAAACCGGCGTGGCGTTAGCCATAAACTGGTAACTGATAGATGGGCGCAGTAAGAATTTTCCTGATATATGTATTAAAATCTGGAAAATCCTAAGCGTCTATTTTGTCAGTTGTAAAATGTCTACAATTGCAAAACATATATCTGCTTTGTATTTGTAGATTTACTAAACAGCTATCGACAGCAGGATTATATTATCGGTTAGACTTGAAATTTTAAACTTAAAGTTTTCATCGCTCATGTACAATTTTTTGCCCGTTGCTTATTTTAAAAATCAATTCGCACAGTTTGCTAACGCACAAGTTTCCATTGCGACCCATGCTTTACACTATGGAACAGGTGCATTTGGGGGATTGCGCGGTATCCCCAATCCACAAGATGCAACGCAAATCCTGCTGTTTAGATTAGACCGTCATTGTCAAAGATTAAGTCAAAGCGCAAAGCTATTACATTACGACTTACCAGCAACAAAAATTGAAAGTGTAATCATTGATTTTGTAAAGAAAAATCAACCTAATAAATCTTTTTATATTCGTCCTTTTATCTACACTTCTGATTTAGGAATTTCTCCAAGATTACATAATGTAGAAAAAGACTTTGCGATTTATGGGATTGAATTAGGAGATTATTTATCACCAGAGGGAGTAAGTTGTAGAATTAGTTCTTGGCAACGACAAGCAGACGCAAGTTTTCCTTTGCGTGGTAAAATATCAGGCGCTTATATTACTTCTTCACTTGCTAAAACTGAAGCAGTGGAATCAGGTTTTGATGAAGCAATTTTGATGAATTCCCAAGGAAAAGTTAGTGAAGCTTCGGGAATGAATATCTTTATTGTTAGAAATGGAAAAATTTTTACACCAGGATTTGACCAAGATATTCTTGAAGGAATTACCAGAGATAGTATTCTAACTATTGCAAACGATTTAGGGATAGAAGTAGTAGAAAGACCAATTGATAAATCGGAACTTTTAATTGCTGATGAGGTATTTCTCAGTGGAACAGCAGCTAAAATCAGTCCAGTTAATAGAATAGAAAATTATAAATTGTCACAAAAACGACCAATTACTGAAAAATTGCGCGAAAAACTAACTGCAATTACCGAAAATCGCGAGCCAAAATACAAAGATTGGGTATTCCCGATTTCAATTGCTTAATTTTTCCACCTATCATGTATCATATCAAGTTCGGTTAATCAGTTAAGTAGGTTAGTAAGAAAAATCATAACTTGTTTGTAATAGCGCTTTAGCGCTAAAGCGCTACTACGAGAAAAATACAGATATTTTATATTTATTTACATAGTTTAATTTTTTCTCGCCTACTTATTTAACAAGCATCTAACTCGCATTCTATGGCTGTTACAACTTCTTCAGGAGAAATATTGCTGTAAATAATTTTCATGAAACCTTCAAAATACGTATCCATAGAAGCAAAATTAGCCTCCATTAAACCCTGAAGCATAGTATGCTCAAAAATATGTATTCCCAAATCAACACTTGTTTTATAACGTATTTCTCCAGTATCAAAGTTTAACTCAAAATTGCCCAGCATCATATCGTAATTCACTCTGGCAATAAATTCAGCAACTGCTGGAAGTTTATAAGGTTTGATTTTGTAGGGAAAAACGGAATACAAAACTAGTTGACGTTCCAGTTCTTTACTGTAAGCATAACAGGTCCATTCCCCATTAGTTCCTTTTACTCGGAACCACAAAATAGTAACATCTTCTGCTTTTGCAAATTGTAAATTATTGGCTTGCAGAAAACTAGTAATTATATTAAATATTGGCGCATTTCGACTTTCTTGCTGTTCGGAGATACTTGTCTGAGTATTTTCCAGTTGTTCGGATAAATCAACTATTTGATTGACTGTTTGTTCAGTACTCATATTGATGAATATTAGTGATGTTGATTGGGAACAAGACCAAAAAGTCAGATGCCAAAAGTTAGTAATTTGTCAAGTAGTAATTGGTTAAGCAAAATTATTTAGATATAGTTCTTAAGAGAAAAATATTAAATTAATTTTGCACAAATACTTAAAATAAATGACTCATATAGTTAGTAGTAGACCTTTATCTTTTAACGATCGCAATACCCTTGCTTGAATAAAGGTAATAATTGCAACTTACAAGATATTGAAAATATATTGAATTTTAGAATAAGATCATTGAATAGGAAAAGTAATCGATCCGTATCATAATTTTCATGGAAAATATTATGGAATATATTTATGTATATCCATAAACTAGATTTACATAAATCGATATAGCGGTTTTCGGTTGAGTGTAGTACACCTCGTAGAGACGTAAAATTTTACGTCTCTACATTTGGGAATTAGAAAATGTATTTGATTCAAATGAAAACCGCTATATCCTTCCGATGAAACAAGGAATATTCCATCTTTGGATAAAGATAGGGAATAAGCCTAATTTCTATTTTTTAGTAGAAGAAAACCTATCGAAAATAAAATCAATAATTTTAAAATTAAAGATTCGGCTCTTACTTTTCCAAGCACTATTCCCTGTTTATTAATTTATCCTTGATTTGCAATATGTTGCTGTATTGCATTTTGCTTTGATTTAAATCATCCCTTGTCAAGGAGTGTTTTTATCATTTATTTTTCGTCAACGTTCTGTTTTTCCAAATACATCAACTTCATGTTCTAGAGCATCTTCCATGTCATTTACATAACCACATTTAGCATCAGCAAAGGAATCGCAATACGTTACGTAGGGCTTAATATCTAATACGGGCGTTTGATCCAGTAGATCGATTCCTTCCACATGTAAGACTAAACCTTCTACCTTGATAAGTTTAGGTGCGCTAATCCCAATGGGATTGGGACGATGTGGAGCTCGAGTCGCCAAAGTTCCTCGGCGAATTCGTGGACCGCGCGGAGGTAAAACAGTTGGGTTCCAGTGTTTATTAAGGTGTAGCCATGAAATTACCCAAATACGTTCAAAACCATCCATATCTTTCAATGCGATCGAAGGTATAACATCGGGAAACATTTCAATTTGTGCGATCGCTGGCTGATAATTAGATGGTGCAGATCTAAGCTCTGATTGTCGTGGTGTACCGTGTCTTTCTTTGTAGGGAGAATGTACTATACCAATGGGGCGCAAAGTAATATCGTCAGGGAAGGAAATAGATTGAACGTAGTTTTTTGGCGGTAGTTTGGGCATAAATACTATTTTGAATTGACTGCTTGCTTTAATTTTTCACAAGCCGCTTCAATTGAATCAATACTTCCAGGATTGATTAAACCATGATAATCAAAAATGTAAACGCGGTTATTCTGGGTTGCTTGTAATTTATTCCAGAAAGATTGTTTTTCAAAAGATTTTAGCAGTTCTGTTTCATTTTGTCCTGATGGCGAATTAATAATAAATAATGTATCTGGGTTCTGTTGCAGGATTTTTTCCGCTGAGAGGGTTACGTAACCAGCGATTGGACTTTTACTTTGTAAATCTGCAGCTACATTCTTCACTTGAAATTTTGTCAGTAAATCCCCTGCCCAACTATTTTTATTTGGGCTTAAAATTGGTTGGGTGCTTACCAGTACCAGACCAGATACCTTTTCCTCTTGAAGTTTATTACCTTGATTGTTTTCTGGTAAGAAATTTTGATAGCGCTTGAGTAACGGTTTGGGGTCTGCACCTATAGTTTGAGCAAGATTTTTCGTTAATTCTTCTAAGGATTCCCAAGTATTAACTTTTGTCAGTAAAGTTGCTATACCCAATTTTTCCAGTTTTGTAGTTGTTTGGTTAGAAAAACCTTCCGCACCAATTACCAAATCGGGTTTGAGAGAAACAATCTTTTCTAGATCTGGTGGAGTTGTACCTTGACTCACGCGGGTAACATTATCAAGTGCAGAATTTTTTTTCAGGAGACTAGAACCAGGAATACCTACTAGTTTTGTACTATCTAGTTGATAAATAATGTCAGCAACTAAAGGAGAAAGTGATACGACTCTTTGAACGGGAGAATTTGTTGTTTGTGATGATTTGGTAAGAGCAACCTCAGGTTCGCTGGTAGTTGTTGAATTTGGCTTGTCAGTGGTCGTTGCACAGCCAGTTACAAATAATACAATTAATAGAGTGGATAGAAAAATACGAATAGAAGCTAACATATTTTAACCTAAGTTTATTTGTATGATATCAATTATCTACCAATCAAGTTTTCCAGATTGATGGATATTAATTGTCTTTGAAACAAACTTCTTCGTGTAACAAATTAGTTATTAACGGGGGAATTTTTTTTCTCAACCAACGCCAAGCAATCTCTTTGCAAGCTGGCTTAGATATTTTGGCAAGTATTTTTAAACTTCCTTTAAGAGTTCCATGATTAAATTTTCGGTCGATTAGGTTAGCCATTCCCACATCGTAAAGACAATCTAAAATTAGCTTAATGTTTGATTCTTCACGATTTACTACATTCTCCAGTATGAGAAGAACATCATTAATTCGCTCTTCCTCAAAGTATTTCACCTGTAATACTTGAGACAAGTCTATAACTTTTTTAGTAGATGTCAGCATTTTATTTTTATAGAAGCCCTAATTTATCTGTTTACTAATAAAATTTTGCTGTAATAAGAGTTTTCTATGATTATTGATTTGATCGCAGTTAAAGTTTTATTTAACTAGCGCAAATCAAAATTACATAGCAAATACTTGGGTAGAATAACAACAACTACAAGTAAGAAAATAATTTTTTCGGTATTGTTTCGCAAAAAATTGATTTTGCTGATTTTGCAGTATTTTCTTGAAGTTAGGAATCGCAATTCCTTATTTTTATTTCCTCAAGAGTGCGTGGGACAAGCCTTAAAATAGATGAGTGATTTGGTATAACTATGGCAAATAGCTGGTGGGAACTACAAATATTATGCGAGCCAGATTTAGAAGAAACTATTTTTTGGCGACTGGGAAATTTTGGCTGTCGCGGTACAGCAAGCGAGATAAAAGATAATCAATGTTGGGTAAAAGCTTACTTACCCCAAATTCAAGCCGAATTATTAGACTTGTCCGCATTATCGCTACAATTACGTCAAGATGCTTTATGCATGGAACTATCTCCACCCCAAGTACAATGGCATTTAATTGATGAGGAAGATTGGTCAAGCAGCTGGAAACAATATTGGAAACCCCAAGAAATTGGCGATCGCTTTTTAATCAATCCTGCATGGTTACCCATTCCACAAAATAGCGATCGCTTAATTATTAGATTAGATCCAGGGGTTGCTTTTGGTACTGGAGCCCATGCTACTACCCAATTGTGTTTGGAGTCTTTAGAAATGAGATTGGGTGGAGGTCAAACATCTTTTATTGGAGAACAAACAGCAAATAATGATGTGGTGATTGCTGATATTGGTTGTGGTTCGGGAATACTTTCAATTGGAGCATTATTGCTGGGTGCAAAGAAAATTTATGCTGTTGATACTGACCCCCTAACAATTAAAGCAACGAATGAAAACCGAGAGTTAAATCAAATTGCAGCAGAGAAATTAGTTGTAGAGCAGGGAAGTGTAGAAACTGTAAGTAGTTTAGTTCAAGAGGTAGATGGAATTGTTTGTAATATTTTGGCAGATGTCATTATGGAACTAATCCCAGGAATGAGTAAAATCGTCAAACCTACAACCTGGGCTATTTTTAGCGGTATTTTACTGGAGCAATCTAACGCTGTTACTGACGTCCTAGAAAAATATGGTTGGAAGGTTGCAACACTTTGGAAACGTCAGGAATGGTGTTGTTTAAATGTGCGGCGTTCTTAAATCCTATTTAGTAGTGGTATCAATTTTCAATAGTTTTTGATGCAGAGACGTAATATCGGTCGGCTAAAGATGTATAATAACTTACGTCTCCAAATTTTTATGTAAATATCTAGATTTTCTCCACAGGAATCTGAACCTCTGTTACATATTGCGATTCGTCCCCACCTTGTTCATACTGCAAATAAATTTCTCGGGTAGAACCAATGACTCGATATCCATTTTTTTCTACCCATTCTAGTAAAATGTTATATGCTTGTCCCAAACTAGCGAATGACCCTTGATGTACCGTACAAGCCATATCTTCAACCCCCGGTAATTCATAAACTAAAACTTTTTCATTATTAGGAATTTTTTCGTATATTGGTACCGCAGCTTCAACGGGAATATCATGGTCTCGCAACTTAGTATCGTGATAAATAGAAATACCATTTCCAAACTGTTTCAGATTATGACGAGATACATGAGAGTACGCTTCATCAAATAAGCGGTCGAATATTGGTCCACAGTCTTGATAATTGGGAATAACTCCAACCGTTACAGCAACAAGTTGAGATTCCACAGGCTTGAGAATAACTTCATAGTTTGGCATTTTTTTCTCCTGTTCGATTTCTGTTAACCGCATCTCTACCCGCGCTAACCGAACTTGGTCTTCTAACAATCGCTGCTGAATTTCAAGATGTTTAATACGCAACATTCCTCTAATTTCTTCAGCAGGAATATTTTCATCCAGTAATTTAGCTATTTGTTCTAGAGAAAATCCCAGTTCCTTAAAGACCAGGATTCGGTTAAGACGTGGTAGTTGAACTGCTGAGTAATAGCGATAACCGGTAAAACTGTCTACTTTTATCGGCTTAAGTAAACCCATGCGGTCATAGAGACGTAACGCTTTTGGCGAAACACGACTAAGCTGAGCAAAGTCACTAATTCTGAGCATGGGAAAACCTCAAATCGCTTCTATTTAATCGAACACTTTACCCTAAGGACAAAGTCAACCCCTACTGAGGAATGAGAATTTAATAACCTGTTATTCTGAAATTTGGAATGGTGCGTTACATGATGCTAACAACACCCTACTTTTGTACTTTATTTAATCCACATTCCTAAATTTCTATTTCATCAACTTTTTAAAATTTTCTTTAACAGCAGTCTGACAAACAAAATATCGGGTAGGGGAAAAGAAGGTTTTAAAAACTCATGTTTTCTAGATCACTCTTACTTTTTATATGTAAGTGTAGAATCTGATGCTGATATTTAATTTATGAATTCCAAGTTATTTGCCCAATCATGCCTTTTGACTCTGATTTTATTCACAAGTTACATGTTTCCAAAGAGCGTTTATTAAATTTATTAAATAACTTCACCCAAGGAAGAATTCTCATCATGGGAGATTTAACCCTGGATGAATATCTTATTGGTAAAGTAGAAGATATTTCCTCTGAAGCCCCAATATTAATCCTCCGCCACAAAGAAACATCCAAAGCCCCAGGAAATGCTGGTTACATAGCATATAAACTGGCTCATTTGGGCGTGCAAGTTAAAGCCGCAGGTTTGGTAGGAAAGGATGATGAAGGAAAAGCGTTACGTAATTTATTGAAAGTTGAAAATATTAATGTTGATGGTATTTTTTGCGATCCAAGCAGAGTTACCGTTACCAGAACAAGGGTTTTAGGTTATTCTCAACCATCTTTTAAGCAGCAAATTGTTACAATCGATCGCAAATCAGATGAATTTCCCCAACCAGACGCGCAATTAGAACTAGCAGAATATATCAAGCAACAAATAGCATCAGTTGACGTAATTGTCTGTTGCGATCGCGGGGATGGAACTATGACTAAACCGGTAATTTCCGCAGCAGTTTCTGCTCCTCAAACAATTGTTAGTACCCAAAAGCATTTGGAAAGATATCGCGGTGCAAGGGCATTTGTTTTGAATTTAAGTGAAGCAGAGAAATCAGTAGGATATACTATCAACAATGAAAAGAAATTAACTGAAGCTGGCAAAGATTTGTTTGCATTAACCCAAGGACAACATATTTTAATTACGGGTACTGCAAATGGAATAGTTTTGTTAGAACGTAATGGCAATAAACATTACATACCCAGATTTTACCACGACAGAGTATTAGATGTTACAGGTATTCAAGATACTTTGACAACTCTATTTTCTTTAGGTTTAGCAACTGGTGCATCTAGTTGGGAAGCTGCAATACTAGCAAATTTATCAACTGGTGTTATGATGCAGCAGTTAGGAACAAAACATGTAAGCAATACAGAGATGAAAGTAGCACTAGAAAAAATTTTGCAGGAGAAGAATTATTAAAGGCAAACATTTTAGATTATGAATTGCTAATTGCATCAATCTGTATCAATTCATAAGTTAAGTTTTCCATTAATCGCTATATCCTGTAAAAAATAACGCATTAGATAAACTGTCGATCCTTAGTCAATCGGGAGGAAGATTTTTATGACTCGGCGCTTATTGGTAACAGGGGGTGCGGGGTTTATTGGTTCTAATTTTGTACGTCACTGGCGCGATAATTATCCCCATGACTACATGGTGGTTTTAGATGCACTTACTTATGCTGGAAACTGCGAAAACTTAGCCTATTTAGAGGGTGAAGAAAATTTTCGATTTGTACGGGGTGATATTAAGGATGCTGCGTTAGTCAAAAGAGTTTTAGAAACACATAACATCGATGTGATTGCTCATTTTGCAGCTGAGTCCCATGTGGATAGGTCAATTCTTGGACCGAGAACTTTTGTCGAAACTAATGTTTTAGGTACTTTTACACTTTTAGAAGAATTTCGTTATTACTGGGAAACTCAAGGTAAACCTGTAAATTATCGGTTCTTACATATTTCCACAGATGAAGTTTACGGTAGTCTTACTTCAGACGCGCCACGATTTGAAGAAACTACACCTTATGCTCCCAATAGTCCCTATGCAGCGTCAAAAGCTGGTAGTGACCACTTAGTTCGCGCTTATAATCATACTTATCAATTACCAACAATTATTACTAATTGCTCTAATAACTATGGTCCTTATCAATTTCCGGAAAAGTTAATCCCTTTAACTTGTATCAATATATTAATGGGTAAATCTTTACCAGTTTACGGTGATGGTAAAAATGTACGTGATTGGCTTTACGTGGGCGATCACTGTCGAGCTTTAGATATTGTCATTAACTACGGCGAACCGGGAGAAACTTATAATATTGGTGGAAACAATGAAGTCGAAAATATTAATCTGGTACGAATGATATGCCAGTTAATGGATGAGTTTATACCTGAATTACCAGTCAAACCAGCAGGACAATTAATTACTTTTGTTAAGGATAGACCCGGACACGATCGCAGATATGCAGTTAAAACTAGCAAAATTAGAAAGCAGTTGGGTTGGACTCCTACAATGACGATAACACAGGGTTTACGTTTAACCGTGCAGTGGTACCTTAATAATCGTGAATGGTGGGAACCTCTACTTTCCCAAGAATATCAGTCTTATTATCAGAGGAATTATAAAACTGATAATTAGTTGTTTATGATTGGTAATTGGTAATTGGTGGTAAATCAATAACTATAAAATTATTATATTTTAGTATGTGTAACTCTAATTCATTATTCATTTAGGAGATTTATAAATCTTGGAAATTATGAGTAATACAATTTTGACTTTTTTTAGCGGATCCGCTAATGAATTTTGAATCGCACATCGGGCTATATAATGGGAAGTTCTATCCGAAACTTTGTTCCCCATCCAGCCTGAGAAATACATTCTAATATTCCAGAGTGTTTGTGAATAATTTGATAACTAATTGATAAGCCTAAACCCGTACCACGACCAACTGGTTTCGTAGTGAAAAATGGATCGAAAATTCTCGTTCTAATAGATTCAGGAATACTAGGACCATTATTAGCAATATCAATCCTAATTCTAGATTTATCAATCAATTCTGTATAAATATAAATAGAAGGTAATTTTAATAATTTTTCTTTATATCCATTCAAGAATTTATTTTTATCTTGATTAAAATACTTTTTTTCACTAGTCCAATCATAAAATTCGAAAGTATCTCTAAGAGCATCAATCGCATTATCTAGGATATTTTTGAATACTTGATTTAACTGTCCTGCATAACAGTTAATGCTAGGTAATTCACCATAGTGTTTATAAATGATTATTTGTGGTAAATTAGATTCTGCTTTTATTCTGTGTGCTAGCAAAAGTAAAGTGTTATCCAAACCTTCATGAATATCAACTTTTTTCATTGTTGCCTCATCTAGGCGAGAAAAATTTCGCAGAGATAAGACTATTTTCCGCATCCTGTCACTACCAAATTTCATTGATGTGAATAACTTATTTAAATCGTCAATAATATAGTCAAACTCAACCTCTTCAAGTTTTGCTTGAATTTTTGGGCTTCCTTGAGGATATTCATTTTGATAAATATGGAGTAATTCAACTAAGTCTTTTGTATATTTTTTCGCATGGGTTAAATTCCCATAAATAACACTAATGGGATTATTAACCTCATGGGCAATTCCTGCGACCATTTGTCCCAAACTAGACATTTTTTCCTGCTGAATAAGTTGAGTTTGGGTTAATTTGAGTTTGTTTAAAGTTTTTTCTAATTCTTGGGCTTGATCTGTCGCAACTTCAGCTAACATACGGTTTTTAGCTTCACTTGCTTGTAGAGCTTCTTCTTTATGCTTAAGATTGGTGATATCGCTAAAGGTACAGACAACTTTCTCTACTTTACTATCACTATTTAATTGAGGAACTATGTTGACTAACAACCAGTTCTGTTTCTCAATTTTTGTCTTATTCAGGCTCATTACTGCATTGTCAACAGTTCGGGATGAAACAATTGCACAAAAAATTTCATGTAGAGCCCAATCATATTTTGGTAAAGTTTGAATTTCTGAGAGGTTGAAAGTTTCAAGTTCTTGGATTTGATAATTTTGACAAAAGGTCTCCCACAGATTCCGTAACTCTATTTCAGTCTTTCCCAACAAATCGCAAACTGCTTGGTTGGTCATATAAATTTCTGAGTCAGAACCAATGACTAAAACACCAACTTTAATTCCCTCAAGAATGGTTTTTAACTGTTGATGACTTTCTTCTTTTGCAGAAAGTTGTCGGTCGAATAAAGTAGTGATTAAGGCTAAACCCAATATGATTAAGGTTCCTATTGTGATCCCAGTTGCTAACAAGTTTGCATCTTTTGTAGTGAATAAAAATGTACTTAATGCAACATCATTTGACGGTTGAAAACTTAGGGCTAACATTCCGGTATAATGCATGCTGGCAATTGCAAAGCCCATAACAATAGCTGCAACAACCTGCTTTAATCGGCGTTTAGATATTGATTCAGAACGGAGTTGAAAAGTGAGAAAAAGTGCAATTGAAGAAACCGCGATCGCAACAAATACTGAAATTAACACTAAGATCAAATCATAATGCATTATTGCTGGGGTTTGCATCGCAGCCATCCCCAAGTAATGAGTTGTGGTAATTCCTCCTCCCATACATAGGCTACCGCCAATTAGCTCCAAAGAGCCGATCGTAGGGTTGCTAACAATAAATAGCACCAATCCAGATGCGACAATTGCCGGTAACATGGAAAGCAAAACCAACACAAAATCATAATCGATCGATACCGGAGCCTTAAATGCAAGCATCCCTATAAAATGCATCGACCAAATCCCTGAACCCATTCCTAAAGCTCCACCAACTAGCCAACAGCGTCGCAACCATCCCTTTGCGACCGCTATCCTTCCGGCTAATTTCAGGACGGTATAAGATGCCAAAATAGCGATGACAACTGAAATTGTTACTAAATAGAGGTTATAACTGTCAATTAAATGGTAATTCATTTCTTTAAAGTTTAAAGTTTAAAATTTTTTAGTTATAAAATCTCATCTTATTTTTTTATCCTAATTCTTTATAATGCCACTTTTCAAATCAATATTACTCTGACTTTAATAAATACTCTTAGCAAAAGAATATTGGAACATGGTTAATGTATTTTTTCTTACTATGCCTTAAATGGTTAAAATACTTTTTAATTCGGCAATAAAAGTAATTACTGATTCAATTAACATTTACTCAGTGTAATATTTCTAATTAAATCTACCCATTCATCAAAATTATCATTTATTAGCAAATATTGATTAGTAATATCTATCCCTTCTGCACCTATACTAGTGCTAATGACAGGCATATTAACATGAAGCATTTCTAAAGTTTTTAATTTAATTCCAGATCCTTCCAATAATGGAACAATACCGATTTCTGCTTTCTCAAAGAATTGTGTTGGGTCTTCCACAAAACCAGTAACTATAATATTTTTATTGGCAGCAAGTTTAAAATTTTTTTCTGAAGGCTTATAACCAACAATATATAATTTAAAATCAGGATGTTTCACTAAAATTTTCTGAAAACATTTATCGATAAAAATAATAATTCCTCTTTCATTTTCTGGGCGATTCATGGCTGCCCAAAAAAGTAAAGTCTTTGATTCGATTTTTTCTGGAGTCCGATGGAAATTATTAATAAAATGACTTACTCTGGGAGGCTTAACAATTATTTTATCGCCTGGAATTGTAAATAAAGAAGTAAGAATATTGCGGTATTTCTCAGATAGTAGCCATAATTTACTGGCAGCAGAATATAATTTACTCTCATAGCGGAATATTCTAGCTACTTCTATTCCTAATAAGGGATTAGTTACAGATTTTCTTAAAAAAGAATGAGATATAATGTCATGAATACTAATAATAGTTTTTGTTTTATGATGTTGTAATTCTAGATAAACTGCTGCATGAGAATATTCAAAATGAATAATTTCATACTCATATGTAAGTAGTAATTCTTGCATTTTTACTTTTCCAAGGCAGAATACAATAGGTGAATACCTTTACGCTTCTGATTGGTAAATGCTGCTCCAAATAGAATTAATTGCTTGTCTTGAGGTAAATTGAGCCATTCTCTAGCCAAACTTCTATCTATAGGTTTATAACGTTTTAAGTCAATACCGTTAGGAATTACCTCGATTCGATAATTTTGAAACAAAGAACTTTGACGGGCGCATTGGGCTAACCATTTACTAGGACTAACAATCGTCAAATTGAGTTTTTGCCACGATCTGATTTTACGTTTCCATATCCAACGGGAAATATCTTTGTCTTGTGATGAGTTTAATTGGAGACAACTACCACAATTATTTTTATAGCGATCGCACTCAAAAGTGTAGTGACAGCCTCCCGTAAATCCCCACATATCGTGGAATGTCCACACTAGAGGCTGCTTAAATTTGGCAATAGTTTCAATTTGCAGATAACCACCCACCCAGTGAATATTAATTACATCGGTTTAGTTTAACTTATTGCAAGTATTTGATAGGAGAAGAAGTTTTAAGACAAGTTGCAATTTAGGGGATGTTTGGGAAGTATCACTTATTACCCAATATCATTGTTGAGATCCCCCAACCCCCTTAAAAAGGGGGCAAAAGTCCCCCTTATCAAGGGGGATTTAGGGGGATCCAAGATATATTAAGTAAATAATATGACTTTGGAACATCCTCTTAGTAAGAATTAATATTCTTTCCGTTTACTTTGGAATGATTTAAAAGGTGATTGAAAAAACTCTGAATCTTTGTTCATATAAAATATATAATTCCGATGCTAACGGATTTGATATAAAATATCGAGTACTTTATTCTAGTTAATTTACACTAGGAACTATGTAACTCAAGTTACTCAAAATCTTCTGAGTGCAATTACTAAAATTTTTTGATTTCGCACACCACAAAGGTGATACGAAATATTTCAGCTTTATTTGCTTGACTTGATTTTCAATCTAAAAATAAATAGGGAAAAACTAGGGAAGTTATTTGAAGTACTTATAGCACCTTGTGTAGCGTAATTGTGTTCTTAATAGACATCTCCAGAAAAGAATGTAGAGACGTACACGTACCAGAGGCTGTGGCGCGTCTCTACAAAGATTTTGGGTTATGCATATTCAATTTCCGGACAGGTCTAATGATGATACTTGCGTAAACCCTATTTACTCATAAAATTTATTTACAATCTTTATTTACAATAAATTTCAAAAATTCTGTCAATAATAATCAATAGATACGACTGATAACTGGTAACTGCTAACTGTAGCCCGTAAGGGTGTAGCATTAGCCATAAACTAGTAACTGATAAATGATAGCTGATAACTGACAACTGACAACTGATAACTGAAATATGGTAGATGCGCCATGGTTTATTGGGATTTAAACCTCACCATTAGCAACTTTGACTTGTTGTGATGTTAAATTTTTTGCCCCTTCCAAAATTGTTCCGTCAAGTCTGACTCGATCAAGATTCGTGCAATTTAAATTTGCACCGATCAAATTAGCTGCACTCAGATTAGCTTCACATAGAATCGCATTATTCAGATTTGCTCCCATTAAGTTCGCTCCATGTAAATCTGCTTCTCTTAAACTAGCCTCAGTTAAATTTGCAAAAAATACTTCTGTATATTGAAGTTTAGCAGCATTGAGATTTGCACCATTAAGATTTGCTCCATTCAAACTAGCTTGCTGTAAATTTGCACCAATTAAACCAGTTTTCTGCAGCTTTGCTTTGTCAATCTTTGCTCCTTGTAAGTTAGCCAAAAATAGCTTTGCACCATTAAAATTAGCAACTTTAAGGTTTGCTAGCTGCAAATTCGCCTTGTACAAATTAGCATCTGTGAAATTAGCCTCCAGTAAACTAGCCCCAGAAAGATTCGCTGAACGCAAATTAGCCTGACAAAATATAGCCCGATTTAGATTTGCACCACATAAATTAGCCTCAAGTAAATTACAAAATCGCAATTTCGCATCACACAAAATCGCCCCTGATAACTGAACTGATTCCAGATTAGAAGCAGAAAGATCTGCATCTTTCAAGTTTGCTCCTTGCATGTTAGCCCCACGCAAGTCTAACTTTTGTAAATTTGCTCCTTGTAAATCAGCCCATCTCAGATCCGTGTTACGTAAATCCAGCTTTTGGTTTTTGCGGTCTTTATGAAAATCTCGTCTACCAATGACTGTCAAAGCAGCTTGAATATCAGTAGGAATTTTGGCTGTCTTGCGAGCATTTTCGCGATTATCTTGGCTTTTAGGAGCATTTTCCCGGATAAAAGCTGAGATAATCTCCATAACAGTCCAATATTCTTTTCGAGAATCTCGAGCAACTCTTTCTAAAATGTAAATTGCACCAGCGCGCGTCGCCACTTTTTCATGACCCAACTGGGTAATTGCTGTCATTAATCGTTCGGCGATGGATTGCTCCCGAGCTAGATAAACATTTTTGATTTCAATTTCATTAGCTTTTTCAGTAGCTGTGGCATTTTTCTCGGTTGCATCTGACCGTTTTGCTACATAATAGACATTAGCGATCGCACCGAATCCAAGAAAAATAATTCCAGTTGTAGTCAGCCATTGCGTCTCATACTCAATTTTTTCCCGCTGGGATAATTCCTCATTTCCTGCAACAACAAGACAGAGTAGAGTATAAAATAAAGCAAATATAACTGATATGGCTACTAACTTTTTCTTGAGTGCGTCTGTCTTATGGGCAGACATATCAAAAGTATTCCTCACGACATAGAATTTTCACTGTAAGTGCTTTGTGTGGAGTATAACATTTGTCTCAGTTAATTGAATCGTTACTGACCTCATTTCCGGAATAAATATATTTCTTACTAACCACACCCTACATGTATTGTGTTTCTATATTATCTGTCTACCTAATTGTAAGCAAATAATTTCTGGAGTTAATTATTCGGTCAAATCGTGATATTGTTATTAGCTCCTGTAGCAGCGAAAAATATGAATATTATTAAATATTGTCTCATAAGATTATTCATTAAAAATTTTACCTCCTTCAATTCATCATAGATAAATTTGTATAACATAATTTAGCTACTTAATACTTTGCTCATTCTAAATTCACATCCATCTAAATTGCATCATATCTGCTTTACAAAAAACAGCGTATTTTATGGTTATCAGCTTCTATTTCCATGTTTTGTAAGCTATTTGCATTGAAAAATGATTTTCAACTCTTGTACTTTATGCCATTAGTAACAATAAAATCCACCTTCTTTGATATGTGCATGAAAAAAATAGATCGCTATACATAAATAATTCAAAATATATAAAATATTCAAAGTAGTAAATATTATCAGCAAATTATTGAGACTTCATACCTTAAATTAGTAGTCATTAAAATTTGCTTGTTTATAACCGTTATCTAAAAAATATATTTTGTTTTATGTAGATAAAATACCTATGAATAATTTGGTTCGGATCAATATATTTTAAAATATAAAACTACAATCAAATTAAGTAATTAATTGATTTAAAGTGTTTTGTCAATCTATGTATTGTAAAATATATGCATCCAATATATTGTCATAAATATTACTTTTAACCAATAGAGTTTGAGTTACATGGTTTAATGTGACCTGTATTACTTAACGCCTGTGTTAATTCTGTTCTGCGACCGTCCTAAAAAAATAAAAGTTGGACGTATGAACTAAACTTTCCGGATTTAGGGAAATCTCATCATGTTTCATTTATAATTGGCAACTTATACCAATTTGGAAAAATAGTGAGACAAATAAATTTTGTAGAGACGCGACAGAGCCTGCGGCGTCGGCGTTAGCCTCTGTCGCGTCTCTACGAGATAATCTGTTGCAATGATTTATTGAATTGGTATTACAAGTAAGAAACTTGTGGTTAAAGAACTTGTAATTAGTAACCTGTGCTTGGAAACTGGATTATTGATTGAACATTTTCCATAAATCTGTTTTCGTTAGTCTGGAAATAACGGCGTAGAAGTAAAATATTTGTGATTTTCCCTAAATGCAGCAGAACTTAGAACCGATAATTAAGGACTTAGTGTTAATTGGTGGTGGACATTCTCATGTCATAGCAATGAGGATGTTTGCAATGAACAAGTTACCAGGAGTACGTCTGACCTTAATTACAGAAAGTAGTTATACCCCATATTCGGGAATGTTACCCGGACATATTGCAGGTTTTTATAGTTACGATGAGTGTCACATCGATTTGCGTCCTTTAGCTGAATTTGCAGGAGCACAGCTATATGTTGACCGAGTAATTGGTTTAGACTTGGAAAATCAGCAAATTTTATGTGCTAACCGTCCGAGTGTGAGTTTCGATGTATTATCAATTGATATTGGTAGCACTCCTGCAACAATTTCTGTACCTGGTGCTACTGAATATGCTATTCCTGCAAAGCCAGTTCCACAATTATTAGAACACTGGTGGAGAATGTGTGGAGAATTAGAAGTTGGATCTAATGATGCTTTGAGGATAAATACAGATGGAATAGATAAAAATCAAAGTAGAGTAAATCAAACAGACATAAATCAAAGTAGAAAAAATCAAAAAAGTACAAATATCAGTATTATTGGTGGTGGTGCAGGTGGCGTAGAATTAGCATTATCGATGCACGGTTACTTTAATCAGTCACAAATTCCCAATCCCCAATCTCTAATCCCCAATCCCCAAAATATCCATCTCTTCCAGCGTAGTGCAGAATTAATGCCTAATCATCATCCATCGGTGCGTCGTTTGGTGGAAAAAGTCTTGCGTCGCAAAGGTATTCAAATACATTTGAGTGAAAGTGTTTGTGAAGTTAAACCCCATAATCCACAATCTAAAGCTTTTTTAGAAAATAAGCAGGGGGTAACAACAAAAAAAGTAGAAAAATTTAATGTCATTTGTGAATCAGGTTTAACAATAGGATGCGATTACGTTTTTTGGGTTACTCAAGCTTCCGCACCCCAATGGTTAAAAGCTGCAGGACTAAAAACCGACAAGCAAGGTTTTATCTTAGTCAATGATTATTTACAATCTTTAACCCATCCCCAAATCTTTGCTGCGGGAGATATCGCCACAATGGTAAATCATCTCCGTCCCAAAGCAGGAGTTTTTGCAGTTCGTCAAGGTAAACCTTTATTTAAAAATTTACAACGCTTTTTATTAGGTAAATCTCTCAAACCGTTTCAACCACAACAACAATATTTAAGTTTGATCGGTACTGGAGACCAAAGAGCGATCGCAACACGTGGCTTTTTTACTTTACCACCACACAAATTGTTGTGGCGATGGAAAGATTATATCGATCGCAAATTTATGGATCGTTTTAATAAGCTCCCAGAAATGAAGATGCAAAATCAAAAATCGGTAATAACCCCTTTCCCATCTTCCAATTCCAGTTCCAACCCCACCATGCATTGTGCAGGATGCGGTTCTAAAATTGGCGGTAGAGTTCTAGAAAAAGTTTTACATCGCATTCGAGCAGAACAGCCCTATCAAGAAAAACGAAACGATATTATTATTGGTTTGGATGCACCCGATGATGCTGCAGTAATGCAAATAGCAAACGGACAGGCGATGGTGCAAAGTATTGATTATTTTCGTAGTTTAATTGATGACCCCTATATTTTTGGACAAATTGCCAGCAATCATTGTTTAAGTGATATTTTTGCAATGGGTGCAAAACCCCAAAGTGCTCTAGCGATCGCTACAGTTCCCTATGGTGCAACTGCAAAAATTGAAGAAACCTTGTACCAACTTTTATCCGGTGCAGTTAAAGTATTAAATCAAGCCCAAGCACCCTTAATTGGCGGACATACCACAGGAGGCGTAGAATTAGGATTTGGCTTATCTTGCAATGGTTTAGGGGTTCCAGAACGGTTACTACGTAAAAGTGGAATGAAACCAGGAGAAGTACTAATTTTAACTAAAGCTCTGGGAACCGGAACCCTATTTGCAGCAAATATGCGTCACCAAGCAAAAGGTCGTTGGATTGATGGGGCAGTAGAATCAATGTTATTGTCTAATCAAGCTGCAGCTAATTGCTTTCTGGAAAATGGTGCGACAGCTTGTACCGATATCACAGGTTTTGGCTTGCTGGGACATTTAGTGGAAATGATCAAAGCTTCCCAAGTAAATATAGAATTACAAATTGATGCTATTCCAATTTTGGCTGGCGCACAACAAACAATCGCTGCAGGAATTATTAGCTCACTCCACCCGGAAAATTTAGATGCTGCTGGTCAGATCCAGAATTCAAAAACCCAAGAATTACAAGCAATAGAAAATCATCCTCACTACCCTTTACTATTCGATCCCCAAACTTCTGGTGGTTTGTTAGCTTCCGTACCTCAAGAACAAGCAAATAGCTGTCTTGATGTACTTCAGGTTCTAGGATACAAGGATAGCCGTATTATTGGTTTGGTAACGCCACAAACTGAGGGAAACAAGGCAATAAAAATAATTAGTTAAAAGCATCATAAAAACCTGATATACTTGCTTTTTAATAACTAGTTTGAGTAACTAAACACACAAGTTCTCATGATAGACAAAGCTATTCAAGAGCAGATTAATTACTACAAAGCCAGAGCGAACGAATATGATGAATGGTTTTATAGAATAGGTCGTTATGACTATGGTGTAGAAATTAATCAGCGTTGGTTTGCGGAAGTCGAAATTATTCGAAATGCTCTACGAGAACAGGATAAATGTCAATCAATTTTAGAATTGGCTTGCGGAACTGGGATTTGGACCCAAGAATTGATCGAAATAGGAGAACAAATTACCTGTATTGATGCTTCTGAAGAAATGATTCAGATTAATCAACAGAAATTAAATGGGAACGATAAGAATATAAATATAGAATACCAGCAATTAGATGTATTTTCTTGGCAACCACAAGCTCAATACGACCTGATATTTTTTGCTTTTTGGTTATCTCACGTACCGCCAATCATGGTAAATGAATTTTTGCAGAAAGTTCGCCGATCTGTAAAACCCCAAGGGAAATTGTTTATTATTGATTCGCTTTTTAGTCAAACATCCCACGCGAAAAATCATCATTCCCGCAACGAACGAGATATAAATCAAAAGCGAAAATTAAATAACGGTCAGACATTTGAAGTTTTCAAAATTTATTATCAACAAGATTCCTTAAAAGATAAATTAATTCAAGCAGGCTTTCAAAATATAGATGTAAAAACAACAGATAACTATTTTATTTATAGTTCAGTAGAAGGTTAAAAGTAGAGTGTATTAGGCGCACAAGTAAATCATGTTTGGCAAAAATAAAACCCTTTATCCTCACAAATTACTCACATTATTTTTATACACTCTAAGTATAAGGGAAGAAGACTATAAAAATTCTATGTGGAACTGCATAGAAACGGTCATTATCTATCAAGAATAAGTGCATCTTCAGAGATAATAGGCATGAATTGTGCCATTATCTACTTCTCCTGAAATGCTAGGGAGTTTGGTTTCTTCTTAGCAAAACAATGATTTTTGAATAAAGGGAGAACATAATGAAAAATTTGAAATTTGCTGCTGCAATGACAGTATGTTGTACTGCATTGATGATGATTGCAGGCTCAGAAAAAGCTTTATCCAGAGAATATAAAAGATCTTGTGAAGGTTACTATATAGTAAAAGTCACTAGTGTTAATGGAGTACAACCATCTGCACCAGTTAGAAGGGCTAGGAAAGTTCCCACACGGGGTTTTAGTGGTAGAGGTAGTTGCTCAAGCTACACAAGAATCAATGCATGTCGAAGAAGAGCAAGAGATTTTTGCCACAATTGTATGAAAGCTCACTGGAGGAATCCAGTTAAGAAACCGAGAGCATGTAATTCTCTTACTAATGGTTTGGGAGTAAATAACTACAACATCATCAACCTCAGGAGAAGACTCCGAAATTCAGTCTGTTCCGATCCTAACCTGAGAGGTCGGACAGCTCGCTATGACGTATACAGAGTTACTAGGGGAGACAAAGGCTGTGGTCCAAGACTGAAAAAAACAATGCGTAGAAAACTCGGTTCTGTTACGGTGAGATGTCGGTTCGTAAGATAAATAACTTTTACTACTACAGAAAGGACGTAGCAATTACAATCAAATAGGGAGGAAGCAGTATTTCTATTTGTAGGGAGTGCTTGTAGCACAACAAAGCTTAACGTGCCAAAAGTGAAGTTGATGGTATTAATCATAGGGAATAATTTATTTTGGTATTCCTTAAGTGCCTGGTAAAGAACGCAAACTTTCATCCATATAAGAGCGATCGCCCAATCGTTGTAATAATGGACCGTGGATACCAAATTTAACCACACTGATAGAAGCTGCAGGCATATCAATGCGATCACGGTAACGTCCCAAATCAATTCCTAGCAGGCTACACAAGATAATCCGAATGGTGGCTTTGTGGGAAACAACTAGAACATTACCGCTTGTATACTTTTTCTCAATTTCGGCAATTACTAATGAAGCACGACTAGCAATTTGAACTGCTGTTTCTCCCCCGGTGGGTGGATTCCATGCAGGTTCTGTCATCCAGCGAAAATAGTCTTCTCCATAATGTTGTTTGACGAAGTCTGCGGTTTTATCTTCCCACTCTCCATATCGAATCTCTTTCAATCCGTCCCGCAGTTGCATATCAATACCCACAGCATCACACAGGGGTTTAGCTGTAGCAATAGTACGTTTCATTGGACTCACATAAATCCCATTCCAAGATATCTTTTGGTAAGCAGTTGCAAATGCTTGCGCCATCTGCAACCCTTCAGGTGTTAATTCGGGATCCAGCTCGCCACAATAGCCACCTGTGCGGCTGTAAGATGTTTCTCCATGTCTGAGAAAGTAGAGTGTTAAGCTCATTTTTGTTTCTCTGGTTTCTTAATTTTTCCTCAACTTCTTAATTTTCCTGGCTTGGGGAATTACCAGAAAATAAAATTATCAAAAAATAAAACTACCAAAAAATAAAACTAATCAAAAAATATTGAATACAATTCACTTACTTGCCCTATAAAAGCTAATTAACCCCAATTTATTTGCAAAATCAGGGTTATGTTTGCTCGAACACGCGTATATTACTCTAATTCCACAGTAACGGGTTTGACATGCCAGATATCTTGACAATATTCCCGAATTGCTCGATCTGAGGAAAATTTACCCATGCGAGCCACGTTCAAAATAGACATTCGAGTCCAGCGTTCTCGATCTTGATACATTTGACTCACACGATCTTGACAATCAATATAAGATTGATAATCTGCCATTAACATATAGGGATCATCATGGAGTAATGAATCAATCAGCGGTTTAAAGAGATTTTCGTCTTCCTCAGAAAAATGTCCAGAACTAATTAAATTAATAACTTCCCGTAATTGTTGGTTATTTTGATAGTAATCCCAAGGATGATATCCTTGACTCTTGAGATCTAGTACTTCTTGTGCTGTTAGTCCAAACAGAAAGAAATTTTCTTCTCCCACCTCTTCCCGAATTTCAATATTAGCCCCATCCAAGGTACCAATAGTTAACGCCCCATTCATAGAGAATTTCATATTTCCAGTTCCGGAGGCTTCTTTCCCCGCTGTAGATATTTGCTCGGAAAGATCCGCTGCTGGATATACTGGTTGACTATTAGTCACATTGTAATCTGGTAAAAATACCACCTTTAGGCGATCGCGTACATCAGGATCGCGATTAACGACTTCTCCCACGGAATTGATTAACTTAATTATGAGTTTGGCTATGAAGTATCCTGGTGCAGCTTTACCACCAAAGATAAATGTCCGTGGCGCAATCTCTAACTGAGGATTTTGTTTCAGGCGATGATAAAGAGTAATAATGTGTAAAATATTTAAGTGTTGTCGCTTATATTCATGGATCCGCTTCACCTGAATATCAAATATGGAAGTGGGATCGACTCGAACTCCCGTGCGTTGGAGAATAATTTCAGCGAGCTGTTGCTTTTTGATTTGTTTAATCTCTCTCCATAATGTTTGGAATTCCCGATCATCCGCAAAAACTTCTAGTTTTCTTAGTTCCTCCAGGTGGGTAATCCAGCGATCGCCAATCTTTTGCGTAATAAAATTAGATAACTCAGGATTACTTACAACCATCCATCGACGGGGAGTCACCCCATTAGTCTTATTACTAAACTTTTCTGGATAGAGTTCATAAAAATCTCGTAAAGTAGTCTGTTTTAAAAGTTCGCTATGTAGCTTGGCTACCCCATTAATAGCATGACTACCGACACAAGCCAGATTCGCCATACGTATATATCTTTCACCACTTTCATCAATCAAGGACAAACGAGAAACTTTACCTGTATCTCCGGGGAATTTCATCCGTACCTGCTGAAGAAAGCGGTGATTAATTTCGTAAATAATTTCCAGATGTCGAGGTAATATTCTGGCAAATAAACCCACAGACCATTTTTCCAAAGCTTCTGGCAGTAAGGTATGGTTAGTATAGCTAAAAGTCTTCTGGGTAATTTCCCAAGCCTTTTCCCAACTGAACTCATGTTCATCCACTAGCAATCGCATAAACTCTGCAACACCAATAGCAGGATGAGTATCATTTAACTGTATGGCAAACTTTTCGTGAAAGGTCTCCAGACTTTGTCGTATCACCAATAAATGTATCCTAATTAAGTCTTGTAGGGCACAGGACACAAAGAAGTATTGTTGTGCTAAACGCAACTGTTTACCTTGGATTGGCTCATCGTTAGGATAAAGAACCTTGGTAATGTTCTCCGAAACAATTTTTTCGTCAACTGCACCATAGTAATCCCCCACATTAAAGCGTTGAAAATCAAAGGATTCAGGTGCTTCTGCTTTCCAAAGGCGCAATGTATTACCGGTATTCACCCGATACCCGAGGATAGGAGTATCATAGGGAACACCCTTAACTGTACTTTCAGGAATCCAGCGCACCCGATAGTTTCCACCAGCATCAGTTTCAGATTTTGTATGTCCGCCAAATTTGACTTCAACTGTATATTCTGGACGGACAAATTCCCAAGGGTTACCAAATCTCAGCCATTTATCGGTAATTTCTACCTGCCAGCCATCGCGAATCTCTTGGTCAAAAATACCAAACTCGTAGCGTATACCATAACCAACAGCAGGAATTTCCAATGTTGACAGGGAATCTAAGAAACAAGCCGCCAGTCTTCCCAACCCTCCATTACCTAAGCCTGGTTCTTCTTCTTGAGCCTGTAATTCCTCCAAGTCTAACCCAAACTCCTCAAGGGTTTGACACACAAGATCGTATATACCGAGATTAATCAGATTATTGCTTAAGTGCGGTCCCACCAGAAATTCGGCTGACAGATAACAAACTACCTTTACATCATCACCTTCTTTTAGGTATGTCTGCGCACTATTGAGCCAGCGTTGCACTAAGCGATCGCGCACCGTATATGCAAGTGCCATATAGTAATCATTTTTGGTGGCGATTTGGGGAAACTTACCTTGAATATAAAATAAATTATCAGCAAAAGCACGCTTGAGAGTTTCAATACTTAAGCCTGTGCGATCGTCTTCTACTTCTATTTTTACCTGTGTTTCTTCAGTCTGCATAGCTCAGCTTTAGTTTTAGTTTTTGACTGTCAGAAAATTGAGAAAACTAACTTTGTCAGCTTTTGTATTTTTTATTTATTTGGCAGTTCTGAATTTATCACAGTTCTAGTGTAGTTTTTACTGGCAATAGATAATTATCTTTTAACAAAAATTTGATTTATATTGTAAATTTTGGTTATACTTACTGGATTTTATGTCACGTTAACCTGCTTTTAATCTGATATTTTATATCGTCACAAAAGCTTACGTATTAAGCCATGAAAGCCTACATTATTTACACGAACTAATGGTGATATGTGATTAAATTGGAAGAAAAAATACTCACTAAACTACATTGATATATATACATGATTATATGTATTTTTTATTTACTTATTCGCAACTTATTCATGTAGTTGTAAGCTTTGCTCTTGTTACTCTTAAAAACTTTGGAATAGTTGTAAAAAATTCTGCTTCACCCATCTCTTCATGGCAGTCTTCATGATACCTGAATTCTTCGCAGACTACCTCCGAGTTTATCATTTTCAGTCATTATATCCAGCTTTGTACGCGAAAAAATACAGCTGCGATAAGAGTGGAGTTAAGGATTCTCCCCTGTAGTTAAGTTTAGTATGACTTGATTATTTATCTCACATTAAAACCACAGTTTGACATTGGGTGTAATACATCCCAACATATCCTCAACTTTTCGAAGTCACGTCGCAGCTTAAATTTTTAAAATTATTCTCTGAGATTATTTCTAACGAGAGCAACCTCGAATATGAGAACTAATTGCTTTTAAAGCTGCTGATTCTAACTGCTCTCCAGAATCTATCTTTTGTAAAACCCTTTGCACAATATGACTTACCTCTGGGGGATTGTTAATTCCCTGATTGCTAATTATATGGCGAATCTCTTTAATTTTCTTGTACTTGTCCAAAGATGAAATGCTTTCACTCATATTTTTTAATCAGCTTTCTAGCTGCCTGCTTAGTACAAAACCCAGTTATCAACACTTTGGAAATACTCCAAAAATCACATATGAAGCTAAAACGGTTTTGCAAGTTTAATTTAAATCAGTCTAAGCATACCATCTCTATCAAATTGTGACTTACCGATTATTATTGTGACTTACCGATTATTAAACACAGAAAATCGACCTGTGGATATGAGTCGTGAGCGGGTCGTTCAAAAATTGGTAATAGAAAAATTGGTAATAGTTTTAACAAAAATATTGACTGATATAAATTTCCGCTTATTATTAATTCATATCTTGGAAAGTAAAACTTGAACAAACAATCTTCTTTCAGTGGAAAGCTCTTAGCATCTGCCATCTTGGTAGTATTGCTCTTTTTGATTGGATTTAATAGTTTTGTTATTCTTAATCCCGGTCAAGCGGGAGTTATGAGTATTTTAGGGAAAGCCAGAGATGGAGTTTTGCTAGAGGGAATTCATTTTAAGCCGCCTTTGGTTTCTGTTGTAGATGTCTACGACTTGACTGTACAAAAATTTGAAGTCCCAGCACAAAGCTCTACTAAAGACCTTCAGGATTTATCAGCTCGTTTTGCGATTAACTTTCGCCTCGATCCCTTGTCAGTTGTAGAGATACGCAGAACCCAAGGGACTTTGGCGAATATTGTTTCTAAAATTATTGCTCCCCAAACCCAGGAATCTTTTAAAATCGCTGCTGCGAGGAGAACAGTAGAAGAAGCTATTACCAAAAGAAATGAACTTAAGCGAGATTTTGATGATGCTTTAAGTCAAAGGCTGGAAAAGTATGGAATTTTTGTCCTGGATACCAGTGTTGTAGATTTAGATTTTTCCCCAGAATTTGCTAAAGCAGTGGAGGAAAAACAAATCGCTGAGCAGAGAGCCAAAAGAGCTATTTACGTTGCTCAACAAGCAGAGCAAGAAGCACAGGCTGATGTCAACCGTGCGAAAGGTAAAGCAGAGGCTCAAAGGTTGTTAGCTGAAACTTTAAAAGCCCAAGGTGGTCAATTAGTGCTACAAAAAGAGGCAATTCAAGCTTGGAGAGAAGGTGGTTCTCAAATGCCCAAAGTGTTAGTAATGGGAGAAAAAGACCAAACAGCAGTTCCTTTTCTACTGAATCTTGGCGATGTTCAGCGATAACCTTAATAGCTACTTAGAGTAGTTAAAGTAAATTTTAAGCGATAATTATGAAAATTCAAGCTTTAAATATTAAGACTGGCAATCGCATTATTGTCTACTTCAAAAATAAAAAACAGGTATGTACAGTAAAACGCATTTCTAATCGCGACACAAGTAGCATTGCACTATTAGTATTTCTTGGCGATAATTATCGCCATTTAAATTCAGGTGTAATTAGATTTAAATCAGAAGCTTTAGTAGAATTAGTCAACTAACATGTTCTAATTCCTTGATATAAACCTAAACTTTCCCGAAAATCCTCATCATATTGAGCATCTTCCCAATTTCGCGCGGACTGAATTTGCTCCGTAGATAAATTCTCAGCCCCCACAAAGTTTGCTCCTTTAATATTCGCCCCTGTTAACTTTGTTTCTTGGAGATTTGCTCCTGTGAAACTTGCTCCCCTGAGGTTAGTCCATTTCAAATCAGCTTTGGTCAGATCTGCTTCCTGTAGATTTGCTCCAAATAGATATGCGCTTAATAAATGAGCTTTATTTAACTTAGCTTTAGAAAAATTAGCACCATAAAAATAAGATCCCATTGCTTCTGTTTCATATAGATTTGCTTGACTCAAGTCAGCATTATTCAAATGAGCTTCCATCAGATTTGCAAAACAAAGATTACTTCGGCTCAACTTTGCTGAATTAAAATCCGTATCTTTCAAATTAGCCCCTTGCAAATCAGTCCCAATCAGATTTGCATTTGCGATCGCAGCACCTTTGAGATTAGCTTCACTCAAATTAGCACCAATCAAATTAGCTCCTGAAAGATTCGCCCGCATTAGCTTAGCGCCCCTCAAATCCGCCAAACTAAAATTAACTCCACTGAGATTTTCTTCAATCAGTTGAATTTGAGCAAGATTAGCACTTACAAAATCCAACTCAACTTGGGGATTGTTTTTTCTCCATTCAACCCATTTAAATTTGCCGAAGTTAAGCAAAGCTAGATGCTCTCGATTAGCCATTTCTTCTCCTTTACTCCTGTCCCACAAGGGATTTTGTCCCTCTACCAGCAACATTTTCAATCGCTGCTAATGCTCCCTGCGCGCCAGCGAGAATGTCTTGTTCTTGTCCACCCAAGTACAATCTTCCAAAACTTCCTACAGGTTGGACTGAAAGAATATTAATTGCAGCTGCTTTTTCCGCTTCATTTGCAGCAAGTGCAGCATACGCGGCTGGTTGAACTTCTAGTATGTACAGCGTTTGCCCAGCAAGTAGCATCTGCCCCCGTCGATTTCTATTTATAAGCTGCGTTTGATAAGCATCAATATTGCGAATAATTTGGCTGGAAACAACTTGTGGTTTGAGAGAGTCACTTTTATCAACTCCCAAAGCCGCTAAAATAGCTTGACCTGCTGTTTTAGTTTCTCCTTGGGAACTTGAATGTACTTCCAACAGACCATAAAGTCGTTCCACAACCAAAGCTCCCGGACGAACAGAAGCTGATTTAAGGGCTACATCTGTAATTCGATTAATTTCAATTCCAGGAGAAATTTCAATCCAAAGTGACGTATCTCCTGGTAATGGTAAAAAACCTTGGGCTACAGTTCCCATATATGCTGCATGTTGAGGTTGCAAGTTATCGAGGTATACGAAACTCCGCAGTTCTACTCCCAAGGTTGTTTCTCTCCGTAGTATGAAGACCGATCATCTTATGTTTACTTGAATACCTATCATACCTTTGATTTGGGAGCTAGAGGAAGTAATAAGTAATGAGTAATAAGTAATGAGTGATGAGTAGTGGGTGATAGATAATTCGTAGTGAGTCTTAGCGCTTGGCGTAAGCAATTGGGTGATTTAGTAATTGCAACTGATAATTGCTGCTATCTCTAAACCAATACGTTTCAGTTAAGCATTTTTGTAGGTTGGGTTAAGCGACAGCGAACCCAACAAAACCTGATTATTGTTGGGTTATGTCCTACGGACACGCTTTGCTAACCTCCGTCAACCCAACCTACTTCAATCTTGAGATTTAGCCGATTCTAAACTGTATTGATCTCTAAACCCCATAATACGTCGTTAAAATGCAAGTCTGACTCACTTCTAACTTATTAATTGCTACTCAATACTCATTACTCATTACTCATTACTCATTACTCATTACTCATTACTCATCACTCATCACTCATTACTCATTACTCATTACTCATCACTCATTACTCACTCTCATCACGCCATTTGATTTTCAAAAATACCCAACTGCTGCGCTTGTGCAAGGTAATTCACGCCATATATTTTTGGTAAACGTTGGGTTTGAAGTAAAACTTCTCGCACCTCACGGTTGGAAATATCTGCAAGTTTATTTTTCTTAGATAGTGCGATCGCGCAAGCAATACCAATCCCTTGTCCCACACCGCAGTTAAATTCAACAATTCTTCCAGTGGAGGAAGCATAACCTTCAAATCCAGAAGCAGGGCTGACAACTGCAAGGTTAGGTACATTTTTTACTAAAGCGTGTTGGATCCCAAAATTAAATAGTGGTTTTTGGGGATGTAAAAGAGCTTCTGTTTCAAATCCTTTCTCAAATGCCCGATCACCTAAACCTTTTATACCTCCACGAATATCGAAATGATAGCTAAAAGAGCCTAAAGCTTCTTCCTCAGATACTCCACCAGAAAGCATATCTGCTCCTGTGAGAGGTCTGACAACTCCAGTAATATTACCCGCATGACGAATGTATAATTCGTGAGATGGGATCGCTTCTACTGCACCTAGACTCTTAAACCACTGACCAACAAAAGACATCTCCTGCTGCATCTTGGGTGTAGGTATGGCTTTTTGTTTGGCTAAGTTTTCGGCTTGGTCAGCATCAACATCAAATAGTAAAGCATTCCAAGACAGAGTACTGGGATTTAAAATTGCCACATTGCCATTATCAAGAATACTTCCACTGGTTTCTAAAGATAATGTAGTTCCCCGGAAACCATGGTATGCGATCGATAAAGCTCTGGAACGAACATCAATATAATCTTTACCAGCATACATGGTTTTTAACTTGCCATTTCCATCAGTCAGGCTATTTCTGAGGCTATCAGCAAATTCAGAGTTATTACCAGCAGCAACATTGATCCAGCTTTGGGCTTGGGTGTCTGAAAGATTAGTGAAACGTTTTAGGTATTGATTTTCAACGTCCTTAATTCTAGCTACACTTAAACCCTTCGTTTGAAAAGTTAAAGTTACTGATAATTCTGAATTTGGTAAACCAAAAGTCTCAAAACCTTTAAGTTTTCTCACCCCAGCAAACTGAGCTAATTCAGCGTTGACCGTACTATCAATAAACTGTGTTGCAGTGTAAGTTTCACCATTGTTTAACTTAATCCCAGTTATTCGACCGTCATCTATTTTAATTACTGATTCGATTTCGATATTGTCAAGAATATGGGCTTTGACCTCTTGCAACATTTGACGCAAAGCAGTGTTCCCATCTTCAGGATCTAAAGCTATTTGATAAACCCCGGAGCGTCTGAGAAATTCTTGATAGATCGCCGGTGAATCACCGAAAGTATCCAAACCATATTGGGAACGAATAGAAGGAGGAACAGCAGAACGATCCAGGTAAGATAAAGCTCCCCGGATTAAATGACCACCAATTCCAAGTTGAGAATTTCCTTTAAATAGCAATAAACTGCGGGGGTATTTACCCGTGCGACGATAGTATTCTCGCCCCGCACACACCAAACTTAAAACACCAGGAACCTCATCACCAAAACAGATAATGTCATATTCACGATCGGTATTGTTATTTGGGATTGGGGTTGTTGTTGGAGAAATTGTTTGGGGAGAAGTTGTTACTGATACTAAATATTTAGAATCAATTTCACTTGCTTCTCCTAAATGAACCAAAGCTTGATAAACAAATGCAGTAATATCTGCACGAGTGGCGACTACAGTCGGATGAAGTAATTTAGTATCAGGATAACTCGCAACTAATTTCGCCTTAGTAGAAATTGCTATCCCTACCTTGGCATAATCTGGAATTTGTTCGTAATCCCGATAAATTTGCGGTAATTTGCTTTCTAAATCGGCATCAACAGTATTAGTTAATCCTAGACCACTAATAATAGATATGAGAGCATTTACCCGTGTAATTCGAGTCGAAGGGCGAAATTGACGATTGGGGAATCCGCTAATGAAACCAGTTTCATAAGACTTTTGGATCGCCAAAAATGCCCAATGATTCGTAGGAACATCAACAAAAGGTACATATTCGCGTCTGCGAGGAATTTGGGAAAAAGCTGTAGTTACAATAGCAGCAAACTCAGCCCTGGTTACTGAGTTGTCGGGGCGAAATTTACCATCAGGATAACCATTTACAATTCCTCGTTGCGCTAAAGCCTCAATAAATGGACGCGCCCAATGGTTTTGAATATCTGGAAAACTAGTGGAAGATACCATGACCCCTCCCAATAATTTTGTATATTTTATTGGTTTGATAACTATTTTTTTATGCTATCGCGAATTGGTGTTAGCGTAGCGTTGCGTAAGCAATTGGGTAATTGGTAATTGGTAATAATGCATGATTCCTGACTCCTGTAGAGACGCGACATGTCGCGTCTCTACGACTCCTTACTTCTTACTTCTGACTCCTTACTTCTTACTCATTACTCAATCTTTCCCCTATGCCAAAATGGGAATGATCGATAAACTCAAAGGTAGCTTCTTCTAAACCGGAGAATTGCTATCTTAGTGAGATAAAGGATTAACTCAACTAATGGCAGAAGAAAACAAGCAAAACAAACCTGCTTCTTCAGATGCGGAAGCTTCCAAATCTAAGCCTGCTGAAGCAAAACCCGCAGCAGCCAAACCTGCAGCAGCTAAAAGCGATAAACCTCCTGCTGCAGCCAAAAAACCTAAAAAAGAAAAGCCCCCAGCGCTGGAAGATAAGCCATTTGCGGAGTTTATGGAAAACATTTATGTTCCAGCCGTAGAAAAAGCGATGACTGGTAAGGGGGTAGAAGATTTACAGTTATCTTTTGCGAAACAAAAAGTTCCCATTATTGGTTTTGAAAGTGCTGGAGAATGCTGGCAAGTTGAAGGTCGTTGGTATGGTGGTCAACGTCAGTTCAACTTATATTTCCCTGATGAAGATATTAAGGGTAAAAAAGGGTTCTCCTGTAATGAAGGTAAAAAACCAAGTACTATGGAATCTTTTTTGATTGATGAACGTAAAATCACCCTGGATCTAATGGTATTTGGGTTGATGCAGCGTTTAAATGGTCAAAAGTGGTTGGGAATAAACTAACTCAACTAACTCAATTCATGAAAATGGTAGATAACGGCTCCGTTATGTGGGTCGTTATCTATGCTGACATAACCCGACTTCATCATTTCTTTTAAGGTGCTTTCAACTTCTTCAAAGGTAGCTTCTGTTTCCAAAACGCCCTTAGTTACGGATATCTTACCGCCATTTTTTTCCGCAGCTTTCAATAATCTCAAATTTAGTGGCTTTGTTTCTTCTTTCTTGGCAGATTGGTAAACTTGAGATGTGGTTACTGGAACATCTAAAGGAATCCCAAAGGAAGAAACCCCTGCTTTAAGTTTAAGTCTGGCTTCAGCTTCATCAACCATATCGGGGATTAAAAACAAGTCTACAAACTGCCCGATACCAAGAATACCCCAAGTACATAGCCATAATAAGCCAGTGCCTATCTTACCGTTGTATAAACGGTGTAAACCACTCAAACCAAAAAAGTGTGCGGCAGTTAATATATAGGATGCCAGCAAGCGCTCTTGACGCGATTGAGTTTTTTTGCTGTAATTAACGTCACTTTTTGCCTTCATCTGAATTTCAACCTCTTCATTTAGTTGATTTATTAAAATAATTTTTCGGTCGGGGGACTTTTTAGCGAACTTTAAATTAGCGGACTTTAAAAATGACGATAGATGTTAATTTGTCTGGTGATCAACAGTGCGATTCAGACCTAGTAAATATAAAGTGGGAAAGCGTACAGAAATATCCAAGAATGGTTGATATTTAAAAGTCACTAAAAATATTAGAGATATATTCAATTGTAATTGTTTCAATCTGGGGTTGGCACTGTTAGTTAAACTTCATCGGTGTTGATTTCTGCACTTTGTTCTAGTTAAAGAAATTGACTGATATATAGATTAGTTATAGAAATTTCCTATCGCTGACATTTGGAGACCCGGATTTCAAAATAGTTATGGGAAAATAATTCCAAATAATTATTTGTTTCACGTTGGTGAGTTGAAATCAAAGTTGGTACGGATAATTATTTTAGATTCTGAATACTCCACAGTGCTTTTTCTCCAAGCCTAAAACCCAGAAAGCTTGTTTAGTAGGAGATATAGCCCCAAATAATTTCTTCTCTTAAGTTAAATATCGAATTCTAATTCATTGACTTCTAATTTGGTCGTTTAAAGTTAAACTATTCCGGTCATACCGGATTAACTACCAATCGCAAACGGCAAATTCCAGAAATTTTGCGTAAATTTGCACGATTAATATTTCTGTAATTGTTGCAACTCTTAACGTTTAAATTATCGGTTCTAGTCCTTAGGGTTGGTAGACTATTGTTTATTACTTAATTTTTAGACCCTGCGAAAGCATATTCTTTAGCTTTGAGGGGCATCCGCATAAAACAAAAGGAACAGAAGCGATCGCAATATGGTAGATTCCCTAAAAAAACCAAGCTTTGAAGAAATGCGCCCCGGGGTAAAAATCCCGGCAAAGGAAACTTTATTAACTCCCCGGTTTTACACCACCGACTTTGATGAGATGGAAAAGATGGACATCTCCGTCAATGAAGACGAATTGAGAGCCATCTTGGAAGAATTTCGTGCTGACTATAACCGCCATCACTTTGTTCGGGACGCCGAATTCGAGCAGTCTTGGGAGCATATCGATGGGGAAACTCGCCAATTGTTCGTAGAATTTCTAGAACGCTCCTGTACGGCTGAATTTTCCGGTTTCTTGCTCTACAAAGAACTCGGTCGTCGCTTAAAAGGTAAAAGCCCGGTATTAGCGGAGTGCTTCAACTTGATGTCCCGAGATGAAGCTCGTCACGCAGGTTTCCTCAACAAAGCAATGTCAGATTTTAATCTGTCATTAGACTTGGGATTTTTAACTAAGAGTCGCAAATACACTTTCTTTAAGCCAAAATTCATCTTTTACGCCACTTATCTTTCAGAGAAGATTGGTTACTGGCGTTATATAACTATTTATCGTCATTTAGAAGCACATCCAGAAGATCGGATTTATCCAATTTTCCGTTTCTTTGAAAACTGGTGTCAGGATGAAAACCGTCATGGAGATTTCTTCGATGCGATCATGAAATCTCAACCGCAAATGCTTAATGATTGGAAAGCGCGTCTATGGTGTCGCTTTTTCCTCTTATCAGTTTTTGCGACCATGTATCTCAATGACATCCAACGTAAAGACTTTTACGCTGCTATTGGGTTGGATGCGCGGGAATATGACATCCACGTAATTGAGAAGACCAACGAAACCGCCGGACGAGTCTTCCCCGTAATGTTAGATGTTAAAAACCCCAAATTCTATCAATTCTTAGATACTTGTGTCAATAACAACGACAAGCTCAGAGCTATTGTTAATTCTGGGACTCCAAAATTCCTGCAATTATTCCAAAAATTACCTCTTTATGTTTCCAATGGCGTACAATTCTTGAAATTGTATTTCATGAAGCCTTTGGATGCTAAGGCTTATGAAGGTAGCGTACGTTAAACGCATTCCTTCAAGCAACTTCAGAATTCAGTCAAAATAATAGTTTGACCAATATGTAGAGACGCGACATGTCGCGTCTTTACTTTTTTATTATCCTATTTCTCGTTTTCTGTTTCTTCCAACAAAAATTTAATTTTAGGACTTACGCAACTGGCATATTTTTCCTGTAGGGTGTGTGACGCTGCGAAAATATTTGAACTTAAAAATGAGACTTGTAGCGTCACGCACCAACCACCCACCAATTGTGACACTCGCGTAAGTCCTGAATTTGTTAAAATCAAATTGTTAAAACGAAAGTATGGCGCTACGCGCAAGTAAAAAGTCAAAAGTCATTAGCGGATCCACAAAGTAGCGAGCTATAGCGTGTCCCTATTAATATTTGATAAGTAAGATCCTGTAAACAAGATTCTTCTGAATTCAAAATCTCTAAACTTAGGAATGAGAATTTAATAACCTGTAATTTTGAAATTTGGAATGGTGCGTTACGCGATGCTAACAGCACCCTACTTTTGTACTTTATTTAATCCACATTCCTAAGTCTTAATTGTGACTTG